>CANBXZ010000094.1 GCA_947373495.1 Acetobacteraceae bacterium
TGGCGACTGCCGGTCCAGGCCATGCGGGCGGCGGCGCGCTGCACACCGGGGTGCTGGCCGGCGATGGCGGCGTAGTCGGCCTCCGTCACCGCCCGCAGCATCACGTTGTGCAGGGCGCGGGGGGCGCGCAGGCGAACGCTTTCCAGGGCTTCCGGCGCCACGCCGCCGGCGGCCGGCAACGGGTTGCGCGGGTGCAGGCCGGTGGCGGGCTGGCCCTGGCGGAAGGCGAGGGTCAGGCGGTCCGCGCCCAGGTTGCCGGCGGGGCCAATGCCGCGCCGGGCGGCGATGCGGAAGCTGCTGCCAGGCGCGGGGACGACGCGACCGAAGCGCAGGCGCAGGCTGCCATCGGCCTCTGGCTCGGCGACCACGTCCGGGTCGGTGGGGCCGCTGCCCAGCAGGTCCGGCACCAGGCGCCAGTGCTGCGGGCGCCGTGGGGGCGTGGCGCTGGTGCTGGTGATGCGCAGTTGCGGCCGGGCGGTGCGCGGGTCGGCGCGCAGCAGGGTGCTGGCGGCGGCGCCGGGCGGTGGCGGCGGGGCGGCGAAGCCCAGCGCCGGGGCTTCCAGCCGCGACAGGTCGGCCGCCAACTCGGTCCAGGTGCCGTGGTCGGCCAGCACCAGGTTGCCGCGGGCCAGCGCCAGGGTGGCGCCATCCTGGGTGACGGGCAGCGGGAAGGGCAGCGCGTCGGCTGCCGCCCAGTGCAGCCGCACCAGGCGCTGCCGCAGCAGCGGGTCATGGGCCGGCAGAACCTCGGTCAGTCGCACCACGTGGCGGCAGCCCAGCTCGGCCGGGCCGCCAGCCTCGGGGTCGTGGGCTTCCAGCAGCAGCAGGTCGCCAGGGCACAGGTGCAGGGTGGCATCGGCGTCGTCGCCGCAGGCCAGCGTGGCCGAGGTGGCACCCTGTGGCAGCGTGGCGGTGGCCTCGCCCCAGGCGTGCAACCGCATGGCGTTCTGCGCCGTGTGCAGCGCCACCGGCGCGCTGCCCAGCGGCAGGAAGCTCTCGGCGCCATCGGCGGTGGCGAAGCGCAGCTCGGCGGCGGGGATGCAGATGTCGCTGTCGCAGGCGATGTGGATGAAGGCGCGGGCGTTGCAGCCCTCATGCATGCGGTAGTCCACCAGCCTGGCGTGGCGGCGGACCGAACTGCGCAGGCGGGCGGTGCCGAGATAGGCCTCGGTCGCCGCCGCGTCCTGGCCATAGGCCAGGTGGTCGGCGACATGGGCCAGGATCTCGACGATGGCGATGCCGATATCGGGCACATGGCGTTCCTGCCAGGCCGGCAGCGTCAGCGCCAGGCGGTCGAGCATCAGTTGCCGGAAGCTGGCGAAGTCGCGCGCCAGGTAGTCGATCTCGGGTGCCGGCGCTGACGGCGGGTCGGCTGCTGGCGGCGCGGCGCAGTCCAACGCCACCGTATCCTGCAGCCAGAAGCGGAACGGCGCGCAGGCATAGAACGGGTCAATGCCGGGCACATCGTGCAGGCGCAGCCGGTAGGCGCCATGGCCGCCCCGCCTTGCCAGCGTTACCGCCAGCGTTGCCTCCGGCTGGTCGTCAGCGCCGCTGCGCAACGCAACCTCGATGACCGCGGGCGGCTGGTCGCCCTCGATATGGATGTGCCGCGGCAACACCCCCTGCGGCGGTGGCTTGATGAAGCTGAGCAGCAGGGTGCGGCCATCCTCGCCCAGCTCGATGTAGTCGAGGCCGTTCAGCTCCTCGGTGCGGCGCAGCAGGTCGCGGCGTGCCATGGCTCACTCCCGCTGCACGAACTGCGCCGCCTGGGCCGTGCCGGTGGCGCGGATGACGTAGCGCAGGGTGATGCGGATGGCGGCGTCCTCGCTGCCGACCTCCAGCGTGCTCACTTCGATGAGGTCGCCGAGGTAGCGCTGGATCGCCGCGCGCATGTTGAATTGCAACGCGGTGGCCAGCTCCGGTGCGTTGGGTGCGAAGACCAGTTGCAGCAGGCCGCTGCCGAAATCCGGCCGGTTCACCCGTTCGCCGGCATTGGTGAACAGCAGCTGTTCCAGCATTTGCCGGATATGCGCCTCCGGCCCGGCGCGGGCGGTGCGGCCGGCGCTGTCGAAGCCATAGGGCCAGGCGATGTCGGCGTTGCTCATCGGCCCTTCACCTGCATCTGGGTGGTCAGCACCAGCAGCGGCGTGCCGGTGGGGGCGCAGAGGGTGGCGCTGCTGGCCAGCATCACCGCCATGCCTTCCGACTTCACCTGCAACGCCCCCTGCAGCACCTGGCCGCTGACGCAGGGCGGCAGCGAGGCGGCGGCCTGGGCGCAGCCGGTGACGACGAAGGGAACGGGCTGCGTCACCACCGGCATGCGCGCAACCTTGACGCGGGATGCGGGCAGGGTCGGCGTGGCCGGCCCGGCATGGGAACAGGTGACGACGGCACCGCGATGCACCAGGAAGCCAGGCATGGGCGTTTGCTCCTAGGGCATCGGGACGGGGGTGATGGTCAGCGCGCCCTTGTCGATATCGACGCTGAGCAGCGACAGCCTGATGGTGTTCGGGCCGTAGCAAAGCTCCACCCCATCCACGCCGATGCGGATGGCGCTGGGCAGCGCCGGCGAGGCCGGTGGCAGCGTGCTTTCCAGCGTCGCCTTGCCGGAGATCGCCGCCAGCTTCAGCCGCGCCGTGGCGATGCCGCGCCCGACGGGCACCGCCGCCAGCACCACGGTCTTCGGCGCCTCCAGCGGGGTTGGTGGTGGCAAGTCGGGCATCAGCAGCGTGGCCAGTTCACCATCATGCCACCAGCAGCCGGACCAGATCGGCTTGTCGATATTGCCTTCCTCGAACTCGATCCACACGCCGGAGCCCTCGGGCGGAATGGCGTAGAAGCCGGGGTAGGGCACGCAGGCCTCGGCCACGAGGGTCAGCGGCGCGCCGCCCAGCGTCAGCGCCGCGGTCAGCCGGCCCTTCAGCATCGGGTCCACCGTGCTGACCACCGTGCCGCGATACTTGCCCCACAGGCGCTGGCGTTCGGTCATAGCGGCGGCACCACGGGCAGCAGCGGGCCGAAGCCCTCGCGCGCCAGCACGAAGGACTGCCGGTAGCTGCCGCGGCGAATGCGGTGGGTGACTTCGTTCACCAGCCAGAAGCCGTCATGCATGGCGCCGGCGCCGCGCACGCCCACCAGCCGGTTGGCGCGCAGCAGGGCGCCATAGCGCAGCGCATCCAGCTCGCCACGGGCGATGACGGCGTTGCTGCTGCGCCGGGTCACCGCCTGCGCCTTGGCCATGGCGGCGGGCAGGTCGGTATTGCCACCGTCGCGCACCTGCACCGTGCGCAGGTTGGCACCCTGCGTCGCCAGGGCTGGCAGCGGCGCCAGAGGCACCTGCAGCGGTGGCGTGCCGACCACCGGCAGCACCATGCCAAGCCGCGCATCCTGCACCGCGCCCAGCACCAGGCGCGGCTGCATGGCGTCGTAGCCGAAGCTGAGCTGTTCCACGTTGCTGCTGCTGCCCATGTTGGTGGACAGCGCGCGCTGCGGCTTGCCGAGGCGGTTTTCCTGGCCCCAATAGACCGTGTTGGTCATCGGCAGCGGGCCGGGTTCCACGTAGAAGACATGGCCAACCTGCTCGGCCAGGTCCTCGACATAGTCCAGGTCGGTGCCGGATTGCGCCGGAATGCACTCGTTCGGCAGCGGCACGGAAAGCTGCAACGGTGGCAGCACGACCGGCGCGGTGGCGAAGTACAGCAGGTACTTGGCCAGGATCGCTTGGGCGCGGACATGGTGCGGCATGGCCGGCCAGGGCAGGGAGATCTCGTGCAGCGCCATCATCACCCGCACATCCTCGCCCGAGAGCACCATGCGCGCCTCGCCGGCGCCATGGCCTGGCAGTACCTGGCGATGGGTGATGAAGCCGTCGAACAGCACCTCGGGCATCACGCCCATCCACACCTGCATCACCACGCGGTTCATCGGCCACAGCAACGGCAGCGCCACCAGGGTGTAGTCCAGCGCCTCCAGCGGGCCACGGCCGAGGGCGAATTCCAGCTGGAAGCCGTTGCGGCCCTGCTGGCGCAGCGTCACCTCCACGCCGACCAGCGCCTCCAGTACCGGCAGCGGCGCCGGCACCGCGATGGTGGGGCCGATCAGCAGCGTCATGCGAAGGCCGAGCAGCGCTTCCAGCATGGCGGTCAGCCCGGCGGGCGCGGCAGCGGCACGCGCACCATGCGGCCGGGCCGCGCCACCAGGTCGTTGGGGCGCATGGCGTCGTTGGCGTCGCAGAGCTGCCAGTATTGCAGCGGGTCGCCCAGCACCCGGGCGGCCAGCAGGTCCAGCCGTTCGCCGGCGCCGACCGTCGCCTGCGCCACCACCTGCATGTCCCGCGCCTGCGGCAGGAAGCGGCGGCGCAGGTAGCGCAGCTCGCGCCCCTGCGGCGTGGTGTGGCTGGCGATCTCCAGCGTGGCGTAGCGGCTGGTGGGGTCGATCATCGCGCGCCCTCACAGCAGCCGCAGGTCGCCGCCGGCGACACCCGCGAGGTTGCCGACGCTGCCGAGGGTGGCCATGGCCTCCTTCATCACCTGGTGCGCCAGGAACAGGTGATAGCCCGGATGTTCCAGCGGCAGGTCGTTGTAGCTGAGCACGCGCAGGCCAAGCTGCACCCGGGCGCGCAGCGGGTTCAGCGCCGGGTCGTGCGCTTCCTCGGTAATCGCCAGCTCCGTCACGCGTACCGGCACCACGCGCCTGGCGCCGTAGACCAGCACCACCATCGGCGCCATCGGCGGGATGATCTCGATGGTGCCGGTGGCGAGCAGGATGGTGTTGGCGATGACCAGCGCGCTCTTCGGGTAGATCAGCATTTCCAGCGCCGCCAGCTGCGGATGAATGCCGAGTTGCGCCGCCTGGGCGTTGCCTTGTTCCAACTGGTCGGTGGCGTCGATCTCGGCTTCCAGGCGAATGGTTTCCACCGGCGCGCCGTTCAGCCGCATCGCCTCGTGCCTGCTGCCGCCCTCGGTCGCCATGCTCGGCTGCACCGTGCGGCTCAGGCTGTCCGGGTTGTACTGGAAGGCACAGACGCTCGCGAGCGGGTTGAACAGGTCGAGGCCGATGATGGCGCCGCGCGCCACGCGGGGGGAGCCGGGAAAGCCGGTCATGGCATCACTCCGCGATGGTTCGGATGGGGAAGCTGCGGCCCGGCGCGAAGCCGGGCGCATGGGGCAGGTGGCGGCCGTCGCCCAGCAGCATCGGGCCGCTCCAGACCACCTTGGCCTGCACCACCCCGGCCTGGTTCGAGACCACCTCGATCTCCAGCTGGAAGGCGTAGTGCAGGCCCTGCGCCGCGGCATGGCCGACATGGGTGCCGATGACCTTCTGGCCTGGCCTCACCGTGGCCGGGCCGACGCCCCCGGGCCACAGGAACTCGGCCTTGTCGGCGCCGAGGGCCTGCGCCACCGGGCTGCCGAGCACCGCTTGCAGATTGGCCCAGTAGCCGGGGCCGGGTTCGCTGCTGGCCTCGCGCTGCGGCACCGCCGGCGTGGCGGTGGCGGGCCTTGCCGGGGCGGTTGCCGCGGTGGTGCCGGCCTGGCCTGGCGTGCCTCCGGCGGCGCCCGCCGTACCTTGTGGCCCGGCCTGGGGGCCGCCGCCCACGGGCGCGGTGCCGGCGCCCGTGCCGGCGGTTGCGCCAGGCGCCGAGGCACCACCGGCACGGCGCCGGCGCTGCATTTCCAGCCGGATCAACGCGCGCAGTTCCGGGTGTTCGCGCAGCAGCGCCTCCATTTCCGGCGGCATCGGCTGGCCGGTATCGCCCAGCACCTGGGCCAGCGCCACCAGCGGGTCGTCGTCGGTGGCGGCGGTGCCGGCCTTGGCCTGGCGTTCGCCCAGCACCAGCACCGCCACGGCGGCCAGGGCTTCCAGCACCACCAGCAGGCCGCCGCCGCGGGTCTTGCTCGCCGCCATCAGCAGCCGGCGCACCAGGGCCGTGGCGCCGGCGGCCACCGCCACGGCGAGGAAGAAGCGCAGCACGTCGTCCCAGCCATAGGCGGCGATCGGCACCGGCTCATGTTCGGGCGCGGCCTCGGGTTCCGGCCTGCGGCCCGGCCGGGGGCGGCCGATGGGGATGGGTTGGGGCGCCGGCTCGGCCTGCGGGGGGGGCCTGCCGGTATCCACCGGGCCTTGCAGCGGCACGTCCTGCGGCAGGGCGCCGGGCAGTTGCTGGCCCTCGGGCAACTGGCGGCGGGCGCGGGCCTTGCGCCGGGCCAGTTCCTCCTGGTCGCAGCATTCGCCTTCCAGCGCGGCGCGCGGCGGCGTGCAGGAGTAGAGGTAGAGCCCCTCGAACGGGCCTTCCACCGTCATCGCCTGCGCTGCGCATTGGGAGGTGGGGTCGAGGAAGGCCAGCGGGATCATCGGTGGTGGCTGTTCCAGGAAGCCACTCAACACCCGGCCGCGGCCCACCCCGGCGATGACCTGGGCGTGCTGCAACTCGAACAGGTAGTGCGCCAGGTCGGCGTGGCCCTGCTTCACGCCACGTGTGTTGTACGGCTTGATCTCGCCGATCTCGATCAGCGTCTCGAATGGTGGGCTGGGGGAGCGGCTGAGGCGAACCAGGTCGAGGATGCCATCCGAGGGGCTTTCCGGGTAGCTCAGCCCCACTTCCGCCATCACCGAGCGCAGCGGTACCCGGCGGCGCAGGCCGGCACCCATGGCCAATTGGGTGAGGACATGGGCGCGCTGGCCACTGGCCTGTGGGCTTTCGCACACGCCGCAGCCGGCGGCCTGGTCCTCGGTATAGGAACGCCGCAGCACCGGGCCGGGGGCCTGGCCCTGCTGCACCACATGGGCGAGTTCATGCGCCAGCAATTGCCGGCCCGCGGTGGCATCGGGCGCGTAGTGGCCGGCGCCGAACACGATGTCGGCGCCCACCGTATAGGCCCGCGCATTCACCGCCCGGGCCGAGGCCACGGCCAGCCCGTCGGTGTGGATCCGCACCGCCGAGAGGTCGCGGCCGAAGCGGGCCTCGAAGAAGTTGCGCTCGGCAGGGGCCAGCGCGGTGCCCGGGGCGGCCAGGGCCGCGCCGACGATGGGCGGGGCAACGCCACCTGCCGGGCCGATGCCGGCGGGGGCGCCGGCCGCCGGGCTGCGGCGCACCTCCGGCTCCTCCTGTTCGCAGGCGGCGCAGGCGCGGTTGAGCTGGGCCGGTGCCTGGCGTGAGGCTTGGCGTGGGGCCTGGCTTGGGGCCTGAAGCGGGGCGTGCGCCAGCACCTGCGCGGCCATGCTGTCGGCCTCGCGTTCCAGCGCGTCGTCGCTCGCGCCGACACGAAGCTGGCCGGCCTGCGGCGCCCGCAGCGGCACCGCGCTGCAATCGGTGCCGCCACGGCCGGTGCCGGCCCTGAGCCGCAGCGGTGCCGGCTGGGCGCGGCGCGCCGCCAGCGCCCGTATCGGGGCGGGATGGGCGCTGGCGCGAGGCATGGTGGCGTGGGCGGCCGTGGTCATCGGCGTGGGCCCTGCAAGTGCGCGTGGATCGCCTGGGCGATCCGCGTGCCGGCTTGCGCCTGCGCTTGCCGCTGGGGGGGCGCCGGGGCGATGCCCTGGGGGGCGCCGGCCAGCAGGCGGCCGAGTTCGGCGGCAATGGCCTGGCGCAGCGCCGCCTCGGCAGCACGGCCGGGGCGGGCGCCCGCCATCACCAGCCGGGCGATGTGGACATGCACGGTCATTCCGCCGCCTCCAGCCAGGGGCCGAGGAAGTCCGCCTCGTTCAGCGGGCGGTCCAGCTTCAGCAATTCCTGCCGCGCCGCCGCCAGCATCTGCGCCAGGCCCAGGGGCACGCCCTGGTGCGCGGCCAGGAAGGCGGCGTTGAGCGCGGCGGTGTGGATGCTGCCGCCGGTCAATGGCAGGCGGCCGAGGCGGTCCCAGTCCATCCCCGCCGTCGTCGTGCCGGGCGGGAAGGCGCGGCGCCAGATCTGCGCCCGCTCGGCGCGGCCGGGATAGGGGAAGTCCACCACGAAGCGCAGCCGGCGCAGGAAGGCGCTGTCCAGCGCCGCCTTGGCGTTGGTCGCCAGGATGGCAATGCCGCGATACCCTTCCATGCGTTGCAGCAGGTAGTTCACCTCGATATTGGCGTAGCGGTCGTGGCTGTCCTTCACCTCGCTGCGGCGGCCGAACAGCGCGTCGGCCTCATCGAAGAACAGGATGGCGCCGCTGGCCTCGGCGCTGTCGAACAGGCTGCGCAGGTTGCGCTCGGTCTCGCCGATGTACTTGCTGACCACCGCGGACAGGTCGATGCGCCACAGGTCCAGCCGCAACTCGGCGGCGAGGATCTCGGCCGCCATGGTCTTGCCGGTGCCGCTCTCCCCGGCGAACAGCGCGCACAGCCCGCCGCCGCGCGCCCCGGTGCGGTCGAGGCCCCAGGCGGCATGCACCGCGGCACGATGCGGCACCTGGTTGGCCAATTGCCGCAGCAACGCCCGTTGCGCCGGGGGCAGCACGATGTCGTCCCAGCCGGCACCGGGGGTGATGACCTGCGCCAGGCCGCCGAGGCGCGGACGCAGCTCGGCGCGGCAGGCATCCCAGGCCATGGCATCCGGCAAGCCTGCCAGGCTGGCGCCCAGCGTGGCGATGGTTGTGGCGTCGAGGTCGAATTGGGCCGCCAGCCTTACCGCCAGCGCCGCCCGTCCCGGCAGCACCGCCTGCCAGCAGGCAAGTTGGTCGGCGCCATCCGGCTTGGTCACGGCCAGCGCGGCGCCATCCAGTCGCGGCAGGCGTTCCCGCACCGTCAGCACCAGGCTGGGGCCAGCCTGGTCGAGGAAGCGCCGCAGGCCAGGTTCCAGCGTCTCCGCCTCGGGGGCTTCCAGCAACAGCGCCAGCGGTCGCAGCAGGGTCTCGCGCTGCCACAGCCGGGCCAGCAGCGCGGCCTCGGCCGGGGCGGCGGGCAGGACCGGCGCGGCCAGCCGATACAGCGCGCACCCGGCCATGGCGGCGGCATGCTCGGCCACCAGGCGCTTGCTGGCGGCATCGGCGCCCAGCAATTGCAGCACCCCGGCGCGCGCGCCACGCTGCCAATGCGCCAGCAGGGCCGTGGCCACCGGCAGTTGCGAGGGGGGCAGCGGCAGCAGCGGCGTGTCCTCGGGCGGCTCCAGCAGCGCGGCCAGGCGCTCGTCCAGGTGCTCCAGGCCCTTCAGGTGGTTCACCACCCGCTCCTCGGCCCGCAGCGGGCAGGCGATGAGCGGCTGGCCATTGGTGGGCAGCACCTCCAGCAAGCGCCAGCGCCGCAGCGGGCGTTCCGGCGACAGCGCCTCCCACCCCGGGTGCCGGAACAGGGTGAAGCCAAGCGCGAAGCTGGGCCAGGGGCGGGCAGGGTCGCCCTGGGCCAGGGCGCACAAGCCGCCGAGGGAAGTGTCCAACTCGACGGCGACGCCCAGCACCAGCAGGTCAACCTCGAACGGTGAAAGCCCGAAGCGGGTGGCGAGCCGGGGCAGCGCGGCTTCCGGGGCGAAAACCTCCAGCACATGCGCCGGGCCGGGCTGTGGCGGCAGCGGGCCGGGGGCCGCGGCCAATGCTTCCAGCCGGGCCCGCAGCCAGCCGATGGCGGCGCCCAGGCCGGCGGCATTGGCGGCGTCCGCGCTCATGCCAGCACCGTGACCAGGCGCTGCGGGTCGAAGCGCAGCGGGCGGGCGGTGCGGTCGGCGACGATGGCGCTGTCCACGCCATCCACCCGCAGCCGCGCCGGGTGCTGGCCGGGCGGCAACGGAGGCAGTTGGAAGCGCAGCGTACTGGTGGCGTTGGCCAAGGCCGGTGCGGCCACCACCAGCCCGGCCAGCAGCAGGTAGACCTGCTGGCCGGGCATGATCGGCGCCGCCAGGCCGAGGGTCAGCGGGCCGCCAGCCGCCCGCATGGTGGCCGGCAGCCCGGCGGTGATGGCAGGGGCGATGTTGAGCGGCACGGTATTGCTCGGGCGGGCCGCGCGGCCTTCACCCAGGTGCAGCGTCAGGCCATGGATGCCGGCGGGCAGGTCGGCCGGCAGGCGCAGGGTGACCTGGTCCGGGGCCACGCGCGTCGCCGGGAAGCTGCTGCGGAAGTTCAGCCTGGTGGCTTCCAGCGTCACCTCCACCTGGGTGCTGGCCAGGTCGTGGCCGCGCAAGGTCAGGGTGGCGCCGGGCTCGGCCGGGCCGGCGGGCTCCACGGCGGTGATCTCCGGGTAGGGCGGCACCGCGCTGCCGAGTGCCATGGCGCCGCTGTCGGCCTCGCCCCGGCGCAGCGCCGGCAGTGGCGCGCGGCGCGGCCTGGTGCTCTCGATCAGCACCACCGCGGCCTCATAGGCGACGCTGGCGCGGAACTGGGCCTGGAAGGCGGTCCATAGCTTGGAGAGATCCTCCAGCGGCATCGGCTGTGGCGTCAGCCGCACGCGTTCCACCTGGACGCCGACCTCGCTGCCCGGCATGGCCGCGGCGATCTCGCTGGCGCCCAGCAGCGGGTGGTCGTGCAGGATGCTCATGGCCCGGCCGAGCAGCATGTGGCTGAACGGGCGCTGGGCGTCGTTGTCGCGACCATAGGCGGTGAGCAGGTAGAACAGGTTCAGCGCCAGTGGCGGCTGCGTCGGCTCGCCCTCATGCACCTGGGCCGGCAGGTCGCGGTTGCGCCAGGCGGCGTTGTGCACGGCATGGTACAGGAAGACATTGAGCTGATTGCCGGTGGCGGTGGCCGGCCGGGCACGGTCCGGCGGCTGCATGGTGATGGTGGCGTCGGCCAATTCCGCATCCGGTGCCATGCCCTGGGCCAGCAGGTTGCGCAGCGAGGTGGTGACGGCGGCGATGGCGAGCGGGCTGCTCATGGCTGGCGCGCCCGGCGGTGCAGGAACTCTGCCAGCGTCAGGCCGGCCGGCTGCTGTCGCGGTGCCGGTTGCGTTGCCGGTGATGCGGCAGCGGCGCGGACCTCGATGCGGTCGATGGTGATGTGGATGTCGGGCGGCTGGGGCGCGGCGCCAGCGCGCGACGGCGGCGGGCGGAGCAGCGGCGGCGCGGCGGCGGGCCAGTGCGCGGCGGCAGGCGTTCCACGCGGAGCCTCGGGCCGGCTGGTTGGGGGGAGTTGTGCGGCGATGCCGGGCAGTGGCGCGCCGGGCGGGCCGGCCAGGGCATCGCCGAAATGAGGCGCCGGGGTGGCGATACCCTCAGCCCTGGCGGATGCCGCGGCGGCTGTGTCGGGACCTGCTGGCGGTGTGGAGGGTGCGCGCGCCGGCGCCGATTGCCACCTTGCCATCCTTGCGGGTGGCAGGGATGGCTGGGCCCGAGGTAGCGGGCTGGCGGCGGCGATGGTGCCGAGGTCCTGGATGGGAAGGTCGTGGGTGACAAGGTCCTCGGTGCCAGGGTTCTCGGTACCAGGGTTCTCGGTACCAGGGGCGGGCATTGGAACGGTGATGGCCCCGGATGGCGTGGCCCCGGATGGCATGGCCTTGGGTGGCATCGCCTCGGGCGGCAAGGCTGGACCCGGCATCGCCTTCCTGGCCAACAGGCGCGGCACCGGCTGGTCCGGGCCCCAGGCGGGGGCGGCCCATGGTGGCTCAGGCGGGGCTTCCGGTTGCCGCGCCGCGGGTGCCGGCGATGCGGCCAGGGCTGGCTGGAGGGGCTCATCCCTGGCGGCGCCCACTTCAGCGAGGCCCTCCGGCGCCGGCTCGGCCAAGGTTTCGTAGGCCGAGGCTGGGCGGGGACGGAACACGGGCGGCTCCAGGCTGCGGCGCGCCAGGCGGCTGAGGAAGTCGCTCATGAGGCCAGCAGCGCCAGGTAGTGCCGCCGCCGGTGCGCTGACAGGGCCAGGATGGCGCCTTCGCTCCAGCCATAGGCCCGCGCCAACTCATGCACCTCCCGCAGCAGCCGGCCGGCCCAGTGATCCAGTTCGCGCCACAGGAAGCTGCCGATATCGAAGGGCAGCAGCGCCGCCGCTTCGCAGGCCGGGCAGTGCAGCAGCAATTCGATATCGGCCTGCGGGTCGGCTTCGGCCAGGGCCCGGGCCACGGCGGCGGCCACTGGTTCCGGCAGCGCCCCGCCGGATGCCTCGGTGCCATGCGTCGCGTGGAGGACGCAGCGCGCCAGCAGCAATGCGCGGGCCGCCGCGATCCCCGGGGTGGTGGCGGCGGCGCATTGGTCGGCCAGGGTCGGCAGCCGCGCCGTCACCACCCAGCCCGCCGCCCGCACCGTTACGGCCCCCACCGTCGCGGCGGGCAAGGCCAGCGCCGGAAGCGGGAAGGTGGTTTCCACCATCTCGCCGCAGCCGGGGCATTGCGCCACCGCCGCCATGCGGTCCCCCAGCAGGGCCCGGCGCAGTTCCAGCAGGCGCCGGTCGCATTCGCCCACCGGCAGGTTGGGCAGGTCGCTGGCCTGGTCGGCCTGCGCTGTCGCCACCAGCAGCGCCAGGCAGCGGGCAGGGGCGGAGGCGGCTTCCGCCTGGTCGCGCGCCGCCAGCAGTTTCGCCGCAAGGTCGGGCGGCATGGCGGCTACCCGGCCGGCACGACGAAGCTGGGCTCGGTCGGCTCCTTCACCTCAACGTCGCGTTCCCAGCCCTCGTTCTCCAGCTTGATATGCTGGATCGCCACCGCATTGGCGTTGGCGTCCAGGTCCGGCATCGCCTGGTATTCCGAAACCCAGCAGCGGTAGATCTTGTAGGCCAGGGCCAATTGCCCGGCCTCGTTGTACACTTCCAGGATCAGGTCCTTGCGGAAGTCCTTCAGCGCCGTCTCGCTGCCCAGGCCCGCGGTGTAGTGCCAGACCTTGTTGGCCCATTGCTCGAAGTCCAGGTCATGGGTGACGCCGCGTTCCAACTGGATGGCCTCGTATTCGCTGCGGCCGGGCGACTTGCGGCTGCTGGAAGGGTCACCGCCATCGCGATGCTTCACCACTTCCGTGGTGCGTTTCAGCGCCCCGACCTTGCTGATGCCGGCGACATAGCGGCCGTCCCACTTCACGCGGAACTTGAAGTTCTTGTACGGGTCGAACCGATTGGCATTTGCTGTGAACTGCGCCATGACT
>CANBXZ010000095.1 GCA_947373495.1 Acetobacteraceae bacterium
TGCCGCCGGGTCGCTTTCCTTCGCCCAGGCTTCCACCATGGCATCCAGTTCCATGTCGCAGGCCCAGCCGGGGTTGGCGCGGTCGCAGCGGCTGTTGAACCAGACATTGGCGCTGGGCATGGCGGTATCCGGCCCGCCATGGGTGGTGATGAAGATGTGGTAGCCGCCCTGGTCCGGCGGGTTGCGGTTGGCGCGGCGGGACAGGATGGTGCTCCAGTCCGCCGCCTGGGCGTCCACGTTCATGCCGGCGCGGCGCATGGCCTGCACCAGCACCATCACCGCGGCGTTGTATTGCGGCCGGTCGGTCGGTTGCAGCACCACGATGCGTTCGCCGTTGTAGCCGGCTTCGCGCAGCAACCGCTTGGCCAGGTCCACATTCGGCTGGCGATAGGGCTCGGAGCCGAGTTCCATCGGCGTGCCGGCGCCGCACATGAAGAAGGCGCCGCAGAACGGGCGGTACAGCCGCGGGTTGCCCACCACCACGCGCATGAAGTCTTCCTGTCGCACCAGGTGGGCGATGGCCTGGCGCGCCCGCGGGTCGTTGAACGGCGGGTGCAACTGGTTCAGCCGGATCAGCCCCTGGGTGCCAAGCGGGTCGATATT
Organism: Acetobacteraceae bacterium; assembly: GCA_947373495.1. GTDB lineage: Bacteria > Pseudomonadota > Alphaproteobacteria > Acetobacterales > Acetobacteraceae > CAIMOR01. The sequence goes on from CANBXZ010000095.1 coordinate 604, forward strand.
GACGATGCGGACATTCTGGTTGCGCTCCAGCACGCTGATGAAATCCAGCGGCGGGGCTTCGAAGTAGTCGATCTCACCGGCGTTCAGCGCCGCCAGCGTGGTGTTCTGGTCGGGAATGTAGAGCCACTCGATCCGCTCCAGCAGCGGGCGCTTGCCGCCGGACATGAAATCCGGTGCCTCGGCGCGCGGCACGTAGTCCGGGTTGCGGCGATAGACCACGCGGTTGCCCGGGCGCCATTCCTCCCGCACGAAGATGAACGGGCCGGAGCCGATGGTTTCCGTCACCTGGGTATTCGCGTCGGTCTGGGCGATGCGTTCCGGCATGACGAACATCGGCGTTGCCGCCTTGCCCAGCGTTTCCAGCACCAGGCCGTAGCGTTCGCGCAGGCGGATGACGAAGCTGCGGTCGTCCGGCACGTCGATGCCGGCGGTGAAGGACAGCAGGCGTTGGCCCATCGGGTCGCGCTGGCCCCAGCGGCGCAGCGAGGCCACGGCATCCGCCGCGCGCACCGGGGTGCCGTCGTGGAACTTCAGCCCCGGGCGCAGCGTGATGGTCCAGGTCAGCCGGTCTGCGGAAACCGTGTGGCCTTCCGCCATCTGCGGCATCGGCTCGAACCGCGAGTTCATCGCGTAGAGCGTGTCGTAGATCAGGTAGGCGTGGCGGTTGGTGATGAAGGCGGTGGTCCAGACCGGGTCGAGGATCTGCAGGTTGGCATGCACCACCGCCCGCAGCGTGCCGCGCGGCGAGGTCTGCTGCGCCGAGGCCGCGCCGATGCCGCCCAGCAGCAGCACCGCGGCCAGCAACCACCGCCGGGGCATCATGCCACGGCCCCCGCGGGCCGGAACTTCGGCAGCGTCAGCGTGTCGTCCACGGTCTCGAACGCCACCTCCACCGCGTCGCCGATCCTGATGTCCTCGGGCTCGGCGCCCAGCAGGTTGCTGATCATCAGCGGGCCTTCCTCCAGCCCCACCAGGATGACGTTGTAGGGCACCTCCTCGCGGAAGCCGTCCCAGTAGGCGCGGTGGAAGCGCACCCAGGAAAGCAGCGTGCCGCGGCCGGAAACCGGCACCCAGCTTTGCTTCGAGGACAGGCAGCCAGGGCATACCGGGGTGCCGGGGTAGTGGCTGTGGGCGCAGTCGTCGCAGCGCTGCACGGTCAGCTGGCGCTGGTTGGCGGCTTCCCAGAAGCCCTTGTTGAACACATCCGGCTTCGGCCGTGGCTTCATGCTGCTCATGGTCGGGCCTCCGCTCAGCCGGGGGTGTAGATGATGGAGCGCGAGCACGGTGTGGTGGCGACGAACTGCACCACTTCCGCGTCCTTCACCTGGCGCGCGCCGCATTCGCCGCGCACCTGGCGCACCGCTTCCACGTTCAGCGCCCAGCCCTGCATGTAGCTGTTGGAAAGGTGCCCGCCATCCGTGTTGGTGGGCAGCCGCCCGCCGACGCGCAACGCGCCGCCCTCCACGAAGCTGCCGCTCTCGCCCTGCTTGCAGAAACCCAGGCCTTCCAGGCTGAACAGCACGGTGGGGCTGAAATTGTCGTAGCACATCAGCGCATCGACATCGTTCGGGCCGACGCCGGCCATGCCATAGACCTGCTGCGCCACGTCCTGCACTTCGTCATGCCAGAAGTTCAGGTTGAAGTTGCTGATGGAGGAGCCGGTATAGGCTTCCCGCGCACCGATGCCGGAGATCATCACCGGCTTCTTCTTCAGGTCCTTCGCCCGGTCCTTGGTGGTGAGGATGAGGCACACCGCGCCATCGTTGATGAGGCAATAGTCCAGCAGGCGCAGCGGCATGGTGATGGGCCGCGCCGCCTCATGGTCGTCGATGGTGATGGGCTGCTTCATCACCGCGTCGGGGTTCAGGCAGGCGTGGTGCCGCACCGCCACCGAGACTTCCGCCAATTGCCGCGTGGTGGTGCCGTACAGCGCCATGTGGCGCTGGAACATCATGGCGTGCGCCGCACCGGGCGAGGTGAAGCCGAAGGGGTCCCAGACGCCGGGGCTTTCCTCGCCGCCGTAGTTCACCCGGCGGGAGCGGCCGATATTGGCGTAGATCAGCGCGGCGTAGTCGCACAGCCCGGCATCCAGCGCCGCCGCGGCCTCGATGATCGCCATGGCGGACATGCGGCCGTGGGCCGGGAATTGCACGGTCCAGCGCGGGTTCAGGCCCAGGATCTCACCCATGCGGGCGTAGTAGGGCAGGCGGCACACGCCCAGCCCGTCCACCTGGTTCTTCTCCAGCCCGCAATCGGCCAGCGCATTGCGGAAGGCCTCGGCGCCCAGGCCATAGTCGTCCGTATGCGGGAAGTTGCCGTAGGCGGTGTTGCCCACGCCCACGACCGCGATGCGGTCCTTCAGCTTGTGGAAGGCGGGGTTCATGCGCGCGGCTCCGACGCCACGCGGCGCTGCGGCGCCGGCTTGCTCATTCCTGTGTTTCCCTTGTGCCCGCACGCCATGCGCGACAGGCTTTGTTGCACTCAGGCTAGCGCGCCCCAGGCCCCATGGACAAGCGCCCGCGTTCTTGCCTGGATGCGCGGCATAACAGGGAAGGCAACGGCACATGCAGATCACCGACCTGGCAGGCAAGGTGGCCCTGGTCACCGGCTCCTCCACCGGCATTGGCGCCGCCGTGGCACGCGGCTTCGCGCGCCAGGGCATGCGGGTGGCGCTGCATTGCAACGCCAGCCGCGCCACGGCGGAAAAGCTGCTGGCGGAAATTCGCGCCGAGGGCGGCGAGGCGGTGCTGCTGCAGGCCGATGTGCGCGAGGTGGCCGGCTGCACCCGGCTGGTGCAGGAAGCCCAGGCCGCCTTCGGCCGGCTGGACGTGCTGGTGAACAACGCCGGCGGCGTGGTGCAGCGCAAGGCCCTGCAGGAGATCGACGACGCGCTGTACAACGACATCGTGAACCTGAACGCGCGTTCGGTCTTCGCCTGTTCGCGCGCCGCGCTGCCCTTCATGGCCGCACAGGGCGGCGGTGCGATCATCTCCACCACCTCCCTGGCCGCGCGCAGCGGGGGCGGCAGCAAGTCCACCCTCTACGCCGCGTCCAAGGCGTTCATTTCCACCTTCACCCGGGGCCTGGCCAAGGAGGTGGGGCGCCAGGGCATTCGGGTGAACGCGGTGGCGCCCGGCGTCATCGTGAAGCCGGAAAAGGGCTGGACCATGCCGGACCACCAGGTGCAGGCCAGCGTCCGGCTGACCCCGCTGCGCCGGCTTGGCACGGTGGAGGAATGCGTCGGCGCCTACCTGTTCCTCGCCTCGGCCGAACTGTCCGGCTTCATCACCGGCCAGGTGCTGGAGGTGAATGGCGGCCTGCAGATGCCGTGACGCCTCGCCGCCGGGCGCCGGGCCCGGCGACGCCTGGCGTGCGGCCTACATGCGCAGCCCCAGCGCCTGCACCGCGGCGGTGTTTTCCGCCAGTAATCGCGGCGCGGCGGCGGCGTAGTCGGCGCTGTTCAGGTAGGTGCGCGGCATGTCCAGCCGGTCCAGCGCCGGCTGGTGCTCGGGGTCGAACAGCGCGGCCTTGAAGGCGTCGTGCAGCACGCGCACCACGCCGGGGTCCATGCCCTTCGGCCCCACCAGCCCATAGGGCGAGGTCTGGGCGATATCGATACCGCATTCGCGCAGCGTGGGCGCGAAGGCGAAGCGCTTGATGCGCTCGACGCCGAAGGTCACCAGCAGCCGCAGATTGCCGGCCTGCACCAGTTCGCCCCACAGCGTACTGGCCGCCACCGCGTTCAACTGCCCGGCCATCAGCGCCGCCACGTCGTCGCCGCCACCACGGAACGGCACGTGCAGCCAGTCCAGCCCCAGCTTGCGGGCCACCTGTTCCATGGTGATGTGCTGGGTGGTGCCAACGCCGGCGGTGCCGAAGCTGACCTTGCCCGGGTTGGCCTTCACGTGGTCGGCGAATTGCTGCCACGTCTGCCAGGGCGAATCGCTGCGCACCACCACGCCATAGGAATAGCCGACCAGCTGGATGATCCAGGTGAAGTCATCCGGAATGCTGTAGGGCGCGCGCGCCATCATCGCCGGCATGCGGAAATTGGTACCGTGGAACTGCGTCAGCAAATAGCCGTCGCCGCGGGCTTCCGCCGCCACCGTCTGCGCCCCCAGCATGCCGCTGGCGCCGGCCTTGTTCTCGATGATGAGGGGCTGGCCCAGATGCTTCTGCGCCAGCGGCGCCAGCGACCGCAGCTGAATGTCGGCGGCCGCGCTGGCCAGCCAGGGCACGATCAGCCGGATCGGCCGGTTCGGAAAGCCCGGCTGCGCCAGGGCAGGGGCCGCCAGCGGGCCAGCCAGCGGGCCAGCCAGCAGGCTGCCCAGCAGGGTACGGCGGGAAAGGCCGTTCATGGCGCTACCTCCAATATCTCACGGCTTCGGGTGACCCGGTCGCCCCAGACCTGGTCGAACTCCGCGATCAAGGCACGCAGGCCAGGCGAATCGGCCAGGGCCTCGGCCGCCGCCAGGGTGGGGAACTCATAGAAGGCGTAGTGCACGCCGGGGGCGGTGCGGCTCCAGGCCCGCCAGGCGCGGGCGGCGCCGAAGGCGGCCATGGCCTGGGGCAGGTGTTCGGTTTCGTACCAACGGTCGAAGCGTGGCCGGTCCTCGGCTTCCGCCAGCACCGCGCGCACCATCAGGCAGCCTTTTGCCATCGTTGCCCCCCAAGGCCTGTTCGCCGGTTCCCGGCGTTGTGGCAGCCAGCCTAGACCCGGCCGCCCTGGCTGTCGCCAGGGCAGGTACTGCGCTATTCAACGGGGGCAGGGGCGGAAGGGTGCAGAAGCATCCCGCGTGCCTGCAACGGACGGGGAACCACTGATGCCAGACCAGCTACCGAGCCAGGCCATGCCGCTGACCCCGGCCGAACTGACCGCGATGCGCCAGGCGCGCACCGGCGGCGACCGTTCGCGGCTGGAATGGAGCGGCTACAAGATCCACAGCCAATCCGACGAGGACGGCATCGTGGCGGAGATTTTCCGCCGCATCGGTGCCAAGCACCGCACCTTCGTGGAATTCGGCTGCGAGACCGGGCTGGAGAACAACACCCATGCCCTGGTGGACCAAGGCTGGCGCGGCCTGTGGATCGAGGGCTACCCCGACTACGTCACCGGCGTGCGTGGCAACTTCCATGAACAACTGACCAGCGGCCAGCTTTGCCTGCAACAAAGCTACGTCAACAAGCGCAACATCAACGACCTGATCGCCACGGCCGGCTTTTCCGGTGAGATCGACTTCCTGTCGATCGACATCGACAGCAACGACTATCATGTGTTCGAGGCGATCAACGTCATCAACCCGCGCGTGGTTTGCCTGGAGCACAACCAGGAATACCAGCAGGGCGAGCATTGGGTGATGCCGTACAACGAGGACTACCGTTGGGACTCCTCCTCCGGCCGGGCCGACTATGGCGCTTCCCTGGCGGCCATGGCGGCGCTGGCTGAACGCAAGGGCTACCGGCTGGTGGGCTGCGGGCTGTGTTCGGCCAATGGCTTCTATGTGCGCCAGGACCTGGTGGGGCGGCTGTTCCCCGGGCCCTACACCGCGGCACGCCTGTTCAACCCGATGGACTACCCGGCCCTGGTGCGCTTTCCGGTAGGCAAGCCCGCCCCGCTGGCCCGACTGGCGCAGAACCTGCGGGGCTGGTGGGCCCGCCGAGCGGCCTGAGCCAACCCGGCGCCAGGTTCAGGCAGCCGCCGGCCGCAGCCATACCGCGATATCGTGGAAGGCCACGCCGCCGGCTGGCGCCACCGGGTCGGCGCCGACCAGGGCATTCACGCCGATGCCTTCGGGGAACAGGTCGCTCGGCGAGATGCCTTCCAGCGCCAGCACCCCCGGCTGCACCCCGGCCGAGCGCTTCACCGCCAGGGTGATGGCGCCACGCCGGTTGCCCATGCGCACCAGTCCAGCCTCGGCCAGGCCCAGCCGGTCGGCATCCGTCGGATGCACCCGCAGCATCGGCGCGCCTTCGCGGCGGCGAGAGCCCGGGGTTTCGGTGAAGCTGCTGTTCAGGAATTGCCGCGCCGGCGGGGTGATGAGCCGGAACGGATGCTCGGCATCGGTCGCCTCCACATTCGGCCAATAGCTGGCCACCGCCGGCATGCCCTGGTGATAGGGCCCCAGCGCCGGCCAGTCCGGCTTGAAGCGGAAGCGGCCATCGGGCTGCGGGAAGCCGGCGAAAGCGGCGCCGGCGGGAATGGCATTGCCGGCTTCCACCACGCCCGCCGCCACCGCCGCCGCCCAACTGCCCTTGCCGGAAGCGCGCAGCGTGCCGTCCAGCACTTCCTCATCCGTCATGCCGAAGCTGGGGTGCTCGGCGCCCAGCCGGGCGGCCAGGGCACAGACCAGGTCATGGTTGCTGCGCGCCTCGGCGAAGGGCTCGATCACCCGCGGGCCGATGGTCAGCGCGGTGTGGCCCAGGCCCCGGTACAGGTCGTTGTGTTCCAGGAAGGTGGTGGCCGGCAGCACGATGTCGGCGAAGCGCGCCGTGGGGGTCAGGAAGTGCTCGTGTACCGCCACGAACAGATCCTCCCGCGCCAGGCCGTGGCGGACCAGGTTGCTGTCGGGCGCCACCTCGGCGCTGTTGGCGTTCTGGATCAGCATGGCGGCAACGGGCGGGCCACCCACCAGCGCCACCGGGTCGCCGGCCAGCACCGGGCCGATGCGCGACTGGTCCAGCACCCGGGTCTTCGGGTTTAGCCGGTCGGTCGCCTGGGTCAGTACCGTGTCCAGCCCCCAGCCCTCGGTGGCATAGAAGAAGGCGCCGCCGCCGGCCCGCGCCCAGCCGCCATTCAGCGCCGCCAGGCAACTGACCGCGTGGATGCTGGCGGCGCCGTTGCGGCTGCGGGTGAAGCCGACGCCGCAGCGCAGGAAGGTGCGCGGCGTGCGGGCATACAACTGCCCCAACGCCAGGATCTCCGCCGCCGCCAGCCCGGTGATGCCGGCGGCCCATTCGGGCGTGTGGGAGAGGATATGCGCCTCCACCCCCGCATCCCAGTCGGTGTGGGCGGCCAGGAAGGCGCGGTCGGCGGCGCCTTCGCGCAGCGCCACCGCCAGCATGGCCAGCGCCAGCGCGGCGTCGGTGCCCGGCCGCAGGATCACCGCCTGGTCGGCCACCTCGGCGGTGGGGGAGCGATAGGCATCCACCACCACCAGCTTCGCGCCACGGGTTTTCCGGGCCTGCTGGATGTGGTGCATCAGGTTCACCTGGGTCGCCACCGGGTTGCCGCCCCACATCAGGATCAGGTCGGCCTCGGCGATGCCGCGCGGGTCGGCGCCGCGCGCCTGGCCGTGCCCGGCCTTCCAGCCGCTTTCGCCCGGAGTGATGCAGATGGTGCTCTTCTGCCGCGAATAGCCCATCACATGGCGCAGCCGGTCCAGCCCGTAGCGCTGCAGGGCGCCCATGTTGCCGCCGCTGTGATAGGGCCACACCGCCTCGGCGCCATGCCGGGCGGTGGCGGCACGGAAGGCGGCGGCGATGCGCTCCAGCGCCTCGTCCCAGCCGATGCGGGCGAAGCGGCCCTCGCCCTTGGCGCCAACCCGCAGCAGGGGGTGCGAGAGCCGGTCCGGGTGGTGCACCCGCTCGGCATAGCGTGCCACCTTCGCGCAGCAGGTGCCGGCGGTGTAGTCGAAGCTGTGGGAACCGCGCACCCGGCCGATGCGCGTGGGCGACAGGCGCTCCACCTCCAGCACGCAGGCGCTGGGGCAGTCATGCGGGCAGGCGGTGCGATGCGTGGTGGCGCCGCTGCCGGCGATGAGATGGCCGTCCATGCCGATGGGCTCCCCGAATGATTCGGGCCAGCATGCCGGCGGGCGGCGCCGCTGTCATCCAGGCCGCCGTCGGCGTGGTTGGGGAAGGGGGCCGGTCAGGGCGGCGCTTCGGGCAAAAAGAAGGCCGCTAACCCGTGAGGGTAGCGGCCCGAGTGATACAGGGAGGCTTCACGTCTGGGAGACGAAGGGTCCGAAGACCCCGTCCCGGGCTAAACCCGGAACAACGACAACCTACCCCGAACTCAGCCATGCAGGTCTGGTGAAACCTGTGCGCAGGCATGCGTTTGCTGCATGCGCTCAATGGGCCCCGGCCAGTTCCGCCACCAGGAAGTCACGAAACACCGCCACGCGCTTGGAATGGCGCATTTCCTCCGGGTAGACGAAGAAGGCTTCCACCCGCGGCGTTTTCAATTCCGGCAGCACCTGCAACAGGCCATTCAGTTCCTGGCCCATGTAGTCCGGCAGCGCCGCCAGCCCCAGGCCGGACTGTACCGCCCGCAGCATGGCCGTGGTGCTGTTCACCTCCACCGCGGCACGGCGCGGCGCACCGGGGCGGCGGCCGGCCTCGCTGAGCCAGTTCACTTCGTCGACGGGCGGGCGATGGTCGCCCCAGACGATCAGCCGGTGCTCGTCCAGATCCTCCGCCCGCTGCGGAATGCCGGCGCGCTTCAGGTATTCCGGCGCGCCCAGGATGCGCCAGCCGAAGGTGGCCAGGTGGCGCTGGATCAGGTCCGGCTGCCGCGGCGGGTGCATGCGAATGGCGACATCCGCTTCCCGCATCGCCAGGTCCAGGTCGCTGTCGTCCAGCAGCAGCGTCACGCTGACATCCGGGTACAGTGTCAGGAAGCGCGCCAGCCGCGGCGCCAGCCAGGCATTGCCGAAGCCGGTGGTGCTGGTCACCTTCAGCCGGCCGGCGGGTCTTTCGCGGCTTTCGGTCAGCAATGCCTCGGTCATCGCCAGCTTGGCGAATACCTCCCGCACCGTGCGGTTCAGTGTCTCTCCTGGCTCGGTCAGGATCAGCCCGCGGGCGTGGCGGTGGAACAGCGGCACCTGCAACGCCTCCTCCAGCGCCTGGATCTGGCGGGAGACGGCGGATTGGCTGAGGTTCAGCGTTTCACCCGCATGGGTGAAGCTGCCGGCCTCGGCCACGGCGTGGAAGACGCGAAGCTTGTCCCAGTCCAATGGCATCACGCAGGCACCGGTTCTGAGAGATGGGCCAGGAACTTCTCCGCCTCCAGCGCCGCCATGCAGCCGGTGCCGGCCGCGGTCACCGCCTGGCGATAGACCTTGTCCTGCACGTCGCCGGCGGCGAACACGCCGGGCAGGTTGGTGCGGGCAGAACCCGGCGTGGTCAGGATGTAGCCTTCGGCATCCATCGCCACCTGGCCCTTGAACAGCGCCGTGGCCGGGTCGTGGCCGATCGCCACGAACACACCATCCAGCGCCAACTCACTGGTCTCGCCGGTCTTGGCGTGGCGCAGGGCCAGGCCGCGGGCGGCGGGGAACTTGGCCTCGGTCGCCAGCACCGCGTCCACCACCGTGTCCCACAGCACGGTCACGTTCGGCAGCGCGAACAGCCGTTGCTGGAGGATACGTTCAGCGCGGAAACTGTCGCGTCGATGGATGACGGTGACATGCCTGGCCAGGTTGGCCAGGTACAGCGCCTCCTCCACCGCGGTGTTGCCGCCGCCCACCACCGCCACGGTCTTGCCGCGGAAGAAGAAACCGTCGCAGGTCGCGCAGGCGGAAACGCCGAAGCCGGACAACTCCTTCTCCCCCGGAATGCCCAGCCAGCGGGCCTGGGCGCCGGTGCAGATCACCACCGCGTCGGCCACGTAGCTGTCACCCGAATCGCCTTGTGCGGTGAAAGGCCGGTTGCCGAGATCCACGCTGGTGATGATGTCCTGCACAATCTGCGTGCCGACATGCTCCGCCTGCTTCTGCATCTGCTCCATCAGCCACGGGCCCTGGATGGCGGCGGCGAAGCCCGGGTAATTCTCCACCTCGGCCGTGATCATCAACTGCCCGCCCGGCTGCAAACCGGCCACCACCATGGGTTTCAGGCCGGCGCGCGCGGCATAGATCGCAGCGGTGTAGCCGGCGGGGCCGGCACCGATGATGAGGAGGCGCGTGCGGTGGGTGGTGGACAAGGCACTGTTCCCGGACTGCTGGTGACCATGCGGCAGGCGGCGCGGCGGGCCTCCGCAGTCGAGTCCTTCCCGCGCCGTGCCGTGACAGCAAAGCATATTTGACTGCCATGCACAGCGAACAACCCTAACCCTTGCAGACGGTGCATTGAGCAAGGATATTGCGTCTCGACGCCAGCTTTCGCAATGAAACCGACACATGCCCTTTGAACCCGACGCCGAGCTTGATGCTGTCGACCGCCAGATTTTGGCGGAGCTGCAACGCGATGGCCGGATGACGAATGTGGAACTGGCCAAGCGCGTCGGGCTTTCGGCGCCGCCCTGCCTGCGCCGGGTGCGCCGGCTGGAGGAAACCGGCGTGATCCGCGGCTACCACGCCGACCTGGACCCGGTGGCGCTGGGCTATGAGATCACCTTCTTCGCCCTGGTCGCGCTGGAATCGCAGAAGGAAGCGGTGCTGACCGCCTTCGAGGCGATGGCGCGGGAATGGCCCGAGGTGCGCGAATGCCACATGATCCGTGGCGGCGGCGACTTCCTGCTGCGCCTGGTGGCGCGCGACACCGCGCATGAGAACAGCCTGACCAGCAAGCTGACCGCGGTGGCCCAGGTGGCGCGGGTGCAGACGCTGCAGACCATCCGCACCGCCAAGGGTGAAGCCGGCGTGCCGGTGGAGGGGTGACACCAGGTTCGGCCGGCTTCGTCGCCGCCATCGTCACGGCGCAGGTGCTGACCCAGATCGGCGCCTTCAGCCTGCCGGCGCTGCTGCCGCACTACCTTGCCGCCTGGAGCCTGACCCCGAGCGAGGCCGGCTGGCTGATCGGGGTGTTCTTCGCTGCCTATGTGCCCGCCGTGCCGCTGCTGGCGGCGCTGACGGACCGGGTGCCGGCGCGCCGGGTCTACCTGCTGGGCACCGGCTGCACCGCGCTGGCGCATCTCGGCTGGTTCCTGCTGGCCGATGGCTTCTGGAGCGGCATGGCCTGCCGCGCGCTGGCCGGGCTGGGCTGGGCCGGCGCCTATATGCCCGGGCTGAAGGCGCTGGCCGAACCACTGCACGGCGCGGCGCAGTCCCGCGCGGTTTCCTGGCATGCCGCCGGCATCGGCATCGCCGGCGCCACTTCCTTCGTCATCGCCGGCGCGCTGGAGGCCCTGGCCGGGCCGCGCGTGCCTTTCCTGTTCGGCGGGCTGGCGGCGGCGGCGGCCTTCGGCATCGCGCTGCTGGTGATGCCGGCCACCAGGCCGGCGCCGGGGCCGCGGCGTGGCCTGCTGGACTATCGCCCGGTGCTGCGCAACCGCCGCGCCATGGCCTGGATCGCCGGCTATACCGTGCACACCTGGGAACTGGCGGCGCTGCGCGCCTGGGGCGTGGTGTTCCTGGCCACGGTGCTGGCGCGCCCCGGTGCGCCGGGCGGGTTGCCGGGGCCGACCGTGCTGTTCACCCTGGTCGGGCTGGCCGGCGTGGTGGTCTCCATCACCGGCAATGAGACGGCGCAGAAATACGGCCGCAACCGCGTGGTGCATGCCGCCATCCTTTCCGCCGCCACGCTGTCGCTGCTCACCGGCTGGGCGGTGGCGCTGTGGGCGCCGCTGGCGGTGGCCGCGGTGGTGCTGTGGAACGCCTGCATCTACCTGGACAGCTCGGCGCTGACCGCCGGCACGGTGCAGGCGGCGGAACCCGAGCATCGTGGCGCCACCATGGGGCTGCACAGCATGGCCGGCTACGCTGGCGGCTGCATCGGGCCCATCGGCGTGGGGCTGGCGCTGGAATGGCTGGGGCAGGGGCCGCTGGGCTGGGGGCTGGGCTTCGGCCACCTGGCGCTGGTGACGCTGGCCGGGCTGTGCTTCGTGCGCCGGCTGGGGCGCGGGTAGCGGCGCGCAGGCATGCCCTTGCCCGGATGCCATGGTTCCCCACATGTTCCAGGGATGCACAAGACCCGTCGTCTTCCTCGTTGCCCCGCTGCCCCAGGCGCCGCGGCATGACCGAGCCGCGCCGGGCGGCGCTGGCCTTCATCTTCATCACCGTGGCGCTGGACATGCTGGCGCTGGGGCTCATCATTCCGGTGCTGCCGCGCCTGGTCGGCAGCTTCCTGGCGCAGGACCCGGCCGCCACCTCCCGCATGCTGGGGCTGTTCGGCACCGGCTGGGCGCTGATGCAGTTCCTGGCGATGCCGGTGGCCGGGGCGCTGTCAGACCGGTTCGGCCGCCGCCCGGTGGTGTTGCTCTCCAACCTGGGCAGCGGGCTGGACTACCTGTTGATGGCGCTGGCGCCCAACCTGTGGCTGCTGCTGCTGGGGCGGCTGCTCTCGGGCGTCACTTCCGCCAGCATCAGCACCGCCTTCGCCTATATCGCCGACGTGCTGCCGCCGGAACGCCGGGCCAAGGGGTTCGGCCTGCTGGGCGTGGCCTTCGGGCTGGGCTTC
>CANBXZ010000096.1 GCA_947373495.1 Acetobacteraceae bacterium
CGCTTCATCGGTGGCTTCGCCGACCGGCTGCGCGACGCCCTGCTGGCCGGCGAGGCCGACCTGGCGCTGCTGTTCGACCCCACGCCCTCGGCGGCGCTGGCGCTGCGGCCGCTCTACACCGACCGGGTGATGCTGATTGCCGCGCCCGAAGCCGGCTACCGCATGGACCGGCCGGTGCCGTTCCATCGGCTGGCGGAGGTACCGCTGGTGCTGCCCAGCCCACGCAACCCCTTCAGGCAGCGCATCGAGGCCCTGGCCGCCCTGCATGACGTGTCGCTGCACCTACGCTTCGAGGCCGAGGCGCTGGCGCCGCAGAAGGCCCTGGTCCGGGAAGGCGTGGCGCAGATGCTGGGCGCGGCCGATGCGGTGCGGCACGAACTGGCCGAGGGCACGCTTTGCGCCGCGCCGGTGACGGCACCGGAGATCCTGCGGACGCTCTACCTGGCCGAACCGCGCGACCGGGCCATTTCCTGTGCCGCCAGCCTGCTGGCAGCGGCAGTGGTGGAGGAGATCATGGCCGGGCTGGCCGCCGACGCGCCATTGCACCACGATAATCAAGCCCGCGGTGCATGAGGCGGCCTGCGCCGAACGGCGGAAGCCAGCTGGAGCGGATGCCGGTAGGGCTGCGTCACCGAACAGCGAGATCTGCGCGCTGAAACAACCAGCGGGAGGCGTGATCGCCTGAGGTGCGCTGACCGAAGCCGTGGGTCACGCGACGCATCAATAAGCCAGGGTCTGCTCGGCGCAGCCGGGTCGAGACGGTGCTGGGCGGCAGCTGGAATGGCGCGTCGACCATGGTGCTGCGTGCCCGCTGCCCGGTGGTGTGGATTTGCGGTGAAGCGTTGCGGCTCGGCAGTGGCACGATGCGGGCTCAGGTGATGGAGGCGGCGGGCAATGCCGGCGCAACCTTCCGCCCTGCCTATCCGGCCGACACCGCCGCCGCCTGAAGGCCAGGGCAGGTTGGATACCGGTTCCCACCATGGCAGCAGCCGAAGCCTTTGATGGTGGCGCGGTATCGGCGGGGCCTGCGCAGGCAGGCATGTCGTCGCCGCATGGCGCGGAACCCGCTGCTGCACTCTGCCTGTGCGCTCTGCGTGCGGCCCAGCCGCGCCGGTGCCTGATCCGGCGCCGCGGCGCCGGTCGGTCAGGGCGGGGCTGCCGCCTCGTGCAACAGGCGGCCCCAGCGCGTGACCTCGGCCAAATAGTGCCGCTGCGCCTCCACCTGGCTGATGCCGGGAATGCGCTCGGCACCCAGTTCCACCAGGCGTTGGCGCAGCAACGGGTCGGCCAGCGCCTCGACGACGGCCTGGTGGATGCGGGCCAGGGCGGCGTCCGGCACCGCCGCGGGCGCCATCAGCATCTGCCAGATCGAGAAGGTGGCGCCAGGCAGCCCGGCCTCCGCCACCGTCGGCACCTCGGGCATCACCGCGCTGCGTTGGGCGCTGGAAACCGCCAGCACCCGCGCCCTGCCCGCCCGCACCGCGGCAAAGCCGGCGATGCCGCTGTCGAACAGCATGTCCAGCGCGCCGGTGGCCAGGTCCAGCCCCGCCTGGCCGGAACCGCGGTAGCCAACCTCGGTCATCGAAACGCCGGCCGCCCGCAGGAATTGCAGCGAGACCAGTTGCAGCGCGCCACCACCACCGGAGGAGCCATAGGTAAGCCCACCCGGCCGGGCCCGCGCCGCCGCCAGCAATTCCTGCATGGTACGGTAGGGGCTGGCAGGCGGCACCAGCAGCGCCATCGGCCCTTCCGTCACCACGGTGACGGCGCGCAGGTCCGCCTCCGGGTCGTAGTCCAGGCGGGGGTACAGTGCCTTCGCCGCGGCCTGGCCGACATTGGTGAACAGCAACAGGCTGCCATCCTCGGGGCCCTTGGCCACCGCCGCGGCGGCCAGGTTGCCGCCGGCGCCGGTGCGGTTTTCCACCACGACACGCTGCGGCAACAACTGCGAAAGCCGGTCGGCCAGCAGCCGCGCGGTCACGTCGGTGGAACCGCCGGTGCCGTAGGGCACCAGGATGCGGACCGGGCGGCTGGGCCATTCGGCCTGGCTGCGTCCCGACCGGGGCGCCAACAGGCCAAGCCCGGCCGCCAACCCCAGGCGGCGTGGCAGCATGGTGGTGATTCCTCCCTGGGCGGTCGTGGTCTACCGCGCGGCCAGCCGCCGGGCCTCCGCCCCGCTTGGCTTCGGCAGGCCCAGGTTCTCACGCAGCGTGTTGCCGCGATACTCCTTCTGGAACAGGCCACGGCGCTGCAATTCCGGCACCACCAGCCGAGAGAAGTCCTCATACGCGCCGGGCATATGGGTTGCGGCCATGACGAAGCCGTCGCAGGCGCGGCCGGTGAACCATTCCTCCATCTGGTCCGCCACGCTCTTCGGCGAACCGACGAAGGCGTGGTGTTCCTTGATGGTGCCGCGGCCGGAGAAGTGGACGAAGTCCGCAACGCTCGGGTTCTTCTTGCCGCTCAGCGTGATGACGCGGTCGCGGAAGCCATGCCAGGACAGCGACGCCAGTTCGTCGTCGTTCAGCGGTTCCTCATAGGGCTTGCGCGCCAGGTCGTAGTTCAGCACTTCCGACAGCAGCGTCAGCCCGTCGATCGGCTTCGGCAGCGTGTCGAGCATCGCCTTCTTCTCGCGCGCGATCTCGTCGGTCTCGCCGACCACCACGTAGCAGGCCGGGGCCACATGCACCTGGTCGGGGTCGCGGCCTTCGGCGGCCACGGCGGCCTTCAACTCGGCGTATTGCTTCTGCCCGGCAGCCAGCGAGGGGTAGACCACGAAGACCACCTCGGCCCATCGCCCGGCGAAGGCGCGGCCGCGCCCGCTCTGGCCGGCCTGCAGCAGCACCGGGTGGCCCTGCGGCGAGCGTGGCACCGAGAACGGTCCGCGCGAGTTGAAGTATTTGCCGGCGTGGTTGAGCCGATGCACCTTGCTGCCATCGGCAAAGCGGCCGCTGGCCTTGTCGAGGATCAGCGCGTCGTCGTCCCAGGCGCCCCAGTGGCCCATGACCACCTGCATGAACTCCTCGGCGCGGTCGTAGCGCAGGTCATGCTCCAGGTGTTCGGACTTGCCCATGTTCAGCGCCTCGCTGTCGTTCAGTGAGGTGACGATGTTCCAGGCGGAACGGCCGCGCGTCATCAGGTCCAGCGTGGCGAAGGTGCGGGCGACGTGGAACGGCTCATAATAGGTCGTGGAATAGGTGGCGCCGAGCCCAAGCCTGCTGGTGGCGCAGCCCATCGCGGTGACGATGGAGATCAGGTCCATCTTCACCGCGCGAACGCCGTTTTCGACGGTCTGGCGGTAGTCGTTGGAATAGATGTCCGGCATGGCCAGCCTGTCGTCGAAGAACGCCATGTGGAACTTGCCGTCCTCCAGCACGCGACCGATGCGCTGGTAGTAGTCCGGGGTCAGGAAGTCCGTGGCGGAGGCCGGGTGGCGCCAGCTTGCCGGCAGGTTTGAGCAGTTCTGCGCCTGTAGGAAGGCGATCATGGTCATCTGGCGCTGCGGGGCAGGCATGGGGCTTCCTCCGGGGTTTACCTAGGGACATAGTCATGTATACATCGGTGTGCAGTCAAGCGCCGGCGTGACCACGCCCCGCCCGTGGCTGCATTCCCCGCCGCGACGGGGAATGCCAGACTGCGCGCAACACCGGCCGAACCAAGACGGCCAGACGAAACGGGAGGACGCGCCGATGCGCCAGTTCAGGATGGTCTCCACCAGCGGCATCCTCGGCTATGGCTACCCCGAAGCCAGCCTGAACGCGGCGCTGGAGCGCGGCGTGGACATGATCGGCTGCGATGGCGGCAGCAGCGACCCCGGGCCATACTACCTCGGCAGCGGCACGTCCTTCGTCTCGCAGCGTTCCATGCGGCGGGACCTGCGGCTGATGCTGATCGCCGCGATCAAGCACAAGGTGCCCATGGTCATCGGCACCGCCGGCGGCGCCGGGGGCGAGCCGCATCTGCAGATGGTGGCGCAGATGGTGCGCGACATCGCGCGGCAGGAAAACCTGCACTTCAAGCTGGCGCTGATCCATGCGGAACAGGACAAGGCGCTGCTGAAGCGCCGCGTGCAGCAGGGCCGTACCAGGCCGCTCGGCCGCATGGCGGCGCTGGACGAGGCCACGGTGGACCGCGCCCGGCGCATCGTCGGCATGTGCGGGCCGGAGCCCTACATGCGCGCGCTGGACCAGGGCGCGCAGGTGGTGATCGGCGGCCGCACCAGCGACCCCGCGCCCTTCGCCGCCAGCGCCATGCGGGCGCAGCTGCCGCCGGCCCAGGGCTGGTATGCCGGCAAGATGCTGGAATGCGGTGCCGCCCCGGCGCTGCCCAAGGGACCGGACTGCCTGCACGTGATCGTGCGCGAGGACGGCGTGATCTGCGAGCCGATGGGCGACCGCGCCTGCACCCCGATGAGCGTGGCGAACCATTCGCTGCACGAGAACGCCAGCCCGATCCACCATGTGGAACCCGGCGGCATGCTGGACACCAGCGCATGCCGGTTCGAGGCGCTGTCGCCGAAGGCCACGCTGGTCACCGGCATGCAGTGGCACCCGGCCGAGCAGTACACGGTGAAGCTGGAGGCGGCGGAACTGCTGGGCCATCGCGCCATCAGCATCTGCGGCACGCGCGACCCGGTGCTGATCGGCCAGCTCGACCACTTCCTCGGCCTGGTGCGGGAACTGCTGCGCGGCAAGGTCGCCGACCTCGACATCACGCCCGACGACTACCACCTCACCATCCACAGCTATGGCCGCGACGGGGTGATGGCGGGGCGCGAGCCGGTGCGGGAGATCAGCAGCCACGAACTCGGCTTCGTCGTGGATGTGGTGGGCAAGTCCGCCGACATCGCCACCACCGTCATCGCGCTGGCCCGCACCAGCATGCTGCACTGCGACTTCCCCGGGCGGCTATGCAAGGAAGGCAACATGGCCTTCCCGTTCTCACCCTCGGACCTCACCGCCGGCGAGGTCTATCGCTTCAGCATGTCCCATGTGGTCGTGCCGGACGACCCGTATGAGATGTTCCCCATCGAGCATGAAACCATCTGAGCGGAGGAAGAGCCATGCCGCGCATCCGTGACATCGCCAAGGTCTGCAAGAGCAAGAACGCCGGGCCGTTCGACCTGACGCTTGATATCGTGTTCGACAAGCTGGACCTGTTCCAGCGCGTCCGCGCCACCGGTGTGCTGTGCCCGGCGCTGTTCGCCCGGCTGTACAACGTGCCGGCGGAGCATGTGCTGTTCACCGAATACGAGGCCGGCCTGGCCTTCAAGGCCACCTTGCCGCGCCTGGTGCCGGCCGGTGATATCGGTGACACCGACATGTACGGCGCCCAGCAGCATGCGCCGATGCTGGACGTGGAAATCCCGATCTAATCGGCGTCCCGCACGCGCCGGTCGGCAGGGCCGGTGCGCAGCGGCCGGCTGGAGCGGCGCTGGGATGCCGCGCGCACGTCGTCCGCCACCACCTGCATGCGGCTTTCCAGGGCGTTGCGGATATGCAGCCGCGTCGCCTCCTCCGCCCGCACCGGGTCGCGCGCCAAAATGGCGGCGACGATCGCCTCGTGCTCGGCCAGCGCGGTGGCGACGCGGCCGGGCGCGTCGTAGGTGGTGCGGCCCAGCAGCGGCACGAAATTCAGCAGCGCGCGCAGGCTTTTCAGCAGGAAGCGGTTATGCGCCGCGCGATAGATGTGGTCGTGGAACGCCTCGTTCTCCCGCGCATGCACCCGCGGGTCGTCGGGCAGGTTGCGCATGCCTTCCATGATCGCGCGCAGGATGCCGAGTTCGGTCTCGTCGGCGTGGCGCGCGGCCAGCGCGGCCGCGGTGCCTTCGAGTGACTCGCGCATCGCGTAGAACTCGGCGATGGCCCGCAGGTCATAGATCGCCACCGCCAGGCCGCCACCGGCCGCGTGCTCCAGCAGCCCCTCCGCCTGCAGGCGCCGCATCGCCTCCCGCACCGGGGTACGACTGACCCGGAGCCAGGCGGAAATGTCGGTTTCCATGATCCGCTGGCCCGGCTCGATCGCGCCCTCGCGGATCGCCTCGTGCAAGCGTTCATAGGCCCATTGGTTGCGCCCGCGGGAAGCAGGCCCTTCCGCGTCCTCGGCCAGGTCATCCGTATTCATGGAGGATCATTAGCCGGGATCGGCCGGTCTCGTCACTGCGGTTCAATGCCCGCCAGCCTGACCCGTTCCCCCCACAGCGCCAGTTGGCGCTGCATGAACTGGCCGAACCCGGCGGCCGACATCCGCATCGGTGCCAGGCCGTGGCCGGTCAGCTTCGCGGCGAAATCGCGCTCCGCCAGTACCCGGCCCATCGCCGCCTCCAACGCCGCCAGCAACGGGCCCGGCGTGGCGGCCGGCGCGACCACGGAAAACCACACGCTGGCATCGAAGCCGGGCAACGCGGTGGCCAGCGGTGGCACCTCGGGCGCCAGGGGAAAGGGCTGGCCCAGGCTCTGCGCCAGGGCGCGCACCCGGCCGGCCTGGGCCTGCTGCATGCCCATGCCGAAATCGGCGAAGGTCATGTCCAGCCGCCCCGCCGAGACATCCGTCAGCGCCTCCGTGCTGCCGCGATACGGCACCAGGGTCAGCTTCAGCCGCGCCATGTCGGCCAGCATGGCGCCCATGATCTGGCCGCCGGCATTGCCATAGCCCAGCGTCAGGTCGCGCCCCCGCGCGGCAGCCAGCCAGCCGGCCAGGTCGGCGCCAGGTGCGCCTGGGGGCACCACCAGCACATAGGGCGTCTCGGCAATGGCGCCCACCGGCGCGAAGTCGCGGATGGGGTCATAGGGCAGGCGGCGCAGCGTGTGCGGGTTGATGGCGGCCACCGAGGTGCCCATCATCATCAACGTGTAGCCATCGGCCGGTGCCTTGGCGACCACCTCGGCCCCGACGACGCCATTGGCGCCGGGGCGGTTCTCGATCACCACCGGTTGCGCCAGGGCACGTCCCAGGGGTTCCGCCAGCAGGCGCGCCAGGATGTCGGTGCCGCTGCCGGGCGGGAAAGGCACCACCAGGCGGATCGGGCGTTCCGGCCATGCCGCCTCGGCACGGCTTGCCAGCAGCAGCGCGGGCAGCGCCAGCGCGGCGCGGCGGGTCAGGTGCCGCGGCATCATGCACCCCCCAGCCGGCGCATGGTGTCGCGCACCGGGTGCATGTCGATCGCCAGCATGGCATCCGCCGCCTCGCGCGCCCGCTCGGGCGTCAGGTGCATCTCGGCGGCCAGGGTGAACTTGCGCAATGCGCCGGCGCGGTCCAACTGCCGCTCCCCGGCGCCGCTGTTGACCCGGACGTGGTGGCGCAGCCGGCGGCCATCCCGCATCTCCAACTCCACACCGCCCGAGAAGTATTCGGGGAAGCCGGTATCGGGGTCCGCCACGCAGGTGCTGATCGCACACAGCGCCAGCGTGCGCTCATCCGCCATCGCCGCGGGCCGCAGTTCCGCCAGGCCGAAATGGCCCAGGCGCAGGCAGGTGGCGACGATGAACGGCGCGCTGAACTTGGCGGCATATTCGGTCTGCGGCCGCGCCTTGGCCGCCACCGGTTCCGCCACGATCGGCAGGGTCGGTGCCGGCAGCAGGATGCGGATGGCGCGGATGGCGTCCACGTCCAGCCCGGCGTCATGCAGCATGATGGCGGCATCCGCCGCGCCATGGGCGAAGTGGCAGACCGGGTAGGGCTTGATGGCGGTCTCCACCAGCTTCCAGTCGGTGCCGAGCCCGGCCGACAGCGCGCCGAGATCAGCCTCGGCGATGTGCGCCTGCAGGTGGGATTCGAACAGGCCGAACTTGCCCTCATAGGGGCGCGAGGGGCCGACGAAGCCGTGCTGCGCCAGCGTCGCCGCGGTGATGCCGGCCACCGCGCCCCAGCCCGGGTGGAACCGCTTGGTCCAGGCGCCTTCCTCCAGGAAGACCTGCACGCCGGAAGCCGTGCTGGCCGCGATACCCTGGGCCGAGACCAGTTGCGCCGCGCTGAGCCCGAGCATGCGGGCGGCGACCACGGTGCTGCTGAAATGCGAGATCACGCCGGTGCCGTGGAAGCCGGCGTGGTGGAAGCCGCCTCGCGCCGCCAGGCCGACGCGGATCGCCACCTCCATGCCCGCGACATAGGCGGTCATCAGCGCGCGGCCATGCGCGTCCAGGCTTTCGCCCAATGCCATGGCGCAGGGCAGCGTGGCCACGCTGGCATGGACGATGCTGGCCAGGTGGGTGTCATCGAAATCCAGCCCGTGCATCAGCAGGCCGTTGGCCAGCGCGGCGTCGCGCAGCGGCAGGCGCTCGGCCCGGCCGACCACGGTGCAGCCGCCCGGGTTGCCCATGGGGCCAGCCAATGCGGCAATGCCCGCCATCACCTTGGGCGCAAAGGGAAAGGTGTTGGCGGCGAAGCCGACGCCCACCGCATCCAGCATGTGGATGCGGGCGCGCTCGCGCACCGGTTCCGGAATGGCGTCGTAGGTCAGGCTGGCGGCGAACTCGGCGATGGCGGCGGCGGGCGTGCTCATCGGGCGGCGCCTGCGGGGGCCGGCTCATGCGCGTCGCGCCAGGCGATGTAGCGCGCCAGCCCGGCGCGCAGGTCGACAGCCGCCTGCCAGCCAATCTCCCGCCGTGCCTTGGCCGGGGAGAAGCCCAGGTGGCTGCCGCCGGCCGACTTCACCGCCCGGGTGTCCGGCCGGTAGTCCGGCTGCAACCCGGTGGCGCCGCAGACCTCCAGCAGGGTCTGCACCAGCGTGGTGTGCGTGGTGTCCACGCCGGTGCACAGGTTGAGCACCTGGCCACCCTTGCCGCGCGCCATGGCGGCGATGCAGCCGGCGGCAACATCGGTGACATGCACGTAGTCATGCACCTCACTCCCGTCGCCGATGATGACGGGGCTTTCGCCGCGGCGGATGCGGTCATGCGTCTCGGCGATGAAGTTGGCGTTCACCGCGCGGGCGTGCTGGCGTTCCCCATAGACCGAGGAAAACCGCATGCCGCTGAAGCCGATGCCGTGCTGCTGCGCGTAGAGCAGGCCGAGCTGTTCGCCCAGCAGCTTGGTGAGGCCATAGGTCGCGGCGGCGGGGGACATGCCGGCGAGGGTGGTGGCGGCGTCCTCGGCCAAGGTCTCGGCCACCGTGTTGCCGTAGCTGGCGACCGAGGAGGCGAAGACGACATGCTTGGCGCCGGCGAGGCGCGCGGCCTCGAAGGTGTTGACGATGCCGGTGGTGTTCACCGCCACGCCCAGCACCGGGTTCTGCGACAGCGGCAAGGTCAGGAAGCCAGCCAGGGCGAAGATGCCATCCACGCCGGTGGCGGCGTCGATCAACTCGTTGAGCCGCAGGATGTCGCCCCGCACCAGGCTGATGCGGGCATCGCCGACCAGATGGGCGATGGTTTCCGGCGTGCCGAGCGCGAAATTGTCCAGCAGGCGAACTTCCCGTGCGTCCTGGGCCAGCAACTGGTCGGCGATATGCGAGCCGATGAGGCTGGCGCCCCCGGTGATGAGATACGCCTTGCCGGCGACGCCTGTGGTCATGGCCATTTCCTCATGTCCCCGGTGGTCCGGCGACTTGTTGGCGCGGATGCTTCCATGGCGCGTCGGCGCTTGTCAATGCTATCGTACACGGATGTATGCAGCCGTCCGCAGCGTGGCGTGGCCTGGTCTCAATAGGCTTCCCGCCCCATTGGCAGCTGGCTTCACCCCGGCTCGCCGAAGCGGTAGCCGACGCCCGGTTCGGTCCGCAGCAAGGGCGCCACCGGCCCCAGCTTCTGCCGCAGTTGGCCGATATAGACCCGCAGGTACTGCGCGTCCTCGACATGCGCCGGGCCCCAGATCTGCCCGAGCAATTGGCGGTGGGTCAGCACCCGGCCCTCGCCCCGCGTCAGCGCCACCAGCAGTTCCCATTCCCGCGGCGTCAGCTTCAGCGGCTCGGCTTCGCCGTCGATCCGCGCCAGGCGATGCGCCAGGTCGATCTCCAGCTTGTCCAGTCGCAGCACGGTGGCGGCCGGGGGGCCGGCATGGCGGCGCAGCGCGGCGCGAATGCGGGCCAGCAACTCGCCCAGCGCGAAGGGCTTCTGCACATAGTCGTCGGCACCGGCGTCCAGCGCCTGCACCTTCTCGGCCTCGCGGTCGCGGGCGGAAAGCACCAGCACCGGCGCCGGGCAGAAGCCGCGCAGCTTCGGCACCAGCGCCTGGCCTTCCTGGTCCGGCAGGCCAAGGTCCAGCAGGATCAATGCCGGTGAGCCGGTGGCGGCCAGCTTCAGCCCCTCGGCCGCGGTCAGCGCCTTCAGCGGCGCATAGCCCGCCGCTTCCAGCGCCAGGCCGAGGAAGCGATGGATCTGCGGCTCGTCGTCGATGACGAGGATGCGCGGCCCATGGGACGGAGGTGCGGTCATGCCGGGAAGCGCAGCAGCATTCGGGTGCCGCGTCCATCGCGGACCGGGCTTTCCGCCAGGATGCGCCCGCCCATGGCGCCCACCAGGCCACGGCAGATCGCCAGGCCCAGGCCGCTGCCGGCGGCGATGCGGTCGGTACGGGTGGCGCGGAAGAACGGGTCGAAGATCCGCGACAGGTCGGCGGGGGTGATGCCGGGCCCGTCATCCTCCACCGCCAGCGCCACCTCGGCGCCCTCGCGCCAGGCGCCGATGGTCACCTGGCCATCCGCAGCGCTGTACTTCAGCGCGTTGTCGAGCAGGTTGACCAGCACCTGTTCCAGCAGGTCCGGGTCCAGCTTCGGCCGTGGCAGCCGCTCCGGCAGGTGTCGCCGCACGGTGCGGCCGGTGCGGCGCTCGGCCCGTGCGGCAACCGCCTCGATCGCCTCGGCCAGGTCCAACGGCTCCCGGCGCGGCGTGATCTCCCCGGCCTCGATCCGCACCATGTCGAGGATATTGGCCAGGAAGCGGGTCATCCGTACCGCTTCCTCGGAGATTGTCGCCGCCAGGTCGCGCCGCGCCGCCGGGGGCAGGGTGGCGTCATGGGCCAGCAGCGTATCGGCGGCACCGCGAATGGTGGTGAGCGGCGTGCGCAGGTCATGCCCCAGCGAGGTCAGCAGCGCATTGCGCAGCACCTCGGTCTCACCCCGCGCCACCGACCGGGCGCGCTCCTGCATCAGTTGCACCCGCTCCAGCGCCACCGCCGCCTGGTCCAGCAGCGCGGCCAGGATGCGGTCGCGCTCGTCATCCAGCTCGCCGGCGGGGCGCAGCGCGAGCAGCCCGAGCATCCGTTCGGCAGTACGGATCGGCCGGAACTGCCAGGCCACCGCCGGTAGCGTATCGGTGCCGTGGCCGGTGCTGCGGCCGTGCTGGAAGGCCCAGCGGGCGGCGGCCATGGCGGCGGCGTCGGGTTCCGCCTCCACCGGCACGGCGGCGCGCACCACCAGCTCGGGCGCCGTGTCCAGCGTGCCGTCATCCAGTGGCAGCAGCACGCAGGCCGGGCAGCGGGCCACGCGCTCGGCCTCCTGCGCCACCGCCTCCACCAGGTCGCCCAGCTCCCCCTGGGCGCCAAGCCGGCGGGAGAACTCGAACAGCCGGCGCAGGCTGAACAGCCGGGAGCGTGCCGCCCGCACCGAATGCCCGAGGCCCCCCGTGGTGCCGGCCAGCAGCAGCGCCACCAGGCCGAACACCACCACGCCCACCACGTCCTGCGGGCTGGCGATGATCAATTGGTGGCGCGGCGGCAGGAACAGGTAGTTCCAGCTGAGGAAGCAGAGGCAGGCGCCCAGCGCAGCGCGCAGCGGCCCCGACAGCACCGCGATGGCGACCACCGCGGCCAGGTAGACCATGCCCAGCGCGCCCTCGGGCACCTGGCTGTCCAGCGCCAGCGCCACCGCGGTGGCGGCGCCGACACAGGCCGGCAGCGCCAGCCAGGGCAGCCAGCCGGGCACCTCGCGCAGCGCCGGCGTGGCCCTGGGCGGCCCGACCGCCGCCGGCACCACGTGCAGCGCGAAGGCGCCGCCCTGGCGCAGCAGCGTCGCGGACAGCGTGCGCCCAGCCAGCCGCCGCCACCATGCGGGCTGGCCGCGCCCCAGCACCAGGTGGGTGGCGTTGCGCGCCCGTGCCGTGGCCAAAATGGCGCGCGACACGTCGCCCGCCGCCACCACCTCCACCTCGGCGCCCAGGCTTTCGGCCAGGCGCAGCGCGGCGGCGGGGTCTGCCCCGGCGGCCGTGCCCGTTGCCTCCACATGCAGCACCACGAGCGAGCCGCGCAGCATGTCGGCCATGCGCCGGGCCTGGCGCACCACGCCCTCGGCCGCGGCGTCGGCGCCAACCAGGGCCAGCACCCGGTCCCCCGCAGGCCAGGGCCCGGCGATGGCGTTGGCGCGCATGTAGCCGGCGACATCGGCATCCACCCGGTCCGCGGTACGGCGCAGCGCCAGCTCGCGCAGCGCCGCCAGGTTGCCCTCGCGGAAGAAGCCCTTCAGCGCGCGAGACGCCTGCTCGGGCCGATAGACGCGGCCCTGGCGCAACCGCTCCAGCAGCTCGGCGGGCGGGATGTCCACCAGTTCCACCGCCTCGGCCCCGGCCAGCACCTGGTCGGGCACGGTCTCGGCCACCCGCACGCCGGTGATGCGGGCCACCGCCTCGCCCAGCCCTTCCAGGTGCTGCACGTTCAGCGTGGTCCACACCTCGATGCCGGCGGCGCGCAATTCCTCCACATCCTGCCAGCGCTTGGGGTGGCGGCTGCCGGGGGCGTTGCTGTGCGCCAGTTCGTCCAGCAGCAGAATGCCCGGCCGGCGGGCGAGCGCGGTGTCGAGGTCGAACTCCTCCAGCACCTGGCCGCGATAGTCCAGTCGCCGCCGCGGCATGACCTCCAGCGCGCCGATCTGCGCCAGGGTGTCGGCGCGGCCATGGGTTTCCACCAAGCCGGCGACCACAT
>CANBXZ010000097.1 GCA_947373495.1 Acetobacteraceae bacterium
GCCGGTGGAGATGCCGGCAT
This sequence comes from Acetobacteraceae bacterium, assembly GCA_947373495.1. GTDB lineage: Bacteria > Pseudomonadota > Alphaproteobacteria > Acetobacterales > Acetobacteraceae > CAIMOR01. Next base: position 21 of record CANBXZ010000097.1, read on the forward strand.
GCGCCACCACGCGGCCGAGCGTCGGCTCGAACACGATCGCCTCGGTCAGGCTGCGCAGCGCGGCATGGGTGGCCAGGGTGCGGGCGAAGGCCAGGCCATTGTCCGGCAGCAGCAATTGCGCGCGGTTCAGGTCGTTGGCCATGGCCAGCGCATCGGCGCGGATATTGCCGCGGTGCTCCACCATGTAGGCGCGGGAAGCAGCCAGGGAGGCTTCCAGCGCGGTGCGCACCCGGTCGCTGAACCAGGCCTGGATGCCCAGGTTGAAGAACAACGCGGCAAAGCCCGCCACCAGGATGGCCGGCACCACCGCCACCACGCCGAACAGCAGCACCAGCCGCACATGCAGCCGTGCCCCGGCGGAACCCCGCCGGCGGTCCGACCACACCCGCACCAGCCGGCCGGCGAGCGACGCGCCCAGCACCAGCAGCACGGACATGTTGACCAGCACCATGCCCACCACCACGCCGGGGCGGGAGGGCCCGAACGGGCTGCCGCCGGACAGGATGGAGAAGGTGCCGATGGCCAGCAGCAGCGCGGTCGCCGCCAACCCGAGCGTCATGGCCCGGCCCAGCAGCAGGTCGGCCGCCCGGCGCAGCAGGTTGCGCTGCGCCCGTTCCTCCGGCGCGCCCAGGCCCGAGGCGGCCGGAGCCACCATCAGCCGATCCCGCGGACCACGGGGAGTTCAAGCTCCCGCAGCTTCTTGCGCAGCGTGTTGCGATTGAGACCAAGCATCGCCGCCGCTTTTATCTGATTCCGCCGCGTCGCGGAAAGCGCCAGGCGCAACAAAGGCCGCTCAACCTCCGCGATCACGCGTTCGTAAAGGTCGCGCACCGGCAGCCCGTCCTTGTGGGCGGCGACGAACGCCTTCAGGTGCCGCTCCACCGACTGCTCCAGCGTCTCCGAGGAGCGGGCGCCGGGTTCGGATGGCATGTCGGCTTCGGTCAGCTCGGAACCCACGGCGTCCTCGCCGATGGTCTCCTGCGGGTACAGCGCGGCCAGCCGGCGCATCAGGTTTTCCAGCTCGCGCGCATTGCCCGGCCAGGAATGCCGCTTCAGCCGCTCGATCGCTTCCGGGCTCAGTTGCTTGGACGGCAGGCCGCTGGCCTTGGCCCGTTCCAGGAAGTGGCGGGCCAGCAGCGGAATATCCTCCGCCCGGTCGCGCAGCGGCGGCAGGCGAATGGGCACCACGTTGAGGCGGTAGAACAGATCCTCGCGGAACAACCCCTGGCGGATGGCCTGGCGCAGGTCCCGGTGCGTCGCCGCGATGATGCGGACATTCGCCTTGATCGGGGTGCGCCCGCCCACCGTGGTGAACTCGCCTTCCTGCAGCACGCGCAGCAGCCGGGTCTGCGCTTCCGGCGGCATGTCGCCGATCTCGTCGAGGAACAGGCTGCCACCGGCGGCCTGCTCGAACCGGCCGACGCCGCGGTTCAGCGCCCCGGTGAAGGCGCCACGTTCATGGCCGAACAACTCGCTCTCGATCAGCTCACGCGGGATGGCCGCCATGTTGATGGCCACGAACGGCCCGCCCCGGCGGCGGCCGTAGTCGTGCAGCGCGCGCGCCACCAGTTCCTTGCCGGTGCCGCTCTCGCCGGTGATCATCACCGTCAGGTCGGTGGTGGTGAGCCGGGCGACGGTGCGGTAGATTTCCTGCATCACCGGGCTGCGGCCAACCAGCGGCAGCTTTTCCTCGCCGCCCTCGTCCTCCTGCGGTGCCGGCACGGTGGGCACCGCCAGGGCACGTTCCACCACCGCCAGCAATTCCTTCAGGTCGAAGGGCTTGGGCAGGTATTCGAAGGCGCCGCGCTGCGCCGCCTTCACCGCGGTCATGAAGGTGGACTGCGCGCTCATCACCACCACGCGCAGGTCCGGCCGCACCCGGCGGATGCGCGGCACCAGGTCCAGCCCGTTCTCGTCGGGCATGATGACATCGGTGATGACCAGGTCGCCCTCGCCATCCTCCACCCAGCGCCACAGCGTGGCGGCCGAGGAGGTGGCGCGCACCTGGTAGCCACTGCGGCCGAGCGCCTGGCTCAACACCGTGCGGATCGCGCGGTCGTCGTCGGCGATCAGGATCGTGCGATTTTCGTTCATGCCCCTAGGGCTACTCCCCACCGGCTGCATCGGTACTTGCATCAAAAGCCCCCTTGGGCGAGCCGGCGCGGCGCCAGGGTCCCGGCGGCTCGGTACCCGCCGGAGGCATGGGCAGCGAGAGGCGGAACACCGTACGACCAGGACGGCTGTCGCATTCGATCAGGCCACCAACATCGGCGACCAGCTTGGCGACCAATGCAAGACCCAGGCCTTGGCCGCCGCGCTTGGTGGTGACGAAAGGCTCGAACAGCGTGGCGCGGATTTCCTCGGGAATACCCGGGCCATTGTCGCGCACGCTGACGGTCAACGGCAGGTGCACGCGTTCCCGCGAACCGGGAATGGCAATGCGCACGCCGTGATGGAAGGCGGTGGAAAGATGCAGCTCGCCGCTCACCGGATCCACCGCCTCGGCGGCGTTCTTCACCAGGTTCAGCAAAATCTGCACCAGCTGGTCCCGGTTGGCCCAGACCGCGGGCAAGGAGGGGTCGTATTCCTCATGCAGCCGCAGATGCGCGGCGAAGCCGGTTTGCGCCACCCGGCGCACATGTTCCAGCACCTGGTGGATGTTCACCGCATGGCGGTCCACCGGCCGCTCGGAGAACATGTCCATCCGGTCCACCAGGTTGCGGATGCGGTCGGCTTCGTCCTGGATCAGCTGGCACAGCTCGCGGTCGCCCTCATTGGCGTTCTGTTCCAGCAGTTGTGCCGCGCCGCGAATGCCGGAAAGCGGGTTCTTCACCTCATGTGCCAGCATCGCCGCCATGGCCGAGGCCCCGCGCGCCGCGCCCATGAAATTCAACTGCCGGTCCAGCTTGGCGGCGGTGGAGCCGTCGTTCAGCATCAGCACCACGCCACCCGGCAATTCCGGCAGCGGGGCGCCATGCGCGGCCACGCCGGTGCGGTGCAGGCGCGGGCTTTCCAGCACCATGTCGTGGTCGGAAACCGGCGCGTCATGCGCCCGCACCTGGTGCAGCAGCGCGAACAGCCGGCTGTCGGCGGGCAGCAATTCCGCCAGCCGCAGCCCAAGGAGATTGGTGGAGGACAGCTTGAAGAACAGTTCCGCCGCCGTGTTGACGAAGCGGAACCGGTCCTCGGCGTCCAGCACCGCGGCCGGCATCGGCAGCGCGGAGAGCACCGCCGCGGCATCCGGCAGCGGGCCCAGGCCACGCGGCAGCCGGGCCGGCGGCGCGGTGCGCAGCGGCGGCTCGCGCCGGCTGGTCAGGGCGCCGGTCATGCCGCCATCCGGTTGGCTTCTTCGGCGTCATGGCCGCGCGCCTGGAATTCGGCGCGAATGGCTTCCAACCCCTTGTCCAGCAAGGGGGTATAGAAGGCGTGGATCAACTCCTCCACCTGCTCGGGCGTGTCGACGGTGTTGACCTTGCTGCGGAAATCCGCGCTGCCGGGCAGCCCCTTGGAATACCAGGCGACATGCTTGCGGGCCAGCCGCACGCCGGTGGTGCGGCCGTGGTGTTCCATGATGTCGCGGTAGTGTTCCAGCAGAATGGCCAGTTGCTCGGCCAGCGCCGGCTCCTGCGGCAGCACGCCGGTGGCCAGGTATTCCGCCACCATGCGCGGCAGCCAGGGCCGGCCGTAGCAGGCGCGGCCGATCATCACCCCATCGGCGCCGGAAAGCCGCAGCGCCTCGGCCGCGTGCTGCGGCGTGAGGATGTCGCCATTGGCCAGCACCGGGATCTTCACCGCGTCCTTCACCCCGCGGATGAAGGCCCAGTCGGCGGTGCCGTTGTAGAACATCTGCCGGGTGCGGCCATGCACCGTCACCAGCCGAATGCCGCAGTCTTCCGCGATCTTCGCCAGCTTCGGCGCGTTCAGGCTGGTGTGGTCCCAGCCCATGCGCATCTTCAGCGTCACCGGCACGTCCACCGCCTTCACCGTGGCGGCCAGAATGGCGGCGGCGCGCAGTTCGTCGCGCATCAGCGCGCTGCCGGCCTGCTGGCCCAGCGCCACCTTCTTCACCGGGCAGCCGAAGTTGATGTCGATGATGGCGGCGCCACGGTCCGCCGCCAGCTTGGCCGCCTCGGCCATGGTCTGCGGGTCGCAGCCGGCCAGTTGCACCGCGGAAGGCGCACCGAAGCCATCCACTTCCGCCATCTTCAGCGTCTGCCGGTTCTCCCGTACCATCGCCTGGCTGGCGATCATCTCCGACACCACCATGCCGGTACCCAACCGCCGCGCGAGGCGACGGAACGGCAGGTCGGTGACGCCGGACATCGGCGCCAGGTAGACCGGCACCGGAATACGGACGCCACCGACGTCGATCGGAACCAGGCTTGGCGTCGGGGACGCCGGCAGGGGCGGGCTGATGCTCATCATTTGGGCAAACTAAACCATGCCATCCGGGCAGGCAAGGTAATCGCCTAATAATATGTCACCCTGCCTCGGTGGGTGGTGCCACCTATGCTGGCGGCCCTGGCGCTGGTAAGGGTGCCGCCGTCATGAACCCTCCCGTTGTAGCCGCCCTGCTGCTGGCCGCCGGCCGCGGCACCCGCTTCGGCGCCGAAAGGCCCAAGCAGTACCTGCCCCTGCTGGGCCGCCCGGTGCTGCGCCACGCCGCCGAGGCGTTGCTGGCCGAGGGTCTCGTCAGCCTGCTGCAACCGGTTTGCCCGGCCGGCGAGGAAGCCGAGATCAGCGCCATGCTGGCCGGGCTGCCCAGCCTGCCGCCGGTGGTGGGCGGCGCCACCCGGCAGGACAGCGTGCGCCACGGCCTGGAAGCCCTGGCCGGCCACGCGCCGGATATGGTGCTGGTGCATGACAGCGCCCGCCCGGTGGTGCCGAAGGGCACCATCCCGCGGCTGCTGGCGGCGCTGACGGCCCATCCGGGTGCCATTCCGGCCCAGCCGGTGGCGGATACGCTGAAGCGCGGCGCGGCCGGCCTCATCGAGGCCACGGTGCCGCGCGCCGGGCTGTTCCGCGCCCAGACGCCGCAGGCCTTCCGCTACCCTGCCCTGCTGGCCGCCCATCGCGCCATGACCGAGGAAGGCACCGACGACGCCTCGATTCTGGAAGCGCAGGGCCTGGCGGTGGCGCTGGTGGACGGCAGCGAGACCAATATCAAGATCACCTTCCCCGAAGACCTGGACCGCGTGGAGGCCATGATGATGTCCCGCCTTGTTCCCCGCGTTGGCACCGGCTTCGACGTGCATCGCACCGAAGTGGGCCGGCCGATGGTGCTGTGCGGCATCACCGTGCCCTGCGAGTTCGGGCTTGAAGGCCATTCGGATGCCGATGTCGGCATCCACGCGCTGTGCGATGCCATCTATGGCGCCATGGCCGAGGGCGATATCGGCACCTGGTTCCCGCCCAGCCAGATGAAATGGAAGGACGCCGACAGCGCCCAGTTCCTGGTGCACGCGGCGGCCAGGGTGGCGGCGCGCGGCGGCGTGCTGGCCAATGTGGATGTGACGCTGATGTGCGAGAAGCCGCGCATCGGCCCGCATCGCGACGCCATGGAGGCGCGGCTGGCCGCGCTGCTGGGCGTGCCGCGCGAACGGGTGAGCGTGAAGGCCACCACCACCGAGCGCCTGGGCTTCACCGGCCGTGGCGAGGGCATTGCCTGCCAGGCGGCGGCCACGGTGCTGCTGCCCTTCGCCTGAGCCGGCTTCGGCGACACCAGCGGCCAAACGCAAATCGGGGCCGCCAATGGGCAGCCCCGACACTTGGGAACAAGGAGGAGTGCCGGGAGTGCAGGCGCCCGGCGGCGTTGCTACCCTAGCAAGCCTCAGGCCATCCGTTCCAGGATGCTGACGTAATTCGCCACGGCGGCCCCGCCCATGTTGAAGATGCCGGCGCGGTCGGCCTTCGGCAGTTGCATCGCCCCGGCCTGGCCGGTGAGCTGCATTGCCGCAATTGCGTGCATGCTGACACCGGTTGCACCAATCGGGTGCCCTTTCGCCTTCAGGCCGCCGGAGCGATTGACCGGCAGCCGGCCATCCTTCGCGGTCCAGCCTTCCAGCACGGCGCGGGCGCCCTGCCCTTCGGGCACCAGGCCCATCGCCTCGTATTCGATCAGTTCGGCCACGGTGAAGCAGTCATGCGTCTCGACGAAGCTGAGGTCGGTGACGCTGCTTAGGCCGGCGGCGGCCAGCGCCTGCTGCCAGGCCAGGGCCGGGCCCTCGAACTTCAGGATGTCGCGGCTGGCAATGGGCAGGAAATCGTTCACCTGCACCGCGGCGCGGAACCGCACCGCCTTCTGCATCGCCCGGGCGGTCTCGGCATCGGTCAGGATCAGCGCGGCTGCGCCATCCGAGACCAGGGAGCAGTCGGTGCGCTTCAGCGGGCCGGCGACGAAGGGGTTCTTCTCGCTCTCGGTGCGGCAGAAGTCGAAGCCGAGGTCCTTCCGCATCTGGGCATAGGGGTTGTCGCAGCCATTGGCGTGGTTCTTCGCCGCAATGGCGGCCAGCGCGTCCGAGCTGTCGCCCCAGCGCTGGAAGTAGCCCTCGGCGATCTTGCCGAAGACGCCGGCGAAACCGCCCTCGATGCCCTGTTCGGTCTTGCGGTAGCTGGCGTTCAGCAGCAGCTCGCCCACCTGCTTGCCCGGCGTCGCCGTCATCTTCTCGGCGCCCACCACCAGGGCGAAGCGGCCGCGCTTCGCCGCCAGGAAGTCCAGCGCGCCATGGATCGCGGCGGTGCCGGTGGCGCAGGCATTCTCATACCGGGTGATCGGCTTGAAGCGCAGTTCCGGCAGGGATTGCAGCACCAGGGAGCTGGGGAAGCCCTGGTTGGTGAAGCCCTCTCCGAACACGCCGACGAAGCCGGCATCGATCTCGGCCGGGGCGATGCCGGCATCCTCGATGGCGGCGCGGGCCACGCTGGCAATGAGGCTTTCCAGGTCCGGCGCGTCATCCCGCCGGCCGAAGGGGCTGTGCGCCCAGCCGACAATGCAGGCATCCGGCGCGTTGATGTCAGCCATGGCAGGCTCCTTTTCCATCCCGATGCCAGGGAGATTAGGCTAGCGCGGCGGCGGAAACACCCCCTGAAGAGCCAGGCGGCAGGCAGGATGAAGCCAGGACGAAGCGGCGCCGTAGCGAATCAGTCCACATTGCTTCAGTCTGGTCATCGACTCGGGGATTGGGGGCTTCTCCACCGCATGCGTTCACCGCTGCCTTATCTTGTCCTGGCGGCCGTTGCCGCCGGTGGCGGTGCCATGGTTGGCGCCGGGTGGTGGATCGCGGCCAGCGTGGCCGCGGCCGAGCGCGAGGAACAGGCCAGCCGCGCGACCTCGCTGGTGCTGGCCGCTGCCCGCCAGGCGCGTGAGGCCCTGCCCCGCGCGCTGGACCCCGCCGACCGCCTGCTGGCGCAGATCCAGGCCCGGCAGACCGCGCTGGCCCGCGGCGACCGGCGTGAGGCCGAATTGCTGGAACAGGCGCTGCTCACCATGGTGCGGCGCGGCCAGGACGGCATTCGCCTGCTGGCCGCCAGCGACGCCAGCGGCAACCTGGTGTGGTCCTCCCACCCCGGTTCGCTGCCGCCCTGGCTCGGCAGCCAGGATTTCTTCGTGGCGCATCGCTATGGCCGGGTGGCCACGGCGGTCAGCCGCTCGCCCTCCGCGGTTTCGGGCGGCCAGCCGGGGCTGATCGTCTCCCGCCCGCTGCTGGGGCGCGAGGGTGGCTTCGCCGGTATTGCCCTGGTGGCGCTGGAACCTGGCCGGCTGGCCCAGGCGCTGCCCGCCGCCATGGCCAGCGGCGAGCCGGTGCTGGCGCTGTACCACGCCGATGGCGGCCTGCTGGCCCGCGGCCGTGGCGCCGGCGCCATTGGCATGCCGAGCCAACTCGACCCTCGGCTGCTGCCGGAAACCGGCGGCGACCGCAGCCACATCCTGCGCGACCCGCGGGACAACCATGCCATTGCCACCGCCGCCGCCCAGGTGCCGGGGCACGACCTGGTGGTGGCGGCGACACTGGACGACACACCTGGCGCCGCCGCCGCGCGCCGGCTGGCGCTGACCGGTTTCGGCCTGGCCACGCTGGCAACCGTGCTGTGGCTGGGCCTGCTGGGCTGGGCGGGCTGGCGGGCGCGCCGCCGTCATCCGCACCACAACGACACCGTGCCGGCGCCGCAGGCCATGCCGCCGCTGAACCCGGCCCATGTGGTGGCGCATGGCATTCCCATGCGGGGCCGCGCCGCCGCGCTGCTGCCCAGCTTGATCGAGGCGATGCCAACCGCCAGCTACGCCGCCCTGGTGGGGGAGGATGGCAGCGTGCAGGTCACCGCGCTGAGCCCCGGGCTGGAACGGCTGACCGGCTGGCCGCCGGCGGTGTTCCAGGACCCGGACCGCTGGCAGCGCTGCATCGACTGGACCAGCTATCCGCCCGGCCAGCCGCTGCCCGAACGCCTGTTGCAGGAACCCGAGGCCGAGGTGGAATACCGCCTGAAGCGGGCCGATGGCCGCTGGATGTGGCTGCGCGAAACCTGCCGCGTGGTGGCGCGGGACGCCGAGGGGATCGAGGTGGTGGGCTGTCTGGCCGATGTCACCCGGGAACACGACCTGGCCCGCCAGGCGGAACAATCCGCCCGCGCCGCCACCCAGGGCATTGTCGCCGCCGGGCTGGCGCATGACCTGAAGGGCCCGCTGCAAACCATTTCCTACGCCGCGCAGAACGGGCTGGACGCGCTGGCAAGCGGCGCCGGCGGCACCGAGGAAGTGCGCCAGCGGCTGCAACGCGTGGTGCTGCAAAGCGAACGCGCCTCCGCCATTGCCCGCCAACTGGGCGACTTCACCCGGCTGGAGAACCTGAAGCTGGAAGCGGTGGCCCTGCCCTCCGCGGTGCGTGCGGTGATGGGCGAGGTGGCCCAGCCGTTGCAGGAAGCCGGCGTGGAGGTGCAGTTGCGCCTGCCGGACAACCTGCCCGCGGTGCGCGGCCTGTCGCTGATGGTGGAACAGGTGCTGGTGAACCTGTGCCTGAATGCGCGGGACGCCATGCAGGCGCAGCCGGCCGGGCAGCGGGTGCTGAAGCTGGGCGCCATCTACCGCGCCGATACCGACCAGGTTGAAGTGACCGTGACCGACAGCGGCGGCGGCGTGCCCCCTGCGGTGCTGGAACGGGTGTTCGAAATGCACTTCACCACCAAGGAGAAGAGCAAGGGCAGCGGGCTGGGCCTGACGCTGTGCCGCTTCATCATGACGCGCTTCGGCGGCAGCATCGTGCTGCGCAACGTGCCGGGCGGCGCCGAGGCGCGGTTGCTGTTCCGTCGCACCCCGCCGGTGGCACTGCCGCAAATGCCGCAGCAGGCCAGTCAGTCCACCCCTGTTCCCGGCGGCGGCGCCCTGAAGGCTGCCGCCGCCGGGTGACGCCCGGGGGGACGATCTCCGAAAGGGGATTAATGCAATATCAAGCACCTACGCCGTGAGGCGCAGCAAATTCCTCAGCCGCGCGGGGGTGACCCCGCGGCGCTGAAGCCCTGGCTGGGAAGCGGCTTGGCGGCGGTTCAGGCCGCCGGGAAGCCCGAGAACACGTAGCCCATCTGCCGCACCGTGACGATGCAGGCTTCGCCCAGGTCGTCCTGGAGCTTCTGCCGCAGGTGCAGGATGGCGTTGTCCACCGCGCGGTCACCCGGGCGCCAGTCGCGCCGGAACACCAGCTTGGTCAGCTCGTCCCGGGTGCGGGTCTCGCCGGGCGTCTGCGCCAGCGCCGCCAGGGTGTCGAACTCGGCCGTGGTCAGCCGCACCGGCGTGCCGTCGGGCCGATAGACCCGGCGTTCCGCCTGCACCACGCGCCAGCCCACCTTGGCCGGCGTCGCCGCCAAAACCGGGACTGGCGGCGCGAAGGCCAAGCCAGCAGCCGGGCGGGCCGGACGGCGCAGATGCGCCCGCAGCCGGGCCACCAGCTCGCGGCCGGAAACCGGCTTCAGCAGGAAGTCGTCGGCGCCCTGCTCCAGGCCCAGGATGCGATCCATTTCCTCGCGGTTCCCGGTGTGCATCAAAATCGGCACATCCGTCATGCTGCGCAGCTGCGGCAGCATCACCAGCGTGTCGACCGTGCCGAAGCGCTGGTCGAGCAGGATGGCATCCACCCGCTGTTGCTGGAGCACGGTCACCAGGTCGCCGAAGTTGTTCACCTCGATCGCCCGCATGCCGTAGCGCTGGATGTAATCCGCGACCTCACCGGTCAACGCGGCTTCGTCATCTGCCACCACCACCGTGGGCATTGCAGCGTCGAAGTTCGTCATCATGCCAGCGGCAACGGCCTGGGTCGGCGCGGTACCGGGCATTGTTTGCAAAGAAATCATCCCTCTATCCCCCAGAGGTTAAGATCTCACATTAAGAAATACCGTTTCTTCGCCAGGTCCCCCAACCTTCTTAAGAAACAGCTTGAAGAAGCCTTCACGGCTCCGTCGCCGGCCAGTCTCAGCAGAACTCGACAACAGGTGCAAGGGTAAATGCTTCATCAAGAGTGCCGAGGCGACCGGCGATCTTGCGCTTTCGTGTGAGGAACCGGGCCGAGACTTTAAGACATCACTTTAAGTACGGGGGATTTCTCATGCGTTTCGCCACGAAGAAAACCAGCAAGTCCGGGTCCTTGCACGAATTTGCTGAGAAGAAGGCGCAGGTGGTGCCGCCGCACATCCCACAGGGTGCGGAAATCTTCAGCCACGACCTGGCTGTTCTGGTGTTGAACGAGGAAGCGGACGTTCTGGACGAGGTTGCGGCCATGCTGCGCCGCCGCGGACTGGCGGTTCACCTGGCCGGTTCCGCCGACGAAGCCCGGGCGATGATGATGGCCCACCCGGAGATCGGCGTGATGCTGGCCGACATCTGCCCGCTGGAAGGCGACACCCTGGCGCTGGCCGCCTCGGTGCTGGCCGGCAAGCCGCCGCTGCCGGCGGTGGAACTGGTGCTCATCACCGGCTACGCCACCCGCAACAGCCTGGCCAATGGCCCGCTGATGAACCGCATCGGCCTGCTGCAGGAACCGCTGAAGTTCCGCGACATTGCCGCCGCGGTCGGCCAGGCGCTGTCGCGCTCGGCGGCCCGGCGGTCGCTGCCGGCCTCCCTGAACCTGCGCCACTACGACGCGGACTGATCGCGGCGCCTGAGTTCCCCCGCCCGGCGGCCCTGTTGCTGACAGGTGCCGCCGGGACCCGGCGAGGCACCAGGCAGGCTTCACCCCAACCCATTCCATACAGGTCTGTTCGATGCGCAATCCAACGGCGTTCGCCGTGGGCACGGGCCGTCGCGCCCTGCTCGCTGGCTTTGGCGGCCTTGGCCTCGCGGCCGCGCTGCCCCATCAGGCACAAGCCGCCGCGGCGGCTTCAGACCAGGCGGAATGGCTGGAATTCCGCCAGCGCTTCATCACCGCCGAAGGCCGCGTGGTGGACACCGGCAACCAGGGCATTTCCCATTCGGAAGGCCAGGGCTACGGCCTGCTGCTGGCCGAGGCGTTCGCCGACCGCCCCACCTTCGAGAGCATCCTGGGCTGGACCCGCCGCACCCTGCTGCGGCCCGATGGCCTGCACAGCTGGCGCTTCCGCCCCGGCAGCATCGGCGCGGACGACCCGAACAACGCGACAGACGGCGACCTCTATCTCAGCTGGGGCCTGCTGCGCGCCGCGGAACGCTGGAACAACCCGGAATTCGGCCGCATGGCGCTGGAAATCGGCCAGGCCATCAGCCGCCGCCTGGTGCTGGAGGTTCAGGGCCGCACCTTGTTGCTGCCGGGCGGCCAAGGCTTTGCCGAGGGCAATCGCATCCTGGTCAATCCTTCCTACTATGCATTCCCCGCGTTGCAGGCGCTGGGCCAGGCCAGCCAGGACCCGGTTTGGAACAAGGTGGTGGCCGATGGCGTGAAGCTGTTGCGCGAAGCCCGCTTCGGCCGCTGGGGCCTGCCGGCGGACTGGGTTGAGCTGTCGCGCGGCGAAACCAGCGCGCCAACCCTGGCCCAGGGCCGCCCAACCCGGTTTTCCTACGACGCGGTGCGGGTGCCGCTGCACCTGGCCTGGGCCGGGCTGACCGAGGAGCCGGCGCTGGATGCCGCCAATCGCTTCTGGGCCGAGACCAGCGCCAGCGCCCCGCCGGCCTGGACCGACCTGCGCACCGGCCAATTGGGCATGGAACTGGCCTCCACCGGCGTGGTGGCCATTGCGCGCCTGGCCAAGGAAAGCCCGCGCGGCCGGGCCAACATGCTGGCGCTGCCGAAGGTGAACCAGTCCCGCGACTACTACGCCGCGGCGCTGACCCTGCTGGCCCGGGTCGCGGCGCAGGAAGCCCCGCCCCCGGGCGTGGCGCCGGTGCTGGCCCGCCGCGGTCATGGCGCTCCGCTGGTGGTTTCGGCCGAAAAGCCGCTGCTGGCGGTGAAGCAGGAAGCGGTTTCCTTCGGCCGCAGCCTGGTGCGCCGTGCCGCAGCATTCATCGGTTGGGTCTGAACAGGCCCGACAATCCACGACACGCCTGACAGTAATGCCAAGTCACGACGCCGGCGGACAATGTCGCCGGCTGTCGCTTTTCACCGCCGACACGGCTTGAGCCCGCGGCGATGCGGCGCGACACTGCCCGCCAATGGCGGAGCGCCCGGGGGCCAAATGGCCTGAGGGGTGATTCCGCCGGCAAGAACGCGGGATGGACGCCATGATGTTGCGCCGCACGACGCTGCTGCTGCCGGGCCTGCTCATGGCCGGGGCGGCACGCGCCCAGGAATGGC
>CANBXZ010000098.1 GCA_947373495.1 Acetobacteraceae bacterium
GGGGGTGGCGCTGATGCTGCTGGTGCTGGGCGCCGCGCTGTCGGCCGACTGGTTCTTCCCGCGCGACCCGCTGGCGCTGGCCGGGCGGCCGCTGCAATGGCCGGGCGCCAACCCGCGCCTGCCGCTGGGCACCGACAACCTGGGCCGCGACATCGCCGGCTTCATCTGCCACGGTGCGCGGGTTTCGCTGCTCATCGGGCTGGTGGCCACGGTGGTGGCGGTTGGTCTCGGCACGCTGGTCGGCGCGGTCGCCGGCTTCCATGGCGGCTGGGTGGACGACGCCCTGATGCGGGTGACCGAAGCCTTCCAGACCGTGCCGAACTTCATTTTGCTGCTGGTGCTGGTGGCGGTCTTCGGCTCCCAGTTGGAGGTCATCACCATCGCCATCGGCCTGGTCGGCTGGACCGCGCCCTGCCGGCTGGTACGGGCCGAGTTCATGAGCCTGCGCACGCGCGAGTTCGTGCTGGCGGCGCGTGGCCTCGGCGTGCGCGATGCGGCGTTGATCTTCCGCGAGATCCTGCCCAACGCGCTGCCGCCGGTCATCGTCTATGCCAGCGTGGTCATGGCCGTGGCGATTTTGATGGAAAGTGCGCTGGCCTTCCTTGGCCTGTCAGACCCCAACATCGCCAGTTGGGGCAACATGATCGGCGCCGGGCGCAGCGTGCTGCGCACCGAATGGTATGTCTCGGCCATTCCGGGTGTCGCCATCCTGGTCACGGTGCTGGCGTTTTCGCTGGTGGGGCAGGGGCTGAACGACGCGCTGAACCCGCGGCTGCAAACGGTATGACCGCTGCCATGCATGCCGGCCAGGGCCCGGCGCTGGACGCCACGCCGCTGCTGGCGCTGCGCCATCTCAGCGTGCGGCTGCCGGCGGGGGCGGACCGCGAATTCGCCCTGCGCGATGTCTCCCTGCATGTCGCCGCCGGCGAGATCCTCTGCGTGGTGGGGGAGAGTGGGTCGGGCAAGTCGCTGACCGCCATGGCGATCCTCGGCCTGCTGCCGGGGCGCGTCACCCTGGCCGGCGGCGCGATCGAGCTGGAGGGCGAGGACCTGGCGGCGCTTGCCCCGGCGCGGCTGCGGGCGGTGCGCGGGGCGCGCATCGGCATGGTGTTCCAGGAACCGATGACGGCGCTGAACCCGCTGATGCCGGTGGGCCGCCAGGTCGAGGAAGTGCTGGAGGAGCACACCAGCCAGCCGCGCGCCCAGCGCCTGGCGCGGGTGCAGGAATTGCTCGCCGAAGTCGGCATCCCGGACCCCGTCGCCGCTGCCCGTGCCTACCCGCACGAACTCAGCGGCGGCCAGCGGCAGCGGGCGATGATCGCCATGGCGCTGGCGCTGGAGCCGCGGCTGCTGATCGCGGATGAGCCGACCACGGCGCTGGACGTGACCACCCAGGCCCGCATCCTGGCGCTGGTGAAGGACATCCAGCGCCGGCGCGGCACCGGGGTGCTGTTCATCACCCATGATTTCGGCGTGGTGGCGGAGATTGCCGACCGGGTGGCGGTGATGCAGCACGGCCAGGTGGTGGAAACCGGCCCGGCGCGGCAGGTGCTGGAAGCGCCGCAGCACCCCTATACCCGGGCCCTGATCGCCGCCGTGCCCGCCCTGGCGCCGCCGCCTCGCCCCATGGCCACGCCGGGGCCGCCGGTGTTGCGCGTGGCCGGGCTGCGCAAGACCTATCGCAGCGGCGGGCTGCTGGCGCGGAAGCGGGTGGTGGAGGCGGTGCGCGGCGTGGATTTCACCCTGCACCAGGGCGAAACGCTGGGCATCGTCGGCGAAAGCGGCAGTGGCAAATCCACCGTGGCGCGCATGCTGGTGCGGCTGCTGGCGGCCGATGCCGGCAGCATCCACCTGGGCGAGGAAGACCTGCTGGCGCTGAACGCGCGGGATTTCCGCGCCCGCACCAGCCGGATCCAGATGGTGTTCCAGGACCCCTTCGCCTCCCTGAACCCGCGCCGCCGCGCCGGCGACCTGATCGGCCAGGGCTTGCGGGTGCATGGCATGCCGCGTGCCGAGGTGGCGGCCAAGGTCGCGGCCATGCTGGCCCTGGTGGGGTTGGAGCCCGCCGCCGCCCGGCGCTTCCCGCATGAGTTCAGCGGCGGCCAGCGCCAGCGCATCGGCCTGGCCCGTGCCTTGGCGATGGAACCGGCGGTGCTGGTGGCGGATGAGCCGGTGAGCGCGCTGGATGTCTCGGTGCAGGCCCAGGTGCTGCGGCTGCTGGCGGAACTGAAGCAGCGGCTGGCGCTTTCCCTGGTGTTCATCACCCACGACCTGCGGGTGGCGGCCCAGGTCTGCGACCGCATTCTGGTGATGCAGCGCGGCCTGGTGGTGGAAGCCGGCCCCACCGCCGCGTTGTTCGCCGCGCCGCGCCACCCCTACACCCAGGCCCTGCTGGCCAGCGTGCCGGGTCGCGGCTGGCAGCCGCCGGGGCCGTGAGACCGGCTGGCGCCAGTGCCGCCGCCCAGGCAGAATAGGCCCGCGACCAGAAGGACAATGCCATGCAGATGACCGAAGCCGAGCTGGACGGCAGCACCGTGATGGCCCTGGACGGCCGGCTGGATTCGGTGACGGCGCCGGCGGTGGAAGCCCGGCTGGTGGCGCTGCTGGCGCGTGGCCCGGTGGTGGCCGACCTTGCCGCGGTGCGCTACGTCAGCAGCGCCGGGCTGCGGGTGCTGCTGAAGGGCGCCAAGGAAGCCAAGGTGACCGGCGTGCGGTTTTCGGTCTGTGGCCTGCAGGCGGCGGTCAAGGAAGTGTTCGAGGTCAGCGGCTTCGACCGCGTGATCCCGGCCTTCGGCAACGCCGCCGAGGCGGCCGCGGCCAAGGGCTGACTCAGCCCTTCAGCCAATCCCCGAAGGCCAGCCAGGCCGGGGTGACGGACAGCATCAGCCGCCCTGGTTGCAGCACCAGGATGAACAGGCCACCCCAGACATAGGCCGGGTGGATGCGGCGGCGCGACGCCCAGTCATAGGCGAAGCAGGCCAGCAGGAACACATCCTGCAGGCCGTAGATCGCCAGCGGGCCGGCTTCGAACACGCCAGGCAGCCGGGCGATGCCGGCATCGATGATGGAGAGGGTGCCGAGCAGCATCAGCCGCTTGTGCAGTTCCGCCTGCTGGCGAAAATACACCCCGGCACCGATCAGCACCACGAAGGTCAGCAGGTCGAAGAACGGCAGCACCAGGAAGGACCGGGGGTCCAGCCCCGGCGGGGTATGGTTGGTGCGCAACGCCACCACCGCCACCGCGACGCCCAGCGGCACCATCAGCACCGCCAGCGCCACGCCGGCCATGCCGAGTTGGCGATGAATATCCGTGCGGCGCTGCGCCACCAGCAGCGTCTGCGCCACGCACAGCAGCATCCAGGCGGAAAACACCGCCCCATGCGCGTGCACCAGCAGGCTGAGCGGCGGGGCGCCCGGGGTCAGCACCTTCAGGAAGAAGCTGGGGGCGAAGCCGGCGAAGACCGTGACCGCCATGGCGATGGTCATGCCGGAATAGAACAGCCGGTCGTTATCGGCGCGGCCGCGGGCGGTGATGCTGCTGGACATGCAACCTCCTCCTTCTCGGAGGGTTTGCTGTAACAGTTGTTGCCTTAAAGTGAAATAACATCCCCGTGGGAAGGGGCGCGGCTACTCCGCGTCCAGCGCGTGGGCCCGCAGGTCGGCCAGGCTGCAATGTTCCAGGGCGCCGAGGTGGGTGGCTTCCAGCAGCACCGGCGGCGCGCAACCGGCGCGGCGGGCCTGTTCCCAGCGTGGCGCGCACAGGCACCAGCGGTCTCCCGGTTGCAGGCCGGGGAAGCCGTATTCGGGCACGGCGGTGGCAAGGTCGTTGCCGGCGCGCTGGCTGAAGGCCAGGAACGCGGCGGTTACTTCAACGCAAACGGTGTGGCTGCCCAGGTCTTCCGGGCCGGTGTTGCAGCACCCATCCCGGAAGAAGCCGGTGATGGGTGCCACGGAACACGGCAGCAGCGGGCCGCCAAGTACCGAGGTACCCTCGACCCGCCGCGCGTACATCAGGCCGCCGAACGAACGGCAGCGGCCTTCACGTCGTCGCCGACCACGCCGGCGAAGGTCTTGAAGTTCTCCTCGAACAGGCCAACCAGCTTCGCCGCGGTGGCGTCGTAGGCGGCCTTGTCGGTCCAGGTCTCGCGCGGGTTCAGCACTTCCGCCGGCACGCCGTTAAGCGCCTTGGGCATCATCAGGCCGAAGAACGGGTCCTTCACGAACTCCACCTTGGCCAGGCTGCCGTCCAGCGCCGCGCGCAGCAGGGCGCGGGTGTGCTGGATGCTCATGCGCTTGCCGGTGCCATAGGCGCCACCGGTCCAGCCGGTGTTCACCAGCCAGCAGTCGGCGCCGTGCTTGGCGATGAGGTCGGCCAGCATCTTGCCGTACACTTCCGGGTTGCGCGGCAGGAAGGGGGCGCCGAAGCAGGTGGAGAAGGTCGCCTGCGGCTCCTTGCCCAGGCCCTTTTCGGTGCCGGCCACGCGGGCGGTGTAGCCCGACAGGAAGTGGTACATCGCCTGCGCGGCGGAGAGCTTGGAGATCGGCGGCAGCACGCCGAAGGCGTCCGCCGTCAGCATCACCACGTTCTTCGGCAGGCCGGCCACGCCGCCCTTGGCGGTGTTGGGGATGAACTCCAGCGGGTAGCAGGACCGGGTGTTCTCGGTCAGCGTGCCGTCGTCCAGGTCCAGCTGGCCCAGCTCGTCGCCCACCACATTCTCCAGCACGGCGCCGAAGCGGTGGCTGGCGTCCCAGATCTGCGGCTCGGCCTCGCGGCTCAGCTTGATGACCTTGGCGTAGCAGCCGCCTTCGAAGTTGAAGACGCCCTTGTCGGACCAGCCATGCTCGTCATCGCCGATCAGGCTGCGTTCCGGGTCGGAGGACAGCGTGGTCTTGCCGGTGCCGGACAGGCCGAAGAACAGCGCGGTGTCGCCATCCTTGCCGACATTGGCCGAGCAATGCATCGGCAGCACGCCGGCCGCCGGCATCAGCCAGTTCATCACGGTGAAGATGCTCTTCTTCACTTCGCCGGCGTAGCTGGTGCCGGCGATCAGGATGGTCTTGGCGGCAAACGACAGCGCGATGCAGGTGCCGGTGCGGCAGCCATCCTCGGCCGGGCTGGCTTCGTATTCCGGCGCATGCAGAATGGTATAGTCCGGGGTGAAGCCGGCCAGTTCGCTGCGATGCGGGCGGATGAACATGTTGCGGGCGAACAGCGCGTGCCAGGCATTGGTGGTGACCAGCCGCACCTTGATGCGGTGGGCCGGGTCGGCGCCGGCATACAGGTCCTGGGTGAACAGCACGTCCTTGGCGCCCAGCCAGGTGCGCACCTTGGCGGCCAGGCCCTGGAACTTCTCGACCTTCATCGGCTGGTTGATCTTGCCCCACCAGACCTGGTCGTGAACCTCGGGGTCGTCCACCACGAACTTGTCCTGCACCGAACGGCCGGTGTGGACGCCGGTGATGGCCATGAAAGCGCCGCTGGCGGACAGCCGGCCTTCACGCCGGCGGAGGGCATGCTCCACCAGCGCCGGAGCCGTGAGGTTGGCGTAGACGTGATGCGGGATGGAAACACCGGTGCCGGCGAGGGCGTTGGCGGGCGCAGTCATTATTGGTGAACTCCTCCAGGCTGGTGACGAGCGGCCACCCGAGAACAAAAAGCGGCGCTGGCCCGACGCCCGGGCAATTCGTCGCCATCAGCGGCGAAATTACGGCGGCAACCCCGGCGGGTCAACGTGAGGGTAGGCGCTTTGGCAGATAGTTGAGCCACGAAATGTCCGGAAATGTCCGAGGGCTAGACTGTTGAGGCAGTCACCAATTCTTGCCGCAGTGCAGCAATGCTGGAAACCGGGGCGGTAAACGCAAGTCGAAGGCAGCTATCGCCCGAGACCAGGTCACAACCGTCCGGGTCCACCGCCACCAGCCGCCAATCCCCGGCCGCACCGCCCAATTTGGCCGCCATGCGCGCCACCGCCGCGGCGTGGTCCTGGTTCATGTGGGCCAGCACCTCGGACTCGGCGGCGGCCACCAGCGCGGCGCGGTCCGGGCTGGGCAACAGCGACTCGGCGCGCAGCCGCTGCGCCCGGGCGAAGCCGCCCACCAGCAGCGCGCCGGCCGGCACCAGGCGCCACAGGGCGAAATCGGCGAAGTCGGCATACAGCGCGGCATAGGGGTGGCGCGCCAGCCAGCGGGCCTTCAGCGCCGGGTCCGCCACCTGCTCCGCCAGGCCGGTCAATGTCACGCGCGGCGTGGTCTGCGGGTTGGGGCCGGTGGCGGTGCCGGTGAACAGCAGGGCACAGCGCGGTTCCACCAGCAGGTGCCGGGTGTGTTCCGCCAGGCTGGAAAGCCACAGCAGCACGCTCAGGTCGCCGGTGGTGGCCGGGGTGACCAGGCTGGCGAAGGGCTGGCCTGCGTGGCTGGTGGCCAGGGTGGCGCTGGCCGCCGCCCGCACCAGGCACCTGGCCTCGAAGGCCGCCGCTGTTGCCGCCATATCAATGTCGTCCGGGTTGCGCCACAATTGCAGGCCAGACTAGCGGAACCGCCGGAGCCTTCACCATGCCCCATACCATCGCCCTCGTGGACGACGACCGCAACATCCTCACTTCCGTCTCCATGACGCTGGAGCAGGAGGGTTTCACCGTGCGCACCTACACGGATGGCGAAAGCGCCCTGCAGGGCCTGCTGGCCCGGCCGGTGGACCTGGCGGTGCTGGACATCAAGATGCCCCGCATGGACGGCATGGAGCTGTTGCAGCGGCTGCGCCAGCGTTCCGCCATGCCGGTGATCTTCCTCACCAGCAAGGACGAGGAGGTGGACGAGCTGATGGGCCTGCGGCTCGGCGCCGACGACTACATCACCAAGCCGTTCAGCCAGCGCCTGCTGCTGGAACGCATCCGCGCCCTGCTGCGGCGCAAGGACGCGGCGCGGGCGGAAGCCAGTGGCCAGCCTTCCGGCGGCATCATCGTGCGCGGCGACCTGGTGCTGGACGAGACCAAGCACACCTGCGTCTGGAAAGGCCGGGACATCCAGCTGACGGTCACCGAGTTCCTGCTGGTGAAGGCGCTGGCGCTGCGCCCAGGCATGGTGAAGAACCGCGACCAGCTGATCGACGCCGCCTATGGCGAGAACATCTACGTGGATGACCGCACCATCGACAGCCATGTGAAGCGGGTGCGCAAGAAGTTCCGCCAGGCGGATGACGAGTTCCAGCAGATCGAAACGCTGTACGGCATCGGCTACCGCTACAAGGAAGCCTGATGCCGGCCACCGGCCTGCTGCGCCCGCTGGTGGCCCCATGGCTGGCGCTGCGCCGCGGCTGGCGTGAATGGCGCCGGCCCGGGCACCTGCGGCAGCGCTGGCGCAGCCCGTT
This sequence comes from Acetobacteraceae bacterium, assembly GCA_947373495.1. Taxonomy (GTDB): domain Bacteria; phylum Pseudomonadota; class Alphaproteobacteria; order Acetobacterales; family Acetobacteraceae; genus CAIMOR01. Next base: position 7,367 of record CANBXZ010000098.1, read on the forward strand.
GCTGCGCCGCATCTTCCTGGTCAACGCGCTGCCCCCGGCGCTGCTGGCCACTGCGCTGCTGTACCTGGACCAGTACCAGAACGGGCTGCTGGCCGCCGAGGTGGCGGCCATGCGGACCCAGGCGCGGATCTACGCCGGCGCCATCGCCGAAGCCGCGGTGCGCCAGCAGGACGAGGTGGCCAGCCTGAACGGCGACGTGGCGCGCCCGCTGCTGCGCCGGCTGGTGGAACCCTCCCCCAATACCCAGGCCCGGCTGTTCGACAATTCCGGCGTGGTGGTGGCCGACAGCCGGGTGCGCGAGGGCGCCGGCGGTGCCGTGGTGACCGAGCCGCTGCCGCCGCCGGAGCCGCGTGGCGCGCTCTCCCTCACCCTGTCCGGGCTTTCGGACCGGCTGCTGGCGATGCTGCCGCACACCCTGTTCGGCGGCCCGCCGCGGGCGGATGTGGTGGTGGACCTGAACCCGGATGCCCCGAGCTTCGACTGGCAACCGGCCTTCGACCAGGGCACGCCGGACCGGCGAGAGGAGTTGCGCCTGGCGCTGGAAGGCGGCGTGCGGCCCTATATCCGCCGCACCAGCGATGGCCGGCTGCTGGTGAGCGTGGCGGAACCCGCCCGGCGCGGCAACCAGAGCATCGGCATCGTGCTGCTGACGCGCGAAGCGCGCGAGGTGGACCAGCGGCTGTTCGACATTCGCGCTTCGGTGCTGGGGCTGTTCGTCACCGCGCTGGCGCTGACCGTGGCGCTGTCCTTCTACCTGGCGCAGACCCTGGCCACGCCCATCATGCAACTGGCCGGCAGCGCGGCGCGGATGCGCCAGGGCGAAGGGCGTTCCGGCAGCGTCCCGCAGCCGCTGCTGGAGCGGAACGACGAGATCGGCATCCTGGCGCGGGACCTGCAATCGGCGGCGCGCGACCTGTGGCTGCGGATCGACACCAATGAGCGCTTCGCCGCCGATGTGGCGCATGAGTTGCGCAACCCGCTGACCAGCGTGCGCAGCGCGATCGAGACGCTGCGCCGCATCGAGAACCCGGACCAGCAGAAACGCCTGCTGGCGATCATCGCGGAGGACGCGGTGCGGATGGACCGGCTGATCGCCGACATCAGCGATTCGTCGCGGGTGGACGCGGAGTTGTCGCGCACGGTGGCGGTGCCGGTGGATATCGCGCCGATCCTGGCGACGCTGGCCGAGCTGCAGGTGGCGACCCGCAAGGAACTCGACCAGATGGTGGAACTGGACGCGCCGCCGGAAGGGCTGGTGGTGCGTGGTGTGGAGGGCCGGCTGGTGCAGGTGTTCCGCAACCTGTTGGGCAACGCCATCAGCTTCAGCCCGGACAACGGCAAGGTCTGGGTGCGCGCCCGGCCCACCGGCAGCCTGGTGGAGGTGGTGGTGGAGGATGAAGGCCCCGGCATTCCCGAAGCCAAGCTGGAAGGCATCTTCGACCGCTTCTATTCGGAACGACCCAGCGGCGAGCGGTTTGGCCAGCATTCCGGGCTGGGGCTTTCGATCAGCCGCCAGATCGTCGAGGGGCTGCATGGCCGGATCAGCGCCGAGAACATGCGGGATGCAGCGGGGAAGGTGACCGGGGCGCGGTTCATCGTGCGGCTGCCGGGCGGCGCCTAGCCGGCCGGCTTTGCCGCGCGTGAAGGTGGTGTGCGGCTGCCGGGCGGCGCCTGGCCGGCCGGCTTTGCCGCGCGGGAAGGTGGCGTGCGGCTGCCGGGCTGCGCCTGGGCGGTTGGCTTTGCCGCGCGGGAAGGTGGTGTGGCGGCGGTCAGGGCAGGGGGCAGGGATGCGGTTTTGGGGCAGTCTCGTGGTGGGTTTGGCGGTGGCGCTGCCGGCCCTGGCGCAACCAATGCCGGCCGACCCGGCCGCGGCGCTCTGCGCCCCCTTCACCAATGCGGCGCTGGAAGCGGACCAGTTGCGCGGCGACTGGCCCTATACCCGCATCACCGCCGAGGGTGACACCTATCATGGCTGCCTGCGGCTGGGGCCGGGCGCCGGCGGGGTGAACCGCGTGGCCTATTTCCTCGGTGGCGACCGGGTGGTGGTGGAATTCGACGTCACGGTCAGCGTGCAGGATCAGGTGGTGGTCTTCCTGGGCCAGGCCCCGGTGCGCTACCTGCAAGGACGCGGCAGCTACGCGGTGGACCATTTCACCTGCGCCCCGGCCGAAGCCGGCCTGGCCTGCACGCATGAGGACGCCAACGGCACGGTGGACCCGCCCTTCCGGCTCCGCCGCGGATAGAAGCCCCCGGCCGGGCGCTTCAGCCCAGGCTGCCCGGTTCGCAGTTGCCGCCGCAGATGATGACGCCCACCCGGGCCCCCGCCGGCGCCACCCAGGCGCCCGAAAGCAGCGCCGCCAGCGCCGTGGCGCCGCCGGGTTCCGCCACCACCCGGCATTCCTGCCAAAGCCATTGCTGCGCGGCGCGGATGGCCTCGTCCGGCACCAGCACACTGGCGGCCACGCCGGCCTGGGCCAGCGGAAACATCAGCGCGCCCACCTGCTTGGCGCCCAGGCTGTCCGCCGCCAGGCCGCCCACCGGCGCCGGCACCGGCCGGCCGGCGGCCAGGGCATGGTGCAGCGTGGGACAGCCCTGCGGTTCAACCGCCACCACCCGCACGCCGCTGCCGGCATACCAGGCCGCGACTCCACCGATCAGCCCGCCGCCGCCCACCGCCACCAGCACATGGGTCAGGTCCGGCGCCTGGGCGGCCAGCTCCATTGCCACGGTGCCCTGGCCGGCCAGCACCTCGGCCTGGTCGTAGGCATGCACCATCAGCGCGCCGGATTCGGTGGCGAAGGCCTCGCTGGCCAGGCGGGCTTCGTCGTAGGCGGCGCCGCCCACCACCAGTTGGGCGCCATAGGCGGCAATGCGGTGCCGCTTCGCCGCGCCGGTGATCTCCGGCACGAAGATCGCGGCCGGCACCCCCAGGGCGCGGGCGGCATAGGCCACCGCGGCGCCATGGTTGCCGCCGCTGGCCGCCACCACCCCGGCCGGGGGCAGGGTGGCCGAGAGCATGCGGTTGAAGGCTCCGCGCGGTTTGAAGCTGCCGCTGGCCTGCAGCAGTTCAAGTTTAAGCGTCAGGCTGGCGGAAAGCCGCAGCAGGGGCGTTTGCCGTACATGGCCAGCAATGCGTTCCGCCGCGCCGAGGATGATGTTTCGGGTCAGGGTCATGGCTGCCGAGGGTGGCATTGGCCGCCGTGCTTCGCAATTGCAGCAACCCCTTTCCCGGCTGCCTCGGTTCTGCCATGGTCCGGCCCCGATTGGTCGGATAGCGCCGCAAAGGCGCGGCTGGGAATGCTGCTGCATGCAAGCTGTGCGGCCCGTGGGGCCGATGCCGTGCTGTTCCTGGGCCCGCCCGGAAGCGGCAAATCCGACCTTGTGCTGCGGCTGCTCGGCTGCGGCTGGAATTTGGTGGCCGACGACCAGGTCCTGCTTGGCCCTGGCCAGGCGCCGTGTGCCCCGCCGGCGCTTGCCGGCCGGCTGGAGGTTCGTGGGCTTGGCATCTTCCGCAACCTCGACCAGGCCGCCCCGCCGCCCGTGCTGCGGCTGGCGGTTGAACTGCTGCCCGCCGGTGCCCAGCCGCCCCGCCTGCCGGAACCCCGCCGCTGGAGCATGGGCGGCGTGACCCTGCCCTGCATCAGCCTGTGCGCCTTCGAGGCATCGGCCCCCGCCAAGGTGGCCTGGGCGCTGGATGCCGTGCTGGGGCTGCGGGTCCAGGATGCCGGGGCCTTCACCCGCTGATGGCCGCCACCGCAACCGCCGCTGTCCGGCCCTTCATCATCGTCACCGGGCATTCCGGTGCCGGCAAGGCCAGCATCCTCCACCTGCTGGAGGACCTGGGCTACGAGACGGTGGACAACCCGCCGCTCAGCATCCTGGAAAGCCTGGTGGAGGACGGCACCATGCCGCTGGCCGCCGGGATCGACACCCGCACCCGCGGCTTCGACGCCGAGCAGGTCAAGCGCGCCATCCACGGCCTGCGCCGCCGCCCGGGCGTGGCGCTGACGCTGATCTTCGCCACGGCGGAGGAGTCGGTGCTGCTGCGCCGCTTCACCGAAACCCGCCGCCGCCACCCGCTGGCACCGGGCGGTGCCCTGGGCACCCGGGTGGCCGACGGCATCGCCCGCGAAGTCGCCATCATCGAGCCGCTGCGGGAGGAAGCCGACCTGGTGGTCGATACCTCCGACCTGCCGTTGCCGGCGCTGCGGCAGTTGATCGAAAGCCGCTTCCGGCCGGATGACGGGCCGGGCATGTCGGTGCTGCTGCAAAGCTTCGGCTACCCCAAGGGGCTGCCGCGCGAGGCCGACCTGGTGTTCGACGTGCGCTTCCTGCGCAACCCGCACTATGTGCCGGCACTGAAGCCGCTGACCGGCAAGGATGCCGGGGTGGCCGACTATGTTGCCGCGGACCCGGATTTCCCGGCGTTCTGGCAACGGTTGACCGGGTTTCTCGATCCGCTCTTGCCGCGCTACGTGGCGGAGGGCAAGAAGTACCTCACGGTCGCGATAGGGTGCACCGGGGGCCGACACCGTTCGGTCCTTGTGACGGAGCGCCTGGCGGACCATCTCCGGAGCTTGGGCTGGCGCGTGGACGTAACCCATCGCGAACTTTCTGCTGAACGCGACCGGGTGGCGGCAGCCGCCCCGGTGCCATCCATCGCTCACGGTGGCGCCGTGGCCAGGGCAGGAGGGGGTCAGGAGGCCCCGCAGCGCAAACCATGATAGGTCTCGTACTCGTCACCCACGGTCGCCTGGCCGAGGAATTGCGCTCCGCCATGGAGCATGTGGTCGGCCCGCAAAGGGCCGTGGCCACCGTCTGCATCGGCCCCGATGACGACATGGAAAGCCGCCGGCAGGACATCCGCGACAGCATCGCCAGCGTCGACATGGGCGACGGCGTGGTGCTGCTGACGGATATCCTGGGCGGCACCCCGTGCAACCTGGCCGCCAGCCTGGCCGACCGCAAGCATGTGGACGTGATCGCGGGGGTGAACCTGCCGCTGCTGGTGAAGCTGGCGAAGATCCGTTCCAGCGAACCCCTGGCCGAGGCGGTGAGCCATGCCGCCGCGGCCGGGCGCAAATACATCGCCACCGCGCACGGGCAGGACAGCCTGAATGGCGCGGTGAACGGCAACGGCCTGAATGGCCATGGCACGGCAGGCTCGCAGGACTAGGCTGCCGCACCAGGGGAGGAGAGACCATGACCGAATCAGGGCTCGTGCTGCGTCGCTCCATCGCCATCCGCAATGCGCGGGGCCTGCACGCCCGTGCCGCGGCCAAGCTGGTGGCGCTGGTGGAACGGTTCAGCGCGCTGGTGGAAGTGACCTACAAGAACGACACGGTGCCGGCCGGCTCCATCATGGGGCTGATGATGCTGGGAGCCG
>CANBXZ010000099.1 GCA_947373495.1 Acetobacteraceae bacterium
TAAGCCCCTCGGCGGTGAACTCGGCATTCACCACCGGGGCGATTTCCTCGCCGAACCTGCCGCTTTCCACCGCCGCCAGGGCGCGGGCGAAGCTGCGCACGGCATAGGCGTCCACCTCGGCGCGAGAGATGCCGTAGGCTTTCGCCAGGTTCTCCGCGGTTTGCCCCATGCCGCAGCCGGCGGCGGTGTCGAACAGGGATTCCCACAGGAAGTCCTTGAACTCCACCTGGCCCAGCCGGAAGCCGCCCCGATGGGTGTAGGCCGCGACGGGGTTGCGCGACATGCTCTCGGCGCCCACCGCCAGCGCGGCTTCGTAGTGGCCATCGGAAACGCCGCGCGCCGCCTGGGCAATCGCCTCGAACCCCGTGGTGCAGAGGCGATTCACGCCCAGCGCCGGGCGGTCATTCGCCATGCCGCTGAACAGCCCGACATGGCGCGGGTAGAAGAAGGCGTCGAAGCTGGTCTGCGCGCAGGAGCCGGCGATGGTGGTGCCGATGCGGCGGCCGTCCAACCCGCTGCGCGCCAGCGCCGCGCGGGCGGCGTGGATGCCGAGGTCGGTGGCGGAGATCAGCCCCAGCGCGCCGTTGTAGTCCACGAAGGGCGTGCGCGCGCCGGCCAGGATGAAGGCGTCGGCGAAGCGTTCCACCAGCGCGCCGCCCACAAAGGCGGACCAGTCGGTTGCATGGGTCATGGGGCGATTACCTCCGTTTCGGCATTGTCGTACAAGCGTGCCACGTCCCCGGCCCGATGCGCCAGGATGGCCCTTGCGTTCAGCGAGCCCTTGTCGGTCACCTCGCCCAGATCCAGCGACAGCGGCGCGCGCAGGAACAGCGCCCGCGCCACGGTCATGGAGGAAGCGCCGCCGCCCTCGGCGTTCAGCGTGCGCAGCGCGGCCGCGACCTCGGCGATGAAGCCGGGGCTGTCCAACTCGGCCATCCGGTGCGGCTGGGGCAGCAGCAGCAGGCCGATATCGTCGCGGTCCTGCCCGGCCACCACCAGGTCCCGCGCCACCGCGTGCAGCGCCGCCAGGGCGCGTGGCCGCAGCGCGCCGACATTCACCTTGGTGCCGGTGGCCAGCTTGAAATCCTCCACCAGGCGGCCGTCGAAGCGCAGGCCCTGGTTCGGGTCGGCCGGGTCCTGCCAGCGCATGGCGTCGCCGGTGCGCAGGAAGCCATCGGCGTCGAAGGCCGCGGCGGTGGCGGCCGGGTTGTCCAGGTAGCCCGGCATCACCTGCGGGCCGCGCACCCGGACCTCCAGCTTGTCGCCATCGGGCAGCAGCAGCAGCTCCGCGCCGGGCAGTGGCGTGCCGATGCAGCCGGAGGGCGCGTTGGGCGCCTGGGTCAGCACCAGGGCGGGGGCGGTTTCCGTCAACCCCCAGCTGCCGGCCATGTGCACCTGGTGCGGCGCCTGGGCGGCCACCGCCTCCAGCCGCCGCCACACCGGGGGCGCCAGCGTGGCGGCGGCGTAGAACAGCACCCGCAGGCGGTGCAGGAAGCAGTCGCGCAGCGCCGGCTCATCCTCCAGGTGCGGCAGCAGCAGCTCATAGCCCTTGGGCACGTTGAAGCTGATGCTGGGGGAGACCTCGCGCAGGTTGCGCAGCGTGCGGCCGACCTCGCCGGGCAGCGGGCGGCCATCGTCGATCCACAGCGTGCCGCCGTGGCGCAGCACCATGTTGAAGTTGTGGTTGCCGCCGAAGGTGTGGCTCCAGGGCAGCCAGTCCAGCAATACCGGCGGTTCGCGGCACAGGAAGGGCCAGGCGGTGGCGATCTGTTCCTGGTTCACCGCCAGCATGGCGTGGGTGTTCATCACCCCCTTGGGCAGCCCGGTGGAGCCACTGGTGAACAGCAGCTTGGCCAGCGTGCCCGGCGCCACCGCCGCCATGGCCGCGGCGGTGGCGGCGGTGGGGGCTTCGGCCAGCAGGGTGGCGAAGGGCTGGGCGCGGCCGCTGGCTGCCAGCGCGAAGACCTCTGCCGCGGCGGCTTCCGGCAGCGCCAGGGCGCGGGCGAAGGGGGCTTCCTGGTCCACGAAGATCAGCCCGGGGCGGGCCAGTGCCAGCACGTGGCGCAGCTTGGCCAGGTCCTGGCTGGCCAGGCTGTAGGGCACCGAGACCGGGGTGACGGGCACGCCCACGCTCATCGCCGCCAGGGCCAGCAGCGCGTGTTCGATGCCGTTGCCGGAAAGGATGGCCACGCCGCGCCCTGCCCCCAGGCGCCGCGCCAGCAGCCCGGCGGCAAGGCGGCGCACCTGCTCGGCGGCCTCGCCCCAGCTCAGGCTGCGCCAGGCGCTGCCATCGGGGGTGCGCTGGCGCAGGAAGGGCGCGTGCGGCTGGCGCGCCGCCCAGGCGAACAGATGGTCGGTGATGCGCGGCGCATGGCCCGGCAGCGGCGCGGTGGAGCGCACCAGCCAGCCGCCGCCCGGCCAGGGCCGTGCCGTGATCTGCGGCGGGTTGAAGATGTTGTCCTGCACCGTGGTCCTCCGCCGCCCTGGTTTTGCCGGGCGTGATTCTTGTGGTCTCGGCGCTGCCGCGCCGTTCAGGCTTCAGGGCTGCGTCAGCCTGGTCAGCAGCGCCAGCAGCGTGGCCTGCTCCGGCGGGCTCAGGCGTTGTGCCACCTGCTGTTCCAGGGCCAGGACCACCGGGGCCAGGGCTTCCCGCTGCGCCTTGCCGGCCGGTGCCAGGCACAGCAGGTTGGCGCGGCGATTGTTGCTGTCCACCCGGCGTTCCACCAGCCCCTGGGCTTCCATGCCGGCCAGCAACACCGTCATGTTCGAGGTCTTGACCCGCAGCGCCTCGGCCAGCCGGGCCTGGGTGATGCCCGGGTTGGCATGCAGCAGCGCCAGCACGGCATAGCGCGCCGGGGTGATGCCGGCCGGGCCGATGCTGCGATGGAACTCGTCGAACACCTGCTGTTGCGCCAGCCGCAGCAGGAAGCCCAGGTGCCGGGTCAGCGGCGTCATGTCCAGCGGCGTGGAAGCGCGGCTCATGGCAGCGCCCCGGCGGCGGCCTTCAGCCGCAGCAGCGCCAGCAGCACCGCGTCGCGCTGGCGCAGCATCTCGGCGCTGTCATGCGGGGCCAATTCCGCCGCCACGCCCTGGGCCACGCCGGCGCCCAGCGCCGCATCCACCCGCACCGTGCCCAGGTCCCGCCACATCGCCTCCGTCGCGGCCCAGAGCGGCTTTTCGAACAGCGCGCCGATGCCGCCCGGCCCGCCCGACAGGTGCAGGTTCAGGAACGGCCCCAGCAGCGCCCAGCGCAGCCCGGGACCATGGGCGATGGCGGTGTCGATATCCGCCACGCTGGCCACGCCGGCCCGCACCAGGTTGAAGGCTTCCTGCCACAGCGCCGCCTGCAGCCGGTTGGCGACATGGCCGCGGATTTCCTGCTTCAGCTCGATGGGCTGCTTGCCCAGGCCACGATAGAAGCCCAGCGCCCGCTGCACCGCCGCCGGGCTGGTCAGCCGGCCGCCGCCCACCTCCACCAGCGGGATCAGGTGCGGCGGGTTGAACGGGTGGCCCAGCACCACGCGGCCGGGGTGGTGGGCACAGGCATCCTGGAATTCGCTGACCATGATGGTGCTGGTGCTGCTGGCCAGCAGCGCCTCGGCCGGGGCCGCCGCATCCAGCCGGGCATACAGGGCGCGCTTCACCTCCAGCTGTTCCGGCGCGTTTTCCTGCACGAACTGGGCTTCGGCCACCGCTGCCTCGGGCGAGGCCACGAAGCGCAGCCGGTTCGGGCTGGCGCCCGGTGCCAGGCCCAGGCTTTCCAGCGCCGGCCAGTGCGCGGCCACCGCCTGGCGCAGCGCGGCCTCGGCGCCGGCGGCCGGGTCGGTGGCCACCACCTCCAGCCCATGGGCCAGGAAGCAGGCGGCCCAACTGGCGCCGATGACGCCGGTGCCGATGATGGCGACGCGGGAGATCATGGCCGGGTCACCTTCTGCGCCCGCTTTTCGGTGAACGCGGTCAGCATGGCCACGGCTTCCGGCCCGGTCTGCACCACCGCGGCCATCAGGCTTTCCACGAACAGCCCGTCGGCCTCACTCATGTCCTGGATGCGCGGCAGCGCCTGGAGGATGGCCAGCACGGTCAGCGGCGCCATGGTGGCCACCTTGGCGGCCAGCTCCCCGGCCACCTCCGGCGCCGTGCCCGCCGGCACCAGGTACTGCGCCAGGCCGATGCGCTCCGCCATGGTTGCGTCCAGCACCCGGCCGGTCAGCATCATGTCCGTCATCCGCGCCGCACCGATCAGCCGCGCCACGCTGACACTGGCCCCGCCGCCGACATAGATGCCGCGGCTGCCTTCCGGCAGGGCGAAGAAGGCGGAGGCATCGGCGACGCGGATATGGCAGGCGGCGGCCAGTTCCAGCCCGCCGCCCACGGTGGCGCCATGCAGCGCGGCAATGGCCGGGATGCGCCCCTGGCTGATGCGGGCGAACACCGCATGCCAGTGCCGCGACAGGTGGAACACCTCCGCCGCCGAGCGCAGCCGCTGCTCGGCCAGGTCCAGCCCGGCGCAGAAGCAGGGGCCGTGGCCGTGGATGACCATGGCGCGGGCCTCGCCGCCGGCCCGCACCACCGCGGCCTCCAGCGCCAGCAGCAGCGCGTCGGAGATGGCGTTGCGCTTGGCCGGGCGGTTCAGCCCCAGCCAGGCGACATTGTCGCGCAGCGCGTAGGTCAGCAGTTCGGGTTCAGCCATGGCGCGGCGCCTCCACCATTATGCGGCATAGCTATCGCATGATTTCAGGTGCGCGCCAGCCCAGGTTGCAACTTTCAGGTGTGCCCCGTCTTGTGTACGGCGCCGAAATGGCGCCAACTCCCGGCCGGCAGCGGCGCCGGGTGCCGTGCAGAGCAGGCCGACCAAACGGCCGCCACCAGCCGAGGATAACCCTATGCGTACCTTGTTTCTCGGCTCCTATGGCTTTGGCAACCTGGGGGACGAACTTTGCCTGCTGGAGGCGATGCGGGCGTTTCCCTCGACCGAGGCCTGGGCGTTTTCAGCCGACCCGGCGCATACCGCCAGCAACGTGCCCGGCATTGCCGGCTTCATCCACCACCGTGCCGAGATCAAGGCGCTGCAACCGCAGCGGGTGGTGCTGGGCGGCGGTGGCGTTGGCTTCTTCCCCAGCATCCGCGACATGCTGCACTGGATGAACGACGCCCGCCGCCTGGGCGCCGAATGCCACATCCACAACATCGGCGCCGCGCTGCTCGGCGCCACCGACTGGGCGGCGGCGCCCGAGGTGAAGGATGTGCTGGCCAACCTGGCCTCCTTCTCGGTGCGCGACCACATCTCCTGGTTCTGCGTGCGGGACTGGGCGCGGGCGCATTCCCCGAACATCACGCTTTACCCGGAACGGCTGCTGCCGGCCGAGGATACCCTGCTGCCCATGCTGCCGGCCGGGCGCCGCCTGCTGGGCATTTCCATCACCGGCCAGGCCAGCATGCGCCGGGCGCTGTGCCACAACGCGGACCGGGTGCGGGCCAAGCTGCTGCCGTTCCAGGACCATGTGGTCGTGCCCATCATCAGCACCAACAGCGCGTCGGATACCGAGGAGGACGATGTCGCCGGCTTCCGCCATTTCCGCGACAGCTTCCTGCCCAACGCGGAACTGGCCTGTGCCGAGTTCCTCGACCCCGCCTGGTGGCGGCAGAACATGACGGCGCTGCGGCTGAAGGGCGTGATCGGCGGGCTGGACATGCTGGTGACCCAGCGCAAGCACAACCTGATCCATGCCATTGGCATGCAAACCCCCTGCATCGGCACCTATCCGTCCGAGGATGACAGCATCGCCCGGATCTTCTTCAGCCTGCGGGACATGCTGCCGCTGGCGGCCAGCCAATTGTCGCTGACCTCGACGCCCGACTGAACCGGGCCCGGGCCATGCTGCCAAGGCTGGGCAGCAGCGGGCCGTTGGTGCATAGCTCCGCCGATCGCCTCAGCCGGAGTGGACGCTGCAATGCCCGTCAACCGCGACGATGTTGTCATGGCATATCGCTACATCCTGGGCCGCGAGCCGGAAAATGAAACGGTCGTGCGGGCGCAGATGAACAGCGCCGCGGACCTGGCGGTGCTGCGGCGCAGCTTCCTCGGCTCGGAGGAGGTGCGGCGCCTGGGCCGCCCGCCGCTGCCGCCCACCCTGCCGCTGAACGCCCCGCCGCTGCTGGTGGAGACCCGGACGGATGCGGCCACGCTGGCCGCCGTGGTGGCGCGCACCGCGAGCTACTGGGAACGCATCGGCGTGGAAGCGCCGCATTGGTCGGTGCTGACCGCGGCCGAGTTCAAGCCGGACCAGATCACCGAGAACGAGGCGCAGTTCTACGCCACCGGGCAGAACGACCTGGACCTGTTGCTGGGGCTGCTGCGCCGCATCGGCCGCCACCCCACCGAGTTCAACTGCGTGACCGAATTCGGCTGTGGCGTCGGCCGCTTCACCGGCCCCCTGGCCGACACCTTCCCGCTGGTGAAGGCACTGGACATCTCCCGCCCGCACCTGGACCTGGCGCGGCGTTGGCTGGACCAGACCGGGCGGCGCAATGTGGAACTGCACCAGGTCACCCCGGCCGACCTGCACCCGGGCGGCGGCTTCAGCCTGTGGTGGTGCCGCATGGTGCTGCAGCACAATCCGCCGCCGGTGATGTACGAGGTATTGAACCGGATGCTGCGGTTGCTGGAACCGGGCGGTGTCGCGGTGTTCCAGGTGCCGACGCACCATGTCGGCTACCATTTCAGCATCGACGAATATCTGCAGGACCAGCAGGGCCAGCGCATGGAAATGCACGTGCTGCCGCAGCGCGTGGTGCTGGACCTGCTGCGCCAGCATGGCTGCCACCTGCTGGACCTGCGGGAGGATACGCCGGTGGTCTCCTCCAGCGCCGACTGGCTGTCCAACTGCTTCACCGTCGGCAAGGACTGAACCCGCCGCTGCCGGCGGGGCGCGTCAGGCGCCCAGTATCTCCAGCCGGTCGAAGCTGCCGCTGAAGCCATTGCCGTTGAACAGCCGCACTTCCAGCCGGCTCAACGGCGCCTCGGAGGCAAAGGACAGGCTGGCGCCGGCCTGCAGCCGTTTCGCCGTGACCGGCAGGCTGGCCAGCACCTTTTCCCCGGTGTTGACGCACACATCCATCACCGCCTGGCCGCCGGCAGGGGCGGCGGGGTCGAAGCACAGGCGGGCGCGGTAGCGGCCGGGCGGCAGGTCGATATAGGGGCCATACAGCGCGGTGCCGGCGGCGGTATTGGCGAAGCGCAGCGTGGTCTCGCCGCGTTCCCCGTTCACGCTGTGCAGCCGCGGGTCGTTGGCCGGCAGCGTCAGCAGCACCTTGGCCAGCAGCGCCGCATCGGCCTCGGCCTCGCCCAGGTCGCCGGAATCCTCCACCACGCCCAGCGCCACCCAGGGCTGGGTTTCCGAATTGCCCTCGCCGGAAAGCCGGGCCGTCAGCACCTCCAGCGCGCCGCCGTCGCGTTCCACCAGGGAGCGTTGCACCTGGCGTTGCAGCACGGCTTCCCAGATCTCGATCTGGTGCTCATGCCGGGCATAGATCTCGGAGGTGGCCTGGTGGCTGGACTGGCGCAGCAGCTTGAACAGCCGCAGCGTCAGCCCGGCGCAGAAATTCCAGTAGGCATGCGGGTTCAGCCGCTGGCCCTGCTCATTGGTCCAATGGACGCTGATGACATCCTGCTTGCGCATGTCGCCCAGTTCCACCGCCATGGTCTCCAGCCGGAAGGCTTCCAGCCCGCGGTCGATGCTGGTGATGAAGGCGGGGTCCTCCAGCACCGGCAGGGCGCGCACCAGGGCCAGCAGCGCGGCGCTGTGGCAGTCCACGAAGGGCGAGACGCAGTTGCGCTGGCCCATCAGGAAGGCGCTTTCGATGTTGCCATCCGGGCCGGCGAAATTGCGTTCGAAGTCGAACAGCACCCGCACGGTTTCCCGCAGCGCATCCTTGTAGCTGGCTTCCCCGGTGGCGATGGCCATGTCGATCAGGCCATGGATCACGAAGGCCAGCGGGCGGGAGAAGATCGCCGCCGGGTCGCTGAAGTGGCGGGCCAGGAACACGTCCGCGTAGACCTTGTGGTAGCGGTCGAACAGCAGGCGCGCCTTGTCCCGCAGCGCCGTCACCTCCGGCGTGGCCGGCATGGTGGACAGGGTGCGGTAGCAGCGGGCGAAGGCGTTCAGCTCGGCGCCGTAATCGTAGGAGATGGAGATATCCATCGGCTGGGTCACCGGCATGGCGGCGCGGCGCTGCACCAGCCCGGCATAGTCCGCCACCTGGTCATAGAAGCCGCCGGCGGTGATGATCTTGCGCTCCCGCGCCACCAGCCTGGCGCCGCCCCGATGCGCGCCGGGCAGCAGGTGGCGGGAGACGACGCGGTGCAGCCGGCCGCGTTCCTGCACCTGCACCTCCAGGTTCCGCAGCGCCGCCGGGTCGCCCGGCAGGCTGTGGATCGCCAGGGCGAAGCCGCGCATCTCGTCGCGCTGCGACAGCATCCAGTAATCCGCGCCGGGGCATTCCAGCAGGGTGTCGCCCGGCTCGGCGGCGTTGAACTGCAGCGGCGCGGCGCCGGGGCGGTTGATGCCGACATCGGCGTAGTTCACGCCATTCTCGTTGTGGCTCAGCTGGTCGTGGCCGAAGCCCAGCGCCACATCCGCCACCTCGATCCCCGGGTCCAGTTCCAGCGCCAGTTCGGCGTCGAGGAACATGCTGGCGCCATTGAAGCGGAAGCTGGCGACCAGTTGGCCCAACCGGCGCGGGCCGCTGCCGGGGTTGAAGTGCAGCGGGTGGGTATGGCTCAGCAGCAGGTCCAGGCCGTCATGCTGCATGGCATGGGCGCTGGCCTGGCCGGTTGCTTCCACGCTGAAGCGCTGGCCCTGCCAGGTGAAATCCACCGTGTGGCGATGCAGGATGAGGTTGCGCGCGGTGCGGATGTCGTGGAAGCGCATGCCCACGGTCACGCCGCCATGCGGCAGGTCGCAACTGAGGTGCATGAAGGTATGCGCCCAGCGGCCGGTGCCCTCGCCGCGCTCGCGTTCCTCCAGCCGGGAATGGCCGGTGCGGCGCAGGATGAAGGGGCCGTCGCACAGGGTTTCGATGAACTCCAGCACGTCCCGGCAGCGGTCTGGCCAGCGCCGCCACAAGGCGGGCAGCGCCAGGAATTCCAGCACCTTGGCGTTGTCGTCCGCCCAGAACCAACGGTCCCCGTCCACCGCCTGCTCGGTTTCCGCCACCGCCATGGCCGGCGGGCCGTTCGGCTCCACCCGCTGCATCAGGTAGCGCAGGATGAACTCCGCATAGGGGGCGGGGTCGGTCGGCAGTTCGTTCATGGCAGGCGGCCCGGGAGGAATGCCGGGCATAGAGCGCAGCCGGCGCCGTGGCGTCAACCACGGCGGGCCGCGCGGCGGCCTGGCCTCAGACCGCGCGGCGGGAGCGCAGCGCGGCCGAGAGCGTGCCTTCGTCCAGCAGGTCCAGCGCGCCGCCCATCGGCACGCCCTGGGCCAGGCGGGTCACCGGCACGCCGGTGGGCCGCAGCCGGTCGGTCAGGTAGTGCACCGTGGTGGCGCCATCCACCGTGGCGGGCAGCGCCAGGATGACCTCGTCCACGCCGCCTTCCTCAATGCGCGCCAGCAGCGGCTGCACCGCCAGGTCCTCGGGCCCGATACCGCCCAGCGCCGAAAGCGTGCCGCCCAGCACGTGGTACAGGCCACGATGGGCATGCGCGCGTTCCAGCGCCCACAGGTCCGCCACCCCTTCCACCACGCAGACCAGGCCGCGGTCGCGCTGGCTGTCGCGGCAGACACCGCAGGGGGTGCGCGTATCGAGGTTGCCGCAGATCGGGCAGGGGCGCACCGCCGCGGCGGTGGCCTGCAACGCCTCGGCCAGTGGCAGCATGGTCTGTTCGGGGTGCATCAGCATCTTCAGCACCGCCCGCCGGGCGCTGCGCCGGCCGAAGCCGGGCAGGCGGGAGAGCAGGCCGACGAGATGCTCGATCGGGTCCATCAGCGAAGGTGGTCCATCAGAACGGCAGCTTGAGGCCGCCCAGGCCACCCAGCCCGCCGGGGATGTTCATGCCGGCGGTGGCGTTCTGCATCTCGGCCGCCATCATCGCCTCCACCTTCTGCTTGGCATCCGCATGGGCGGCCAGCAGCAGGTCTTCCAGCACCTCGCGGTCATCGGCCACCATCAGGCTGGGGTCGATCTGCACCAGCTTCAGGTCGCCCTTGCCGGACAGGGTGATCCTCACCATGCCGCCGCCGGCCTGGCCTTCCATGGTGGCGGCTTCCAGCTTGGCCTGCATCTCGGCCATGCGGGACTGCATCTGCTGCGCCTGCTTCATCATATTGGCCAGGTTCTTCATGGCTTTGTCCTCGCGTCAGAAATCATCAAGGTCCATCGGCTCCGCGTCGGGCGGGGCGAATTCCGGCATGTCCTCGGGCACTGTGTCGGGCTCGGGCTCGGCGGCCACCACCGGGGCGGCGTTCAGGCCATAGGCGTCGGTGCCCTCATCCCGCACCGCGGCGATGCTGGCGCCGGGGAAGGCGGCCAGGATGGCCTGCACCAGCGGGTGGCTGGCGGCCAGTTCCCGGCGCGACGCCTCGGCCAGCTTGCCCTGCTCGGCCAGGGTCGGCTCGCCCTCGGCATTGGAAAGCGCGATGGTCCAGCGGGTTTCCGTCACCTCGGCCAGCAGCGCGGTCAACTGCGCCGCCAGGTCGCGCGGGGCGGCGGCCAGCACGCGAATCTCCAGCCGGCCCGGCGCCATCTTCACCGGGTGGACATGGTACAGCAGGTGGGAATGCAGCAGCGGCCGGCGGCCCGAGGCCAGGGCCACCACCTCCTGCCAGCTTTGCGGCTGGGGCGCGGCGGCGGCGGCCACCGCCATGGTCATGCCGCCATTGGCCACGGCCCGGGCGCCACCACCACCACCATGCGGCGCCGGGCCGCGCGGGGCGTTGGCGGCCACGCCGCCGCCTTCCAGCAGGCGCTTCACCAGGTCGCCCGGCGTTGGCATCTCGGCCACATGCGCCAGGCGGATCAGCACCATCTCGGCGGCGGCGCGGCGGTCCGGCGCCTCGTTCACCTCGCCCAGGCCCTTCAGCAGCATCTGCCAGGCGCGGCCCAGGCTGGGGACGGAGAGCTTCTGCGCCAGGGCGGCGCCGCGGGTGCGCTCGGCCTCGGTCAGCGAGGGGTCGTCCTTCAGCCCCGGCACGCTGGCCAGCCGGGTGAGGGTATGCGTCAGGTCCAGCAGGTCCGCGAGCACCACGCCCGGGTCGGCGCCCTGTTCATGGCCGCGGTCCATCAGGCCGAGGGCGGTGGCGATGTCGCCGGCCATCACCGCTTCCATCAGGTCCAGCACCAGGGTGCGGTCGGCCAGGCCCAGCATGTCCCGCACCAGGGTGGTGCCGACCTCGCCGCCCGGGCCGGCCAGGGCGATGGCCTGGTCCAGCAGCGAAAGCCCGTCGCGCACGCTGCCATCCGCGGCGCGGGCCACCATGGCCAGGGCCTCGGCTTCCGCCGGCACCGCTTCCAGGCCGCAGATGCGGGCAAAGTGGTCACGCAGCTCGGCCTGCGGCACGCGCTTCAGGTGGAAGGTCTGGCAGCGGCTGAGGATGGTGGCCGGGACCTTGCGGATCTCGGTGGTGGCGAACAGGAATTTTACCTGGGGGGGCGGTTCTTCCAGCGTCTTCAGCAGGGCGTTGAAGGCCTGGTTCGACAGCATGTGCACTTCGTCGAGGATATAGACCTTGAAGCGCGCCTGGGCCGGGCGATAGCGCACCGCCTCGCGCAGCTCCCGCACATTGTCCACGCTGTTGTTGCTGGCGGCGTCCAGTTCCTGCACGTCCGGGTGGCGGTCGGCCAAAATCGCCTTGCATTCGGCGCAGACGCCGCAGGGTTCCGCGGTGGGGCCGCCGGTGCCATCGGGGCCGACGCAGTTCAGCGCGCGGGCGATGATGCGCGCCGTGGTGGTCTTGCCCACGCCACGCACGCCGGTGAGCATGAAGGCATGCGCCACGCGGCCCTGGGCGAAGGCGTTCTTCAGCGTGCGCACCAGGGCTTCCTGGCCGATCAGGTCGGCGAAGGTGCTGGGCCGGTATTTTCGCGCCAGCACCCGGTAGGGCGTGGCGGCGGGAGCGGCGACCAGGGCAGGCGTGACCAGGGTAGGCGCAACCAGGGCGGGGGCAACCGGCGCGGCCATCGGTTCAGGCGGTGCGGCGGGGCGGGGCGGCGGGGCCGGGTCGCCGAACAGGCCCGGGCCTTCGGGCGCGGGCGGTTCCGGCAGCGCTTCGGGGGCGTCGGGGTCCTGGCCGAACAACAGGTCGGACATGGGGTGCTGCCTCGGCGCTGGGCGGCGCCCAGCCGCCGGAAGGGAGGGAGGCGCCGTAAAGGGTGGAAGGCCGACAAGCGACCCGAGCGAGAACTCGTTGCGGCTGCTTCCTTCCGGACCTGACCGGGTTGGCGAGGAGCCCGTCCACCGCCGACCTTCCGGGCTCACATATGCCGTCTTCGGGCGCCGGACACAATGGCAGCCGGCGCAACAAATCCAACCCGCCGGCCCGCCGGGCGCCGAGGCGGTTGCCGCCACCCGGCCGGCATGGCAACGTCCTCCGCAAATGCAGCAACCCATCCCCGCCAGCCGCCCC
>CANBXZ010000100.1 GCA_947373495.1 Acetobacteraceae bacterium
CAGCGCCCATTGCCGCACCGGCCGTTCGCTGCGCGGCAGGGCGCGGAAGGTCCAGGCGCGGTTCAGCGCGAAGGTGGTGCTGGCGGCGACGACATAGGAAACCACCCGGCCGCCATAGGGCCCCAGCCCCAGCGCCAGGGTGGCCAGCAGCACCGCCGAATCCACCACGAAGCCCACGGTGCCGACCAGGCCGAAGCGAAACATCTCGGCCAACAGGCGCCACCGGGCCGGGCCGATGCGGCCGGCCAGCTTTTCGCTCAGGGCGGTCGTTGTCAGAGGCAGTGTCATAACCATTGCTTCCTGTACGCGCCGAATGTGCAGCGCACAAACCACGCGGCAGTGACATTCGGGGGCTGTTCCGGCGGCTGCGCGGGGTGGCCGCAGCACGCCGCAACCATGAGGCATCATGGCGGCGAAGGGTATCGCGCAACTGGTTCGCAGGGGCGCCGGAAGGCGCCCTGGCGGGGTGTTGGGGCGGCGGAAAGCCGGGCCGGCGACGAGGCGGCGGGCAAGCGGGAACGCCCCGGTTGAACTTGCCGCGCGCATCGCGCCAGCCCGCCGGATTTCCCCCGGCGGGTGCGGCATGCGGGCCACAGGGGGCGGGCTCTCGATTTGGTGAACAGCATGCTGCCAATCCGCAAATCCGGGGCATACTGCGCGCTGAAGCGGGGCCAACCCGCCACCCCAGCACAGACCACGGCCTTCCCTGCAGGAGAGTTTCCCCGATGCAAAGACGCGATCTGTTCAAGGCCGGGATGGCGATGCCGGCCATGCTGGCCGCCCCCGCCGTGGCCCAGGCGCCCCGGCTGCTGAAGTTCATCCCGCAGTCGGATGTGGCGGTGGTGGACCCCATCGTCACCACCGCCTACGTCACCCGCCACCACGCCTTCCTGATCTACGACACGCTCTATGGCCTGGACGCCCAGTTCAAGCCGCAGCCGCAGATGGCCGAGGGCCATGTGATCGAGGACGCCGGCAAGCGCGTCACCATCACCCTGCGCCCGGGGCTGAAGTTCCACGACGGCGCGCCGGTGCTGGCGCGGGACGCGGTGGCCAGCATCAAGCGCTGGTGGGCCAAGGACGCCATGGGCCAGGCGCTGGCGCTGGCGACCGACGAACTGGTGGCCGACGACGACCGGCGCTTCACCTTCCGGCTGAAGAAGCCCTTCGCGCTGTTGTTCGACGCGCTGGCCAAGCCGGGCAGCCCGGTATGCTTCGTGATGCCGGAACGCATCGCCAGCCTGGACCCGAACGTGCCGTTCCGCGAGATCATGGGGTCCGGCCCCTACCGCTACAAGGCGGATGAGCGGGTGCCCGGCAGCCTGGTGGTGTACGAGCGCAACCCGGACTACGTGCCGCGCAGTGGTGGCGTGGCCGAATGGACCTCCGGCCCCAAGGTCACGCATTTCGACCGGGTGGAATGGCGGGTGATCCCCGATGCCTCCACCGCCGCCAGCGCGCTGGCCAATGGCGAGGTGGACTGGTGGGAACAGCCGACCGCGGACCTGCTGCCGCTGCTGCGGCGCAACCGCAACGTGAAGACCGAACTGTACGACCCCACCGGCCTGCTGGGGCTGTGCCGCTTCAACCACCTGCACCCGCCGTTCGACAACCCGGCGATTCGCCGCGCGCTGCTGGGCGCCTGCAGCCAGTCCGACTTCATGAGCGCGGTGATCGGCACCGACCCGGCGATGTGGAAGGACAAGGTCGGCTTCTTCCCGCCGGGCACGCCCTTCGCCTCGGATGCCGGGATCGACCCGCTGGTGGGCCCGCGCGACTATGACAAGGTGAAGCGGGACCTGGCCGCCGCCGGCTACAAGGGCGAGAAGGTGGTGCTGATGGGCGCCAGCGACTTCCCCACGCTGAACGCGCTGGCCCAGGTGTGCCTGGACATGCTGCAGAAGGCCGGCATGAACGTGGACTACATCTCCACCGACTGGGGCAGCGTGGTGACGCGGCGCGCCAACCGCAACCCGCCGGACCAGGGCGGCTGGAACATCTTCCTCACCTTCTTCACCGGGCTGGACTTCTTCAGCCCCGCCGGCCACCTGGGCCTGCGCGGCAATGGCCTGGCCGCCTGGCCGGGCTGGCCCACCATGCCGAAGGTGGAGGAACTGCGCGCCGCCTGGTTCGACGCGCCGAACCTGGCCGAGCAGCAGCGCATCGCCCGGGAGATCCAGGTGGAGGCGTTCCAGCAGGTGCCCTACATTCCCGTGGGCGCCTATTTCCAGCCCTGGGCCTATCGCAACAACATCAGCGGGGTGCTGAACGGCATGCCGCTGTTCTGGAACGTGCGGAAGAGCTAGCCGCGCCAGCCAGGCCAGCCAGGCCAGCCGGGGCAGGTGGCGCTTGCGGCCCCCGCCCCGGTTGCGCTTCACTCCCCCGCCGGTCGCCCACCAGGTGACCAGATACGGGAGAGATGCATGCTTCGTCGCAACCTGATGCACGGCGCCGCCGCGCTGGGCGCCGCCAGCGCGCTGCCGCGCTTCGCCATTGCCCAGCCGGCCAATGCGCGGGTGATGCGCTTCATCCCGCAGTCGGATATCGGGGTGCTGGACCCGCATTTCACCACCGCCTACGTCACCCGCAACCACGGCCTGCTGGTGTGGGACACGTTGTATGGCGTGGATTCGCAGTTCCGCCCGCAGCCGCAGATGGTCGAGGGCCATACGGTTGAGGAGGACGGCAAGCGCTGGACGCTGAAGCTGCGCCCCGGGCTGAAGTGGCACGACGGCACCCCGGTGCTGGCGCGGGACTGCGTGGCCAGCATCAAGCGCTGGCAGAAGCGCGACGCCATCGGCCAGGAGTTGATGGCCCGCACCGATGAGCTGCTGGCGACCGACGACCGCACCATCGTGTTCCGGCTGAACAAGGCGTTCCCGCTGCTGCCGGACGCGCTGGGCAAGATCGGCTCCGCCATGCCGTTCATGATGCCCGAGCGTGTCGCCAATACCGATGCCTTCACCCAGATCACCGACTACACCGGCAGCGGCCCGTTCCGCTTCAACAACACCGAATCGGTGCGCGGCAGCCGCTTCATCTACGAACGCTTCGCCGACTATGTGCCGCGCCCCTCGGGGGAGGTTTCCTGGCTGGCCGGGCCGAAGGTGGTGAACTTCGACCGGGTGGAATGGCGGGTGACACCGGATGGCGCCACCGCCGCCGCGGCGTTGCAGGCCGGCGAGGTGGACTGGTGGGAAAACCCGCCGAACGACCTGCTGCCGCCGATGCGCCGCAACCGCGACATCACGCTGGACCGCGACACGCTGGGCCTGCTGGGCTTCGGCCGCTTCAACCACCTGCACGCGCCGTTCAACAACCCCAAGCTGCGCCAGGCGGTGCTGGGCGCCATCAGCCAGGCGGACTTCATGACCGCGGCCTGGGGCGAGGAACGTGGCGCCTGGGCCGACAAGGTGGGCTTCTTCCCGCCGAACACGCCCTTCGCCACCGATGCCGGCGTGGGCGCCATGACCGGCAACATCGAGAAGGCGAAGCGGGACGTGGCCGCCAGTGGCTACAAGGGGGAGCCGGTGGTGCTGCTGGGCGCCACCGATTTCCCCATCATCAACGCGCTGTGCCTGGTGGCGGCGGACGTGTTCAAGCGCATCGGCCTGAACGTGGACTACGTGGCCAGCGACTGGGGCACGGTGGTGCAGCGCCGCGGCAACCGGGAGGCGGCGGACAAGGGCGGCTGGAGCATCTTCTTCACCTACTGGTCGGCGTTCGACTGCATCAACCCGGCGGTGAACCAGACCGTGCGCGGCAATGGCGCCGCCGGCTGGTTCGGCTGGGCCACGTCGCCGGCGCTGGAAGCACAGCGCACCGCCTGGTTCGACGCCCCCGCCCTGCCGGTGCAGCAGGCCGCGGCGCGGCGGCAGCAGGAAATCGCCTTCGAGGAAGTGCCCACGCTGCCGCTTGGCCAAGGCTTCGGCAGTGGTGCCTATCGCAAGAGCATTACCGGGGTGCTGAACCCCACGGTACCCATGTTCTGGAACGTGCGCCGCACCTGATACCGGTTGCGGTGCAACAGAGTTTCGCGGTTCACTGCCGGCAACCAATTTTCAGCGCGGCCCGCTGAAGCCGGCAGCCTTTCGCCCGCGGGCGAAGGCTGCCGGTGCGGGCCACGAGCCGGGGAGAATTTGCGATGCGACGTCGTGACCTGTTGGTGGCTGGCGCGGCCACCGCCCTGCCACGCTTTGCCATTGGCCAGAACCTGCGGGCGCAGACGCTCAAGATGGTGCCGCAGGCCAACCTGACCAGCCTGGACCCCATCTGGACCACGGCCAACATCACCCGCAACTACGGCTTCATGGTGTACGACACGCTGTACGGGCTGGATGCCCAGTACCGCGTGCAACCGCAGATGGCCGCCGGCCACACCGAGGAAAACGGCGGCCGCGAGGTCACCATCACCCTGCGCGAGGGCCTGCGCTGGCATGATGGCGAGCCGGTGCGCGCCGCCGACTGCCTGGCCAGCATCGCCCGCTGGGCCAAGCGCAGCCCGCACGGCCAGAAGCTGGAGACGGTGCTGGACCGGATGGAGGCGGTGGATGACCGCCGGCTGCGCTTCCACCTGAAGCGCCCCTACCCGATGCTGCTGAACGGCCTGGCCAGCCCGGTGAACCCGGTGTGCTTCATCATGCCGGAACGGGTGGCCAGGACCGACGCCTTCACCCAGATCCGCGACTTCACCGGCAGCGGCCCGTTCCGCTTCAAGGCGGATGAGTTCAACAGCGGCAGCCTGATCGTGTTCGAGCGCAACGAACGCTACGTGGCGCGCGATGAAGCCCCCAGCCTGACCGCCGGCGCCAAGCGCCCGGGCTTCGCGCGGGTGGAATGGAACATCATCACCGATGCCGCCACCTCGGCCGCGGCGCTGCAATCCGGCGAGATCGACTGGTTCGAGCAACCACCGCCGGAGTTGCAGCAACTGCTGCGCCGTTCGCGCGACATCGCGATCGAGCCGATCGACCCGTTGCCGCTGGTGGGGGTGCTGCGCTTCAACACGCTGCACGCGCCGTTCAACGACAAGAAGATGCGCCAGGCGATCCTGCCCGCGGTGGACCAGGCCGACTACATGGCCGCCATCGTCGGCACCGACCCGGCGATGTACATGACCGGGGTGGGCGCCTTCACCCCCGGCACGCCGCTGGCGAACGACGCCGCGATGGGCGCGCTGACCAGCCCGCGCAGCATCGAACGCGCCAAGGCGCTGCTGAAGGAAGCCGGCTACACCAACCAGTTGATCCGCGTGATCGGCCCGACCGACATCCTGGCGCCTTCCGCCATGACCCAGGTGGGCGGCGACATGTTCCGCCGGCTGGGCGTGAACCTGGACCTGGCGCTGACCGACTGGGGCACCGTGGTGCAGCGCCGTGCCAGCAAGGAACCGCTGGAGAAGGGTGGCTGGAGCGTGCTGTACACCGCCTTCGCCAGCTTCGACTTCCTCGACCCCTCGGCGCATACCCAGCTGCGCGGCAATGGCGCCGGCGCCTGGCCGGGCTGGCCCACCATCCCGAAGCTGGAGGAACTGCGCGACGCCTGGTTCGAGGCGCCGGACATGGACGCGCAGAAGCGCCTGGCGCGGGAGATCCAGACCGTGGCGATGGACGAGGTGCCCTACATTCCGGTCGGTGCCTATCTGTCGATGACCGCGATCAAGAAGAACATCACCGGCCGCGTGCCCGGCTTTGCCATCTACTGGAACATGCGGAGGGCCTGAGGCCATGCAACGGCGTACCCTGCTGGCGGCCGGGGCCGCCGCCCTGGCGGCGCCGGCCCATGGCCAGCGCGCCCAGGTCCTGCGCTTCGTGCCGCAGGCCGACCTGTCCAGCCTGGACCCGATCTGGACCACGTCCAACGTGACGCGGAACATGGGCTACATGGTCTACGACCAGCTCTATGGCTCGGATTCCGAGTTCCGCGCCCAGCCGCAGATGGCGGCGGGCCATGTGGAGGAGGATGACGGCCGCCGCGTCATCATCACGCTGCGCGAGGGGCTGAGGTTCCACGACGGCACGCCGGTGCTGGCGAAGGACGCGGTGGCCAGCATCAAGCGTTGGATGCGCCGCCACGCCATGGGCCAGAAGCTGACCACGGTGGTGGAGGCGGTGGAGGCGCTGGACGACAAGCGCCTGCAATTCCGCCTGAAGCAGCGCTTCCCGCTGCTGTATGAGGCGCTGGGCAACCCGGTGGCGCCGCCCTGCTTCATCATGCCCGAACGCCTGGCGCAGACCGACGCCTTCACCCAGTTGCGGGAAGTGGTGGGCAGCGGGCCGTATCGCTTCATCCCCGGGGATTTCGTCGCCGGCAATGGCGCCGGCTTCGCCCGCAACGCCGCCTATGTGCCGGTGCAGGGCAGCGCCAGCCTGACCGCCGGGCCGAAGCTGGCGCATTTCGAGCGGGTGGAATGGAAGACCATCCCGGACGCCGCCACCGCCGCCGCCGCGCTGCAGAACAACGAGGTGGACTGGTACGAACAGCCGCCGCCGGAGATCCAGCAATTGCTGGCGCGCAACCGCGCCCTGGCGATCGAGGCGATGGACCCGCGGCCGATGATGGCGCTGATGCGCTTCAACTTCGCGCAGCCGCCGTTCAACAACGCCGCCATCCGCCGCGCCCTGCTGCCGGCGATCAACCAGGAGGATTTCATGATCGCCTCGGTCGGCACCGACCGGCGGCTGTATGAAACCGATGTCGGCTTCTTCACCCCGGGCGGGCCGATGGCCAGCGACGTGGCGCTGGAGCCGCTGAAGGGCCCGCGCAGCATCGAGGCGGCGAAGGCCGCGCTGCGCGAAGCCGGCTACACCAACCAGCCGATCCGCCTGCTGGGGCCGACCGACATCCTGATTCCCTCCGCGCTCACCCAGGTGGCGATGGACCTGTTCAAGCGGCTGGGGGTGAACCTGGACGTGGCGCTGACCGACTGGGGCACGGTGGTGCAGCGCCGCACCAGCAAGGAGCCGGTGGACAAGGGCGGCTGGAGCGTTTCGATGTACGCCTTCAGCAGCATGGACTTCCTGACCCCGGCCACCAACCCGACGCTGCGCGCCAACGGCAATGGCGCCTGGTTCGGCTGGCCGGACATGCCGAGGATCGAACAACTGCGCGACCAATGGTTCGAGGCGCCGACGCTGGCGGCTCGCCAGGCGCTCGCCCGGCAGATTCAGGTGGAGGCGATGCAGGACCTGCCGTTCATTCCCGTCGGCGCCTATCGCAGCCAAACCGCCATTCGCCGAGACCTGGCCGACCGGGTGCGCGGGCTGGCGCTGTTCTGGGGGATCAAGCGGTCATGATGCAGCGTCGCACGGTGTTGGCGGCTGGGCTGGCCGCCGGCGCCGGTTCCTTGGCCCTGCCCGCCAGGGCGCAGCCGGCGCGGGTGATGAAGTTCGTCCCGCAGACCGACCTGACGACGCTGGACCCGATCTGGACCATCAGCAACGTCGCCCGCAACCACGGCTACATGGTGTGGGATACGCTGTACGGCACCGACGCGCAGTACCGCATCCGGCCGCAGATGGCCGAGGGCCATGTCGAGGAGGAGGACGGCCGCCGGGTCACCGTCACGCTGCGCCCCGGGCTGAAGTTCCACGACGGCGAGCCGGTGCGCGCGCGGGACGCGGTGGCCAGCCTGCAACGCTGGGCGCGGCGCAGCCCCACCGGCCAGGTGCTGCTGACCTATCTGGACGAACTCTCGGCGCCCGATGACCGGCGCATCGTGTTCCGGCTGAAGCGGCGCTTTCCGCAGTTGATCGGCGCGCTGGCGCTGCCGTCCTCCCCGGTGGCGTTCATCATGCCGGAACGCCTGGCCAGCCACGACCCGTTCAAGCCCATTCCGGAAGCCATCGGCAGCGGGCCGTTCAAGTTCCTGCACGCCGAGCATCGCAGCGGCAGCTTCGCCGCCTGGGAACGCTACGCCGGCTATGCGCCCACGCCGGACAATGGCGTGGGGCTGACCGCCGGGCCGAAGGTGGCGCATTTCGACCGGATCGAATGGCACACCATCCCGGATGCGGCCACCGCCTCGGCGGCGCTGATGTCGGGCGAGGTGGACTGGTTCGAACAGATGCCGCCCGAGGTCTCCACCCTGCTGGAACGCCAGCGACAGTTGGTGGTGGAGGTGATGGACACGCTGGTCTTCCCGTGTTCGCTGCGGATGAACCACCTGCAGCCGCCATTCGACAATCCGGCCATTCGCCGCGCCTTGCTTTCGGCGGTGAACCAGGAAGACTTCATGACCGCGATCGTCGGTCCGACGCCATCGCGCTTCGCCACCAATGTCGGCTTCTTCACCCCCGGCACGCCGCTGGCGAATGACGAGGCGCTGGCGCCGCTGGTCGGGCCGCGCAGCATCGAGCAGGCCAAGCGGGACCTGCGCGCCGCCGGCTACAATGGCGAACCCATCCGGCTGCTGGGCACCACCGACATCATCTCCACCTCGGCCATGGCGCAGGTGGCGATCGACTTCTTCCGCAAGCTGGAGGTGAACCTGGACATCGCGCTGTCCGACTGGGGCGCGCTGGTGCAGCGGCGCAACAACCGCGGGCCGGTGGCGCAGGGCGGCTGGAGCGTTTCCTGCTTCGCCAATTCGGGCATGGACTTCGTCAACCCCGGCACCCACAACAGCCTGCGCAGCGACGGCGCCGCGGCCACGCCGGGCTGGCCGAACATTCCGGCGCTGGAGGCACTGCGCCTGCGCTTCTTCGACGCCCCCGACCAGGCCCAGCAGCAGGACCTGGCCCGCCAGATCCAGCGCGTGGCGATGCAGGAACTGCCCTACATCCCGCTGGGCGGCTATCGCAGCCTGACCGCGCACAAGCGCAACCTGGCGGACCGGGTGAAGGGCTTCGCCATCTTCTGGAACATCCGCCGGGCGTGACCGCCGCTTCACGCCCCACCACCCGATTTTGAGGAAGGCCTGACCGCATGCTTCATCGCCGTGCCCTGCTGGCCGCCGCCGCTTCCGCCGCCGCCTTGCCCGCCCCCAGCTTCGCCCAGGGCAGCGCCGCGCGCACCCTGCGCGTGGTGCCGCAGGCCAACCTGACCAGCCTGGACCCGGTGTGGACCACGGCCGTGGTCACCCGCAACCACGCCTTCCTGGTGTTCGACCAGATCTGTGCGCAGGACGCCAGCGGCGCCATCCGGCCGCAGATGGCCGAGGGCTGGCTGGAGGAGGATGACGGCAAGAGCCTGACCTTCACGCTGCGCCCCGGGCTGAAATTCCACGACGGCGAAAGGGTGACGGCGGCCGATTGCGTCGCCTCCATCCAGCGTTGGGTGCGGCGCGACCCCTTCACCCAGGTGCTGTGGCCGCGGGTGGAGGAACTGGCGGCGCTGGACGACCGCCGCTTCCGCTTCCGGCTGAAGCAGCGCACGCCGCTGCTGTTGCAGGCGCTGGGGCAGACGCAATTCCCCTGCTTCATCATGCCGGCGCGCATCGCCGCCACCGACGCCTTCCAGCAGATCCGCGAGGCGATCGGCTCCGGCCCGTTCCGCTTCCTGGCCGGGGAATGGAACCCCGGGCAGACCGCGGCCTGGGGCAAGTTCGCCGACTACCTGCCGCGGCAGGAAGCGGTGGACGGCCTGGCCGGCGGCCGCGTGCCGCGGATAGACCGGGTGGAATGGACCATCATCTCAGACCCCGCGACGGCGGCGAATGCGATGACCACCGGCGAGCAGGACTACTGGGAATACCCGCTGCACGACCTGTTGCCGCTGATGCGCCGCAGCCGCCAGCTGGTGGTGGAACAGCGCCTGCTGGACGGCACCTATGGCATCTGCCGCTTCAACACGCTGCACCCGCCGTTCAACAACCCGGCCATTCGCCGCGCCGTGGCCATGGCGGTGGACCAGCGCGACTACCTGCGCGCCGTGGCGGGCAATGAGCCGGATGGCTGGGGCGTGTGCGAGGGCGTGTTCACCTGCAACACCCCGCTGGCCAATGAGGTGGGCAGCGAGGTGCTGAAGACCCACAGCATCGACCGCGCCAAGGCCGCGCTGGCCGCCGCCGGCTACAATGGCGAGAAGGTGGTGCTGGTGGCGCCCAGCGACTACCCGCAGATCAACGCGCTCTCCATGGTGACCGCGGATGTGCTGCGGCGGCTGGGCATGAACCTGGAACTGGTCGCCACCGACTGGGGCAGCCTGGTGCAGCGCCGCGCCAGCAAGGAGCCGGTGGAGAAGGGCGGCTGGAGCATCATCCACACCACCTCCTCCGGCCAGTCGCTGACCGTGCCGGCCACCCACCTGTTCCTGCGCGCCAATGGCGCCAATGCCTGGTTCGGCTGGCCGGATGCGCCGGAGATCGAGCGCCTGCGCGCCGCCTGGATCGACAGCACCAGCGCCCCCGAGGCCAGGGGCATCGCCGAGGCGCTGAACCGCGAGGCGATGCAGCTGATGGCCTATGTGCCGCTGGGCTTCTATTGGCAGCCCAGCGTCTGGCGCCGCAACCTCACCGGGGTGTTCAAGTGCCCGGTCACCGCGTTCTGGAATATCGGGAAATCCGCATGATCTCGCGCCGCCCCCTGCTGCTCGCCGCCGCCGCGCTGGCCGCCCCTTCGCTGGCCGCCCCCTCGCTGGCCCGCGCGCAGACCGCGCAGCGCCTGCTGCGCTTCATCCCACAGGGCAACCTGGCCAATATCGACCCGGTCTGGTCCACCACCGTCATCGCCCGCAACCACGGCCTGATGATCTACGACCAGTTGTTCGGCCTGGGCGCCGACTTCCAGCCGAAGCACCAGATGGCGGCGGGGCATGAGGTTTCCGCCGATGGCCTGACCTGGCGCATCGCGCTGCGGCCCGGGCTGAAGTTCCACGACGGGGCGCCGGTGCGCGCGGCGGACTGCATCGCCTCCATCCTGCGCTGGTCGAAGCGGGACGTGCTGGGGCTGCGGCTGAACGCGCTGCTGGAGGAAGCCCGCGCCGAATCGGACAGCGTGTTCACCCTGCGGCTGAAGCGGCCCTGGCCGGGGCTGGCCTGGGCGCTGGGCAAACCCTCTGCCAATATTTGCGCCATCATGCCCGAACGGGTGGCACGCACCGACCCGTTCAAGCAGATTGAGGACTATACCGGCTCCGGCCCCTTCGTGTTCCGCCAGGCGCAATGGGTGCCGGGCAGCCTGGCGGTGTACGAACGCTTCGCCGACTACGTGCCGCGGCAGGAGCCGGCGGACTTCCTGGCCGGTGGCAAGCCGGTGCATTTCGACCGGGTGGAATGGCGGGTGATGCCCGACCCGGCCACCGCCGCCGGCGCGCTGCTGAACAATGAGGCCGACTGGTGGGAAACCCCGCTGCCGGACCTGCTGCCCCGGCTGCGCCGCAACCGCGAGATCGAGATCGACGTCATCAACACCGCGGGCAACCTCGGCGTGCTGCGCTTCAACCATCTGCAGGCACCGTTCGACAACCCGGCGGTGCGGCGGGCGATATTGCCGGCGGTGGACCAGCGCGCCTTCATGCAGGCCGCCTATGGCGACGACCCGGCGCTGTGGCGCATTCCCGCCGGCGCCTTCACCCCCGGCACGCCGCTGGCCAATGACGCCGGGCTGGAGGTGCTGACCAGCCCGCGCAGCATCGAGGCGGCGCAGAAGCTGCTGCGGGAGAGCGGCTACAAGGGCGAGAAGGTGGCGATGATGACGCCGACCGACCTGGCCAACATCAATGCGCTGTCGGAAGTGGCGGCGGACCTGATGCGCCGCATCGGCTTCAATGTGGAATTGCAGGCCACCGACTGGGGCACCGCCATCCAGCGCCGCGGCAATCGCGGCCCGGTGGACCAGGGCGGCTGGAGCGCCTTCTGCACCACCTGGGAAGGGCTGGACACCAGCGTGCCCGGCAGCCACCAGCCGCTGCGCGGCAATGGCGCCGAGGGCTGGGCCGGCTGGTCCACCAGCCCGCGCCGGGAATCCCTGCGCGAGGAATGGTTCAACGCCACCACCCTGGCCGAGGAACGCGGCATCGCCGAGCAGTTGCAGCGCCTGGTATGGGAGGAGGCGCCCTTCGTGCCGCTGGGCCAGGGCCGGCCGCCGCAGGCATGGCGGCGCAGCCTCTCCGGCCTGGTGCGCGGTGGGCCGGCGCTGTTCTGGAACCTGCGCAAGGCGGGCTGAAGCGGGGCGGGTGGCACAGCATGTGCAAGTCACCCGTGGTGAGTTTGGTGGTTGCGTCTGGACGCTGGCTTCCTGCACACGAATGCGGCAGGCTGGCTTGAAACCGGGCGGGCGCCGGGAATTGGAGACGAGGGACCTATGGATCGCAGGACGTTCATCAAGGCTGGTGCTGGCGTGGGTTTGGCTGGCTTCGGCGGCATCTCGGCCCCGGCCTATTCGCAGGGCGCCGCGGCACGCACGCTGAAATTCGTGCCGCAGGCCAACCTGGCCAATTTCGACCCGATCTGGGGCACCCAGTACGTTGTCCGCAACGCCGCCGCCCTGGTGTGGGACACGCTGTATGGCTTCGACGCCAACCTGGTGCCGCAGCCGCAGATGGCCGAAGGCGCCAGCGTTTCGGCCGACGGCCTGGTGTGGACCATCAAGCTGCGCGCCGGGCTGAAGTTCCACGACGGCACCACGG
>CANBXZ010000101.1 GCA_947373495.1 Acetobacteraceae bacterium
TTCCGGCGTGGCGCTGAGCATGCACAGCCTCGGCCATCCCCGTGCGCCCCGCCGCTTCCGCCAGGGCCGCGGCCTGTGGTTGCGCCTGGGGCTTGGGCTGCTGGCGCTGCTGCTGCTGGTGGCGCTTGGCATCGGCTACGCGCTGTGGCGCACCCTGCCGCCAGCCACCCAGCAGGCCACCATCCCGGGCCTTGCCGCCGCGGTGGAGATCTCGCTCGACGCCCGGGGCGTGCCGCGCATCCGCGCCGCCACCGAACGCGACGCCTATGCCGCCCTGGGCTGGCTGCATGCGCGGGACCGCATGTTCCAGATGGAACTCATGCGCCGCGGCGCCGCCGGCCGCCTGGCCGAGATCGCCGGCCCGGCGCTGGTGGCGAATGACCGCTTCACCCGCACCCTGGGCCTGGCCCGCCGGGCGGAAGCCGACCTGGCGGCGCTGGACGACGACACCCGCGCCGTGCTCTCCGCCTATGCCAATGGGGTGAATGCCTGGATCGAGGCCCGTGGCCGCTTCGCCGCGCCGGAATTCCTGCTGCTGGGCAAGCCGGAACCCTGGCTGGCCGAGCATTCGCTGCTCTGGGGCAAGGTGATGGGGTTGTGGCTGTCCGGCAATTTCCGTGACGAGATCCAGCGCGCCCGCCTGGCCGGCAGCCTGTCCCCCGCCCGCATCGCCGAGCTTTGGCCGCAGGAGGACATCGCCGCCCCGCCCGCCCCCCCCGAACGCCAGGGCGCCCTGCCCGAGCCACACCTCGCCCGGCTGGCGGCGCTGCTGCCGCAATTCCCCGCCCCCTTCACCCTGCCCGCCTCGGCCAGCAATGCCTGGGCGGTCGGCGGTGCGCGTTCCGCCAGTGGCCGGCCGCTGCTGGCCAACGACCCGCATCTGGGCTTCCAGGCGCCCATCCTGTGGTACCTGGCGCGGGTGGACCTGCCGGGTGGCCGCATGCTGGCCGGCGCCACCAGCCCCGGCGTGCCGTTCTTCATCATTGGCCGCAATGAACGGCTGGCCTGGGGCTTCACCAACAACGGCGCCGACGTGCAGGACCTGTTCGTGGAACGCCCGCTGGGCCCGGACAGCTACGAAAGCCCCGATGGCCCCCGCCCCTTCCAGGTTTCCGAAGAACGCATCCTGGTGCGCGGCGCCGAGGCGGTGGAATTGCGGGTGCGGGAAACCCGGCATGGCCCGGTGATCTCGGACCTGGACGCCATGCCGCAGGGCCGCGTGCTGGCATTGGCCGCCGCCAACCTGGCGCCGGAGGACATCGCCGCCGCCGGCCTGCTGGCGCTGAATCGCGCCGGCACCGTGGCCGAGGCCCGCGCCGCCGCCGCCGCCATCACCAGCCCGGTGCAGAACCTCATCGCCGCGGACAGCGCCGGGGGCATCGGCCTGTACACCACCGGCCGGGTACCGCTGCGCCGCGCCGGGGATGGCAGCCAGCCCGTCCCCGGCCATGACGGCAGCCATGACTGGACCGGCTGGGCCGCCGCCGAAGCCCTGCCGGCCAGCGAAAACCCGGCCAGCCAGATGCTGGCCAACGGCAACAACCGCACCGCGCCGGCCAGCTTCCCGGTGTTCATGGGCAGGGACTGGCCCGGCGACTGGCGCTTCCGCCGCATCGGCGAAAGGCTGGGCCAGGAAGGCCGGCTGGATGCCGCCACCATGGCCGCGATCCAGATGGACAGCACCAGCCTGCTGGCGCGGGAAGCGGTGGCGGAAGCCAGCCCACTGCGCCGCATGCCGCGCCCCACCGGTGCCGTGGCGGTGGCGCTGGACCTGCTGCTGGCCTGGGATGGCGACATGGCCGCGCCGCTGCCCCAGCCGGTGATCTTCAATGCCTGGCTGCGGCGCTTCGGCCAGTTGGCCCTGGCCGCCGGCGGTGCCCCCGCCGGCCAATGGGGCCAGCCACCCGAGTTTGCCCAGCAGTTGCTGCGCCAGCCCGCCCTGGCCGCCCGCTGGTGCCGTGGCGACTGCGCCGTGCTGGCCGGCCAGGCCCTGACCGAGGCCGTGGCGGAGTTGATCGCGCTGACCGGCCAGGACCCGGCCGCCTGGCGCTGGGGCAGCTTCCATGTCGCCCGGTTTGAACACCCGCTGCTGCGCGGCATTCCGCTGCTGCGCAGCCTGGCCGGGTTGGAGGCGGCCACCGCCGGCGATGGCCAGACCGTGAACCGCGGCGGCCTGCACGGCGGGGCCGACCTGGCCGGCTTCCAGCATGTGCATGGCGCCGGCCTGCGCCTGGTGGCGGATATGGCCGACACCGAGGCCACGCTGGCCATCATCGCCACCGGCCAGTCCGGCAACCCGCTTTCCCCGCATTGGGGCGACCAGTTGCTGCCCTGGCGCGACGGGGAGCCGCTGCGGCTGACCCGGGAGCCGGCAGCACTGACCGGCCGGCTGCGACTGCTGCCCTGACCCGACCAGCGACGGTATTTTGAGCATAATTCCGCCACCGCGGAACGCTGGCGCAAGCAAGCGGTTGATTTAGCGGCCCAAGCCCCCGAAACTAGGCCCAACAGATGTTGCAACGCCCCAACCGACGCCCGCAGTTCTTCTACACCACGGCCCCGCTGCCCTGCCCCTACCTGGCCGGCCGGACCGAGCGGAAGATCGTGACCGAACTGACCGGCCCGGATTCCGAAACACTGCACGACAAGCTTTCCCGCGCCGGCTTCCGGCGCAGCCACAACATCGCCTACTCACCGGTGTGCCCGGGCTGTTCGGCCTGCATTCCCATCCGCATCCGGGTGCCGGCCTTCGTGCCCAACCGGGCGCAGCGCAAGCTGGCCAAGGCCAACGCCGACGTGCAGGGCTTCGAGATGCCGGCCCGCGCCACCGCCGAGCAATTCGCCCTGTTCCAGCGCTACCAGCGAGCCCGGCATGGCGATGGCGACATGGCCGCCATGGGTTTCTACGACTATCGGGCGATGGTGGAGGACACCCCCATCACCACCGGGGTGGTGGAGTTCCGCAGCAGCGACGACAAGCTGCTGGGCGCCTGCCTGACCGACTGGCTGGGGGATGGGCTTTCGGCCGTGTACAGCTTCTTCGTGCCGGAAGACACGCGCCGTTCGCTCGGCACCTGGGCGGTGCTGTGGCTGGTGGAGCGCGCCCGGGCGCTGGGGCTACCCTATGTGTACCTGGGCTATTGGGTGCCGGAGAGCCGGAAGATGTCCTACAAAGCCCGCTTCCGCCCCAGCGAGGTGCTGGTGGGCGGCGCCTGGCGGGAGTTGACCGAAGGCGATGCCCTGCTGGAAGCGATGCCGGCGGTACCTGCCATCGTGGGGTAATCGCCGGCCCCTCGGGGCCGGCGCCCTAACCCTCGAACCGGTTGCTGCGTGGGAAACCCTGCGGCGGCTGCTTGCCGGCACCGGCCCGGTTGCCGCGCCATTCGCGCAGGTCGGTTTCGGTGCGCACCCCGCTGCCGTATTTCCAGCGTAGCCCGTCCTTGCGGTCGAACACCTGCACGTCCGAAAGCCCGCCATCGCGATAGGTCTGCAACTGCACGCCGCGGCCGCGGGTCATTTCCGGCAGTTGTTCCGCCGCGAAGACCAGCAGCTTGCGGTTGGTGCCCACCACCGCCACGCTGTCGCCCTGCGCCGGCACGCACAGCATGGCGCGCTTGCCGGCTTCCAGCACCAGCACCTGCTTGCCGGTGCGTTTTTCCGCCAGCATTTCCTCACCCTTCACCAGGAAGCCCTTGCCGTCCTCGCTGGCCAGCAGGAAGCGCGTGCCGTCCTTGTGGACATGCGCGGTCAGGATGCCGTCCTCGGTGGCGATATCGAGCAGCAGCCGCACCGGCTGGCCGTCGCCCCGGCCCCGCGGGATGATGTCCGCCTTCAGCGTGTAGGCCTTGCCATTGCTGGCGAACAGCACGATGCGGTCGGTGGTTTCCGCATGCAGCCAGGTGTGCAGGCTGTCGCCTTCCTTGAAGCGCAGCTCGGTATCCTCGGCGATGTGGCCCTTCTGCGCCCGCACCCAGCCCTTTTCGGAGAGGATCACCGTGATCGGCTCGCGCTCGACGAAGCTGGCCTCGTCGATCAGCACCGCCGGCAGCAGCGCCCCGGCCTCGGTGCGGCGGTTGCCCAGCGCGCCGTCGCCGAACTTGGCGCGGGTGGCTTCCAGCTCGGCGCTGATCGCGGCCCAGCGCTTGCTGTCGCTGCCCAGCAGGCCCTGCAGGGACTTCTGTTCCGCCGAGAGCTTCCGGTGCTCCTTGCGGATCTCCATTTCCTCCAGCTTGCGCAGCGCGCGCAGCCGCATGTCCAGGATGGCGTTGGCCTGCACCTCGGTCAGGCTGAAGGTCGCCATCAGGGCTTCCTTCGGCTTGTCCTCCTCGCGGACGATGCGGATCACCTCGTCCAGGTTCAGGTAGACGATGAGGTAGCCGTCGAGGATCTCCAGCCGCCGCGCAATGGCTGCCAGCCGGTGCTCGGTGCGCCGCACCAGCACCACATGCCGATGGTCCAGCCAGCAGCGCAGCACCTGCTTCAGCCCCATCACCTTGGGGGTGCGGTCGGCATCCAGCACGTTCATGTTCAGGCTGAAGCGGCTTTCCAGCTGCGTGGCGCGGAACATCGTCTCCATCAGCACCGCCGGGTCCACCGTGCGGTTCTTCGGCTCGATCACCAGGCGGATGACGTCGGTGCTTTCGTCGCGGATATCGGCCAGCAGCGGCAGCTTCTTCTCGTCCAGCAGCAGCGCGATCTGCTCGATCAGCTTGGACTTCTGCACCTGGTAGGGGATTTCGGTGACGATGATGCGCCAGGTGCCCTGCTTGGCGTCTTCCCGGTGCCAGCGGGCGCGCATGCGGAAGCCACCACGGCCGGTCTCATAGGCCTCGCGGATCGCCTCCTTCGGCTCCACCAGGATGCCACCGGTCGGGAAGTCCGGGCCGGGGATGTACTTCAGCAGGTCGTCGGTGGTGGCGGCGGGGTTGCGCACCAACTCCAGCGCGGCGCTGCACAACTCGCCGGCGTTGTGCGGCGGAATCGAGGTGGCCATGCCCACCGCGATGCCGCTGGCGCCATTGGCGAGCAGGTTCGGGAAGGCCGCCGGCAGCACCACCGGCTCGCTTTCCTCGCCGTCGTAGGTGGCGCGGAAATCCACCGTGTTCTCGTCGATGCCCTGGAGCATCGCCTGCGCCACATCGGTCAGCCGGGCTTCGGTGTAGCGCATGGCCGCGGCGTTATCGCCGTCGATATTGCCGAAATTGCCCTGGCCATCCACCAGCGGATAGCGCGCGGCGAAATCCTGCGCCTGGCGCACCAAGGCTTCGTAGATGCTGCTGTCGCCGTGCGGGTGATACTTGCCCATCACGTCGCCGACGATGCGGGCGCATTTCTTGAAGCCGGCGTCGGGGTCCAGCTTCAGCTGGTGCATCGCCCACAGCAGCCGCCGATGCACCGGCTTCAGGCCGTCCCGCACATCCGGCAGCGAACGCGAGGTGATGGTGGACATGGCATAGGCCAGGTAGCGCTCGCCCAGCGCATCGGCCAGGCGGGTGTCCCGAACTTCGCCGCCTTCGGGCGTCGTCATGATATCGTCAGGCATCTATTCCCAGCCCTGTCCCTTGGCCGAATCGGTGGCCAGCATCGCCAGCCTGTCTAGCAGCATCTCCCGCGCCCGCGGCAGGGAGTTTCGCTGGCCATCATAGGCATTTCGTCTCAGGAAATGACCTGTCAGGCGCAGCCCGGCCAGCCATTCCGCCGGGCCGGAGGGGTCATTGGCGCCGGCCCGGTCCTCCCCCAGCAGAAAGGCCGGCAGCGGCAGCAGCCGGTCCCGCCAGGGCTCCCCGGCGCTGGCGCAAACGGCGCGGCCGGTGCGGGGGGAAACCCAGGCCAGTGCCTCGGTGCTGCCGGTCAGGGCGCAGGCGGTCAGGTCCAGGCCATAGCCCACCTCCTCCAGCAGCATCACCTCCCAGCGCACATAGTCCGGCAGCACCCGGCGCACCCCGCCCGGCAGCCGCGCGATCAGCGAGACCAGGCCATGGAAGCATCGCGGATGCGCCTCCCGCTCCGCCAGGCTGCCATCCGCCAGGGCGCAGGCGGCGGCCAGCATGGCCAGGGCCAGCGGGTCCTCCATGGCCAGGGCCGCGGCGGGGTGGATCATCTCGGCGGAAACCGCTCCGAGTTGTTCCGGCAGGCGGCCGACCCAGCGCGCCTCCACCAGGTTGCCCATTTGCCATACCGGGGCCTGGGCGCGACTGGCCCCGCCCTTGGCCAGGCCGGCGTGGCGGCCATGCGCCTCGGTCAACAGCGTCACCAGCGCACCCGCCTCCCCATAGGGGCGGACGCCGAGCACCACGGCGGGGGCCTGCCATTCCATGCCACCGGCATATGGGCAATGCGCCCCCAGGGTCCAGCGGGATTGCTTAGGCCGGTGTTCATTGCTGCTTCTGCAAGATGGCGGCCGCATCACCAGGGTTCACCGCCATGCTCCAGCGCCTGCCCATTGCCTTGCGTATCCACGGCATCACCCTCATCGCCCTGGCCGGTCTGCTGGCGCTGGCCATGGTTTCGGCCGCCAGTCGGTCCACCCAGATGGAAGCCGAGCGCGGCGCCCTGCTGCGCGCGGTGGTGGAAAGCGCCATCGCCATCGCCGCCAGCCAGGAAGCCGAGGCAAAGGCCGGCCGGGCCACCCCGGAACAGGCGCGCCAGGCAGCCCTGAACGCCATGCGGGCCATGCGCTACCAGGGCCAGGAATATGTCTGGGTGAACGACAACCACCCGCGCATGGTCATGCACCCCTTCCGCCCGGACCTGGACGGCAAGGACATCGGCGACCTGGCCGACCCCAACGGCTTCCAGTTGTTCCGCGCCTTCGTGCGGCTGACGCAGGCGGAACCGCTGGGTGGCGTGGTGGGCTACCTGTGGCCGCGCCCCGGCGCACAGGAGCCGGTGGAAAAGCTCTCCTTCGTGCGGGCCTTCGCGCCCTGGGGCTGGGTCGTGGGCTCGGGGGTCTATGTGGACGACCTGCGCGCCGCGCAGCGCAACATCTGGCTCATCTCCCTGGTGGAGGCTGGCGGCGCCGCCCTGTTGGTGGGGCTGCTGGCCACGCTGCTGGGCCGCGGCATCTCCCGCCCGCTGGCGCGGGTGACCGAGGCGACCACCACGCTGGCGGCGGGCCGGCTGGACGTGGCGGTGCCGGGGCGGGAACGCCAGGATGAACTGGGCTCCCTGGCCCGGGCGCTGGAGACCTTCCGCCAACAGGGGCTGCAGAATCAGCGGATGGAGGCCGAGGCCGCCACCGAAAGACTGGCCAAGGACCGCCGGCAGCAGGCGGTGGAAGCGCATGTGCAGGAATTCGGCGCCAGCGCCAGCGCCGCCATGACCGGCCTGGTGGGCACCGCCGAACAGATGCGCGGCAACGCCGAACGCATGGCCGGCACCGCCGAACGCATCCGGGCCTATTCCCGGGACACTGGGGCCGGTGCCGAGACCGCCTCCCGCGATCTTTCCACCGTGGCCGCGGCCACCGAGGAACTGGCCGCCAGCACCGGGGAGATTGCCCGCCAGGTGCGCGACGCCACGGCCATGATCGCCGCCGCGGTGCAGGAAGCCCAGCAATCCGACACGCTGGTGGCCGGGCTGACCGGCCATGCGCGGGAAATCGGGGCCGTGGTGCGGTTGATCGAGGATGTCGCCGGCCGGACCAACCTGCTGGCGCTGAACGCCACCATTGAAGCCGCCCGCGCCGGGGAGGCCGGCAAGGGCTTCGCCGTGGTGGCCGGCGAGGTGAAGAACCTGGCGGCGCAGACCGCCCGGGCCACCGCCGATATCGCCGGCAAGATCTCCGCCGTGCAGGGTTCCACCGATGCCGCCTGCCAGGCGATCGGCCGGATCGCCGAGACGGTGCGCAAGGTGGAGGAGATTGCCGCCGGCATCGCCCATGCGGTGGAGGAACAGGGCCGCGCCACCCAGGAAATCGCCGCCGGGGCGCAAAACGTGGCCCGCACCACCGATGCCACCGCCCAGGCCATGCAGGCCCTGGTGGCGGCGGCGGACCAGACCGGAACCCTGAGCCAGGATGTCCTGCAGGCCGCCACCGGCAGCGGCCAGGAAGCGGCGACGCTGCGCGGCGAGATGGACAGCTTCCTGGAGGCCATGCGCAACGCTGGGGAGCGCCGGCACTACGAGCGTCTGGCGGGCAATGGCCTGACCGTCAGCGTGCTGCTGGCGGGCGGCGCCCAGCAACTGCCCATCGTGGACATGGCGCGCGGCGGCGTGGCGCTGGGCGGGCAACTGGCGCTGCCCATCGGCGCCCGGGCCGAGTTGCGCCTGCCGGGGGGCGACAGCACGATCATCGGCCGGGTAGCGCGGAAGGAGGCCGGGGTTACCGCCTTCGCCCTGAACCAGGACCTGGCCAGCCTGACGCGGATAGACACGGCGCTGGCGCATCTGCGCGGCCGCGCGGCCTGACAGCCCGCGGCACGGGCTTCCGCAACGGGTAGCTCAGTCCAGCACCGTATCCGCCATGGCCAGCAGATGCGGCGGGATGCTGGCACCGATGCTGCGGGCGGTGCGCTGGTTCAGCACGAACTCGAACACCGTCGGCCGCTCGATCGGCAGGTCGGCCGGCTGGGCGCCACGCAGCAGCCGGTCCACGAAGGTGGCAAGCCGCCGATAGGATTCGCGCAGCCGCGGGCCATAGACGCACAGCGCGCCGCTTTCGGCGAAGATGGCCCAGCCGGCGATCAGCGGCAGCCGCTGCTGCAGGGCGAAATCCGCCAGCCGCTGGCGATGCTGCAGGGCGAAACCGTCGGCCAGCACGCTGATCGCCTGGGGGCGGCTTTCCGCCAGGTGGCGCAGGGCCTGTTCCAGCTCGGCGGCGGTGCGGGTGGCAATGAAGGCCACCTCGACCCCCAGCCGCTGGCCAGTTTCCAGTGCCGCTTCGCGCTCCAACTCCATGCCCGCGTGTTCCGGATTGGCGATGACCGCAACGCGGCGCAGCCCCGGCACGATGTCGCGCAGCAGTTCCAGCCGCTTGCCGTTCAGTTCGGCCGACATGAAGGTCAGGCCGGTCATGTTGTTGGCCGGGCGCGCCAGCGAGGGCGCCAGCCCGGCCAGCACCGGGTCGGCGCTCATCACGAAGGCGACCGGGATCTTCAGGCCCAGCGGCGCCACCTGGGCGGCAACGCCCTGCACCATCAGCACCGAAACCGGCAGGGCCGCGAGTTCCCGCGCCAGGTCCGGCACGCGGAAGGCGTCCTCGTCGCCGTGGCGGTATTCAATGATGAGGTTGCGGCCCTCGACATGGCCCAGTTCAGCCATCGCCTCCCGGAAGGTGGCCAGGTAGGGCGCCAGGCTGGCGGCACGCTGGCCGGTAAGCCAGCCGATCCTGACCGGCCTGCCGCGCGAGCCCTGGCCCCAGGCCCGCAGGGGGACGGCACCAAGGCCGACGGAGCCACCCAGTACGGCGCGACGCTGCATGACACACCCCTTCTCGACGCCCCGGCAGGTTATCCTGGGATAAATCGAGGCAGAAGTCCGGACAGTCGGGTTGCGTTATATTTGACCGGCCACTGCCCTGGGCGATGGCGCCGCCACCCTGGGCAGTGGCCGACGCTTCCTTGAAAGCCGCGGGCCGCACCGCGGTCGCGGGGTGGCGGCCGGGCAGAGCCCTGCCCGGCCGCCACCCCACTGCCCCGGCATCACACCACCGGGCTGCGGCCGCCATCCACGTTCAGAGCGGTGCCGGTGATGTAGCCGCCGGCCTCGCTGCACAGGAACAGGGCGGTGGCGGCGAATTCCTCCGCCTTGCCCAGCCGGCCCATTGGCACCGGCTTGCCCATTTCCGCCTTCCATTCCTCCCAGGTGATGTTGCGCTTTTCCTGGGCGTGGCGGCGCACCCACTGGTCGCTCTCGATGATGCCGACCAGCAGGGCGTTCACCAGGATGTTGTGCTTGGCCACCTCATTGGCGATGACCTTGGTCAGCGCCATGCCCGCGGCGCGGGACACCGCGGTGGGCGCGCCTTCGCCGGGCGGGGCCTTGGCGCCGATGTTCAGCACATTGATGATCCGGCCCCACTTGCGCTCCGTCATGCCGGGAATCGCCAGGCGGGAAAGCCGGACGGCGGCAAACAGCTTCAGGTCCAGGTCGTTCTGCCACAACTCGTCGGTGACATTCAGAAAGGCGCCACGCTGGCTGGTGCCGGCGTTGTTGATGAGGATGTCCACCTTGCCCATGTGGTCCACCGCGGCCTTGAAGGCCTGCTGGCAGCCGGCATTGGTGCTGATGTCGGCCGAGATGCCGATGACCTTCACGCCCGGCGCCACGGCCTTCACCTCGGCTTCCGCCTTGGCCAGCGATTCGGCGCCGCGCGCCACCATGGCAACCGAGCCACCGGCTTCGGCGAAGGCCTTGGCCATGGCCAGGCCAAGGCCCTTGGAACCGCCGGTAATCAGCGCGGCGCGGCCCTGTACGGATAATTGCATGCGAACGTTCTCCCCTTCGGATGGCCGCATCCTGCCGCCGCCGAGGGCGGAGGGAAAGCGGAGCAATGGAAGGAGAAGAAAATCTGGGGCGACCTACGGGGCTCGAACCCGTGACATTCGGCACCACAAGCCGACGCTCTGCCAGCTGAGCTAAGGCCGCCACACAGGACGCGGCTGATACCCCTACGCCGTGGGGGTCGTCAACTGGCCTCGTGCAGACAACCACACCCGCATGCGTTCCAGGGCTTCATCCAGCAGGTGGTCGGCCTTGCAGAAGGCGAACCGGGCGTAATGGCTGGGTGCGTCGGGCGAATCATAGAACGCGGTGACGGGAATCGCGGTGACCTTGGCCTCGGTGGTCAGGGTGCGGCAGAAGGCCACGTCGTCCCCGTTGAAGCCCAAGGGGCGGAAGTCCGTGGTGATGAAGTAGCTGCCCTTGCTGTCCAGCACGCCGAAGCCAAGCTGCTTCAGCCCGGCGGCCAGGCGGTCCCGCTTGGCCTGCAGGCTGGTGGACAGGCCATGGAAGTAGCTGTCCTGCTTCATCAGCCCCACCGCCACGCCACGTTGCAGGTTGGGCGCGGTGGTGAAGGTAAGGTTCTGGTGTGCCTTGGCCACGTTGGCCGCCAGGGACCGGTCGCAGGTGATGTAGCCCACCTTCCAGCCGGTCAGGCTGAAGGTCTTGCCGGCGCTGCCGATGCGCATGCAGCGCTCGCGCATGCCCGGCAGGGTCATCAGCGGAATATGCGGCATGCCGTCGAACACCAGGTGCTCGTAGACCTCGTCGCAGATGGCATAGGCGTTGTGCTGGGCCACCAGGTCGGCCACGAACGCCAGTTCCTCACGCGTGAACACCTTGCCGCAGGGGTTCATCGGCGAGTTGATGAGGATGGCCTTGGTCTTCGGCCCGAAGGCGGCGGCCAGTTCGGCCCGCGGCAGCGCCCAGTCCGGCGGGTTCAGCCGCACCAGCTTCGGCACCGCGCCCAGCAGCTTCACCACCGGCAGGTAGGTGTCGTACAGCGGCTCGATCAGCACGCATTCGTCGCCCGGGTTCAGCACCGCCATCAGGCAGGCGGTGATGGCCTCGGTGGCGCCGGAGGTGACGACGACCTCGGCGTTCGGGTCCACCTCCAGCCCGTAGAAGCGCTTGTTGTGGCTGGCCACCGCCTGGCGCAGCTCCGGCAGGCCGGTCATGGGCGGGTACTGGTTGCGGCCGTCCATCAGCGCATCCGCCGCGGCCTTCACCACGTCGGGCGGGCCATCATAGTCAGGGAAGCCCTGGCCCAGGTTGATGGCGCCGTGCTCGGTCGCCAGGGCGCTCATCACGGTGAAGATGGTGGTACCAATGGCCGAAAGCAGGTGGTT
The DNA here is from genome assembly GCA_947373495.1 of Acetobacteraceae bacterium. Lineage (GTDB taxonomy): Bacteria > Pseudomonadota > Alphaproteobacteria > Acetobacterales > Acetobacteraceae > CAIMOR01. Next base: position 11,790 of record CANBXZ010000101.1, read on the forward strand.
CTGCGGCTGCATCAAGCGGTTCCTCAAAGCGGCGCCATAATGGGTTTGCCGGCGGGTTGCCGCAAGCGAGGCCGTTCGCGGCGGCCAGCCGCGCAACCCCGCCTCGCCGGGGCTCGCGGGCCCGGGGGCGGGCCAAGCGGAGGCCAAGCCGTTCGGGGACAAAATGTGCTCAAACTTTGTGCTGTTTGGTGCAACATAAGGCGCGTTTTCTAAAAATAGGCCCGATATCCCCCGCCAGACTGGATTGAACCCCTGGCACGGGAAGTGCAAAACACCTTGCATCAAGCCGGCCTTCCCGGTTGCTTCGCCTCCGGGCAGGCAAGCGGGAAAAGGCAGGGGCGAACAGTCACACCGGTGGCAAAGCGGAGCCGATGAAGAAGATCGAGGCCATCATCAAGCCCTTCAAGCTCGACGAGGTGAAGGACGCGCTGCACGAGATCGGCCTGCAGGGCCTGACGGTACTGGAAGCCAAGGGCTTCGGGCGCCAGAAGGGGCATACCGAGTTGTACCGTGGCGCCGAATACGTCGTGGACTTCCTGCCGAAGGTGAAGATCGAGGTGGTGTGCAGCGACGAACTCGCCGAGCGCGCCATCGAGGCCATTACCAATGCGGCCCGCACCGGGCGGATTGGCGACGGCAAGATCTTCGTCTCGGAGATCCAGGAGGTCATCCGCATCCGCACCGGCGAACGGGGCGAGGACGCGGTCTGACCTGACCGTTTGGGGCAGGGCGCGTCGACGCCCGCGCTCTGCTGAACGCGACC
>CANBXZ010000102.1 GCA_947373495.1 Acetobacteraceae bacterium
GGCAACGCCACGCTGGCCGGCGCCTGGACCGCCACCGCCGCCAGCAGCAACACCGGCAGCGCCAACCTCACCGCCGCCGGCTTCAACGTGAACCTGGCCGCCGCCAGCGGTTCCAGCGGCTGGAGCGTGACCAACAGCGGCAACACCACCGGGGTGAACCTGACCGGCTCCGGCAACAACGACACGCTGGCCGGCGGTTCGGGCAACGATACGCTGACCGGCGGCGCCGGCATCGACCGCTTCCAGGTTGCCGCCAGCAACGACGTCATCACCGACCTGGGCCAGGGCGGCGCCGATATCCTCATCGTCTCGGCCGGCGCCGTTGCCACCGCCACGCTGGCCGGCGCCTGGACCGCCACCGCCGCCAGCAGCAACGCCGGCAGCGCCAACCTTGCCGCCACCGGCTTCAACGTGAACCTGGCCGCCGTCAGTGGCACCGCCGGCTGGTCGGTCAGCAATGCCGCCAGCGCCATCGCCGTCAGCCTCACCGGCTCCAACAATGCCGACAGCCTGGCCGGCGGCAGCAGCGACGACACCCTGTTCGGCGGCGCCGGCAATGACAGCCTGACCGGCGGCGCCGGCAACGACAGCTTCCAGGTCACCGCTGGTACCGACGCCCTGGCCGATCTCGGCCTTGGCGCCGACACGCTGACGATCGCCACCGGGGCCACCGGCAACGCCACGCTGGCCGGCGCCTGGACCGCCACCGCCGCCAGCAGCAACGCCGGCAGCGCCAACCTCACCGCCGCCGGCTTCAACGTGAACCTGGCCGCCGCCAGCGGCACCAGCGGCTGGAGCGTGACCAACGCCGCCAGCGCCAGTGGTGCCAGCCTCATCGGCTCCGGCAACAACGACACGCTGATCGGCGGCGCCGGCAACGACACGCTGACCGGCGGCGCCGGCCTCGACCGCTTCCAGGTCACCGCCGGCACCGATGCCGTGACCGACCTGGGCCAGGGCGGTGCCGATATCCTCATCGTCTCGGCCGGCGCCAACGCCACCGCCACGCTGGCCGCGGCCTGGACTGCCACCGCCACCAGCAGCAACGCCGGTACCGCCAGCCTCACCACCACCGGCTTCAATGTGAACCTGGCCGCTGTCGCTGGCACCGCCGGCTGGAACGTTTCCAACGCCGCCAGCGCCATCGCCGTCAACCTCACCGGTTCCGCCAATGCCGATACCCTGCTTGGCGGCAGCGGCAGCGACAGCATCAATGGCGGCGCGGGCAATGACGCGCTGACTGCGGGCGGCGGCAATGACAGCCTGACCGGCGGCACCGGCGTTGACAGCTTCACGGTGGATTCCGGCACCTCCAGCATCACCGACCTGGCCCAGGGCGGCGCCGATGTGCTGGTGGTTGCCACCGGCGCCACCGCCAACGCCACGCTGGCCGCGGCCTGGACCGCCACCGCCGCCAGCAGCAATGCCGGCACCGCCAGCCTCATCGCCACCGGCTTCAACGTGAACCTGGCCGCCGCCAGCGGCACCAACGGCTGGACCATCTCCAACGCGGGCAACGCCACCGGCGTCAACATCGCCGGCTCCAGCAACAACGACACATTGGTCGGCGGTACCGGCAATGACACGCTGAATGGCGGCCCGGGCAACGATGTGCTGACCGGCGGCGCCGGCCTCGACCGCTTCGTCGCCAACTCGGCGGTCAACACCGTGACCGACCTGGCCCAGGGCGGCGCCGATGTGCTGGTGGTTGCCGCCGGCGCCACCGCCAACGCCACGCTGGCCGGCGCGTGGACCGCCACCGCCGCCAGCAGCAATGCCGGCACCGCCAGCCTCACCGACGCCGGCTTCAACGTGAACCTGGCCGCGGCCGGCGGCACCAGCGGCTGGTCGGTCAGCAATGCCGGCAACGCCACCGGCGTCACCCTGGTCGGTTCCGCCAACAACGACACGCTGACCGGCGGTTCGGGGAATGACAGCCTGACCGGCGGCCCGGGCAATGACAGCCTGACCGGCGGCGCCGGGGTGGACAGCTTCGGCATCTCCTCCGGCATCAATGCCGTGGCCGACCTCGGCCAGGGTGGCGCCGATGTGCTGACGGTCACGGCCGGCTCCACCGTCAACGCCACGTTGGCCGCGACCTGGACCGCCACGGCCGCCAGCAGCAACGCCGGCACCGCCAACCTGGCCGCCGCGGGCTTCGGCGTGAACCTGGCCGCCGTCACCGGCACCAGCGGCTGGTCGGTCAGCAATGCCGGCAATGCCGCCGCCGGCATCACCGGTTCCGCCAATGCCGATACCATCACCGGCGGCACCGGGGCCGACACCCTCAGCGGTGGCAACGGCAACGATACCCTCATCTTCAACAACGCCGCCGACCTCTCGGCGGCGGGGCACCTGGTGGATGGCGGCGCCGGCAACGACGTGCTGCGGCTGGCCTTCGCCGGCACGGTCACGGATGCCGCCTTCACCGGCATCAGCACCATGGAGCAGATCTTCCTGGCCGGCTCCGGCAGCAACAGCGTCACGCTGGCTGTCCAGGCGGCCACGACCTTCGGCGCCACCACCGTGGTCAAGGCCGCCGCCAGCGTCACCGCCATGGCCATCAACGCCGCGGCCTATGGGGCCGGCAACAGCATCAACGTCATCGGCACCAGCGGCGCCGACAGCATCGCCGGTGGCGCCGGCGCCGACTTCATCCGCGGCGGCGGCGGTGCCGATACCCTGGTGGGCGGCGACGGCGCCGACACCTTCGACTTCCTGACCCTGGCGGAACTGAACGCCGTGGGCCGGACGGTGGATGGCGGCCTGGGCACCGACCTGTTGTTCGTGGAGTTCGCCGGCACCCTGGATGATGCCGCCCTTGCCGGCATCAGCAATGTCGAGCAGTTGTTCCTCAACGGCATCGGCGCCAGCACCCTGACCCTCGGCGCCAATGCGGCGGCGGCCATGGCCAACCAGGTCAAGGTGCGCGACGCCGCCACCGTCACCAGCATCGCCCTGGACGCCAGCGCGCTGGCCCCCGGTGCCGCGCTGAACATCATCGCCACCACCGGCGCCGACAGCATCATCGGCGGTGCCGGCGCCGACTTCATCCGTGGCAACGGTGGCGCCGACACGCTGCTGGGCGGCGACGGCGCCGATGTGTTCGACTTCCTGACCCAGGCGGCGCTGAACACCGCGGGCCTGACGCTGGATGGCGGCGCCGGCAACGACATCGTCCAGGTCGGTGCGGCCGGCACGCTCACGGATGCCACCTTCGCCAGCATGACCAACATGGAGCAGCTCCTGCTCAACGGCGCCGGCGCCAGCAGCCTGACCTTTGGGGCCAATGCGGCCATTGCCTTCAACGGCCAGGTCACGGTGCATGAGGCGGCCGGCGCCACCAGTACCTCGATCAACGCCGCGGCCTTCACCGCCGCGACCAAGGCCCTGCTCTATGCCGATGCCGGGGCCACCACCTTCGTCGGCGGTGCGGGTGACGACATCTTCTACTACGTCAACGCCAGCTTCACCGCCGCTGGCCGTACCGCGGATGCCGGGGGTGGCACCAATGGCCTGCAAATCAACTTCACCGCGCCCTTCACCGCGGTGGATGCGGATTTCGCCGGGCTGTCCCACTTCAGCTCGCTGAGCCTGAACGGCACCGGCACCGCACAACTGACCCTGGGCACCCAGGCGATGGCCGCCTTCAATGGCGGGGCCATCACCGTGATCTCCAGCGGCGGCGCCGTGCTCTCGGTGAACGGGGCGGGGCTGACCGTGGGCTTCAACGCCACCGGTGGTGTCGGCAACGACACCTTCACCGCGGGCAGCGGCAACGACAGCTTCGTCCTCACCGCCGGGGGCGCCGATATCATCAACGGCTTCGACGTGGCCCATGATGTCATCAGCCTGGTCGGCTGGTCGGTGCACAGCTTCGCCGCGCTGGGGGCCAGCATCTTCAGTGCCGGCGCCAATACCTCCATCATCCTGGACGCCACGCACCAGGTCACGCTGAACAACGTCACCGCGGCCAGCCTCACGGCCAGCGACTTCCTGTTCAGCTGAAGGAGGACAACGATGGCAGGCGCGGCGATCGCGGCGCCTGCCAAGACAGCGCGGTTTCATCGAAGCTTCACCCCGCGCAACGGCTTACGGCTTCATTGAACGCCCATGAAGACCTCGGGATTCGGCATGAAACGCGTCGTCATCACCGGAATGGGCATTGTCTGCCCGCTGGGTCGCGGCCTGGAGCCGGTGTGGCGCCGGCTGGTGAATGGGCGTTCCGGCATCGGCGCCATCGCCAGCTTCAACACCGACCTGCCCTGCCGCGTCGCCGGCCAGGTGCCAGCCACCGTGTGGGGCCTGAACGCCGAGCCCGAGCGCACCGCCCGCTTCAGCCACCTGGCCCTGCTGGCCGCGCGCGAGGCGCTGGACGACGCCGGCTGGCACCCGCAGGAAGCCCCGGCACGGGAAGCCAGCGGTGTCAGCGTCGGTTCCGGCTGCGGCGGGCTGGAGGCGCTGCACGATGGCGCCCTGCGGCTTGGCAGCACGAACTTCCTGCCCCGCGGCATGATCCACCACCTGGCCACCGAACTGGCCGAGGCCTTCGCCCTGCATGGCCCGCGCCGTGCCGTCTCCACCGCCTGCTCCTCCGGCGCGCATGCCATTGGCGACGCCGCGCGGCTGGTGGCGCTGGGGGATGCCGAGGTGATGCTGGCGGGCGGCGCCGAAGCCGCGGTGCATGAACTGGCCATGGCCGGCTTCGCCGCCGCCCGCGCCCTGTCCACCGGCTTCAACAACGCGCCGCAGCAGGCTTCCCGCCCCTGGGATAAGGACCGCGACGGCTTCGTGATGGGTGAAGGCGCCGGCATGCTGGTGCTGGAATCGCTGGAACACGCCCGGGCACGCGGCGCGCGGATCTATGCCGAACTCGCCGGCTACGGCATGTCGGGCGACGGCTGGCACATCACCGCCCCGTCCGAAAGCGGCGACGGCGCCTTCCGCGCCATGCAGGCCGCGTTGCGCAGCGCGCGCATGGGCGCCGAGGCGGTGACCTACATCAACGCCCATGGCACCAGCACGCCGATGGGCGACGACCTGGAACTGAGCGCGGTGGAGCGCCTGTTCGGCGACGCCGTGCGCCGGCTGGCGATGTCCTCCACCAAATCGGCCACCGGCCACCTGCTGGGTGCCGCCGGGGCGGTAGAGGCGATCTTCTCCGTGCTCTCGATCCGCGACGGGGTGGCGCCGCCAACCCTGAACCTGGACACCCCAAGCCGCGAGAGCGCCATCGACCGCGTGGCCAAGGTGGCGCAGGAACGGCCGATCGGCGCCGTGCTGTGCAACAGCTTCGGCTTTGGCGGCACCAATGCCAGCCTGCTGTTCCGCGCCGCCGCCTGAAGCGCCTGGTACCGAATACCCGAAGGTCTGTCCTGCCTGCCCCAGGTGTCAGTCGTTGCGCAGCATGATGAGTTGGCGGCGGAAGCCGGCGGTGCAGGCGGGCCAGGAAAAGCCCTCGGCATGGCGGCGGCAGGCGTTCCTGTCGCAGTCCAGCGCGGCCAGCACGGCGGCGCGCAGGTCCGCCGAAAGCACGCCGGTGCCGGGCGCCACCACGTCCAGCGGGCCGGTCACCGGAAAGGCGGCCACCGGCGTGCCGCAGGCCATCGCCTCCAGCAGCACCAGGCCGAAGGTGTCGGTGAGGGAGGGGAAGACGAAGACATCGGCGCCGGCATAGGCACTGGCCAGCGCCGCGCCCTGGCGCCAGCCGGCGAAGTGAACCCCCGGGTAGCGCCGTTGCAGCTGCGCGCGTTGCGGGCCGTCTCCCACCACCACCTTGCTGCCGGGCAGGTCCAGCCGCAGGAACGCCTCGATGTTCTTTTCCACCGCCACACGCCCGACATACAGCGAGATCGGCCGCGGCAGGCCCGCCCATGCCTCGGCCGCACCGGGGTGGAATTGGTCCAGTGCCACGCCGCGCGTCCAGGGTCGCACATTGGCGAAGCCGCGCCGCGCGAGTTCCGCCCGCAGGCTGGCGGTGGCGGCGAATACCCCGCTGCCGGCGGCATGGAAGCGCCGCAGCATGCCCCAGGCCAGCCCGGGCGGCAGGCCGGTACGGGCCTGGAGATAGTCGGGAAAGCGGGTGTGGAAGCTGGTGGTGAAGCGCCAGTCGCGTTCCAGGCAAATGGCGCGCATGGCCCAGCCAAGGGGGCCTTCGGTGGCGATATGCACCGCGTCGGGGCCAAATGCCTCCACCAGCTGCGCCAGCCGGCGGCGCGGCCGCAGCACCAGGCGTATTTCCGGGTAGCTGGGCAATGGCAGGGTGCGGAAGCGGTCGGGGCCGATGACCTCCACCGTGTCGCCACCGGCCGTCAGATGGCTCACCACCGTGTCCAGCGTGCGCACCACGCCATTGACCTGCGGGTGCCAGGCGTCGGTCACGACCAGCAGGCGCATCGGCCTGGGTCCGGCCATCAGGGCGCGCCTGCCCCAGGAAAGTTCGTTCATGCCTCGGCGAGCGCCGCCGGTTGCCGCGACGCCCCCACCGAAAGGCGCTGCGTCGCCGCCCAGTCCAGCAACTCGAACCGGCCATCCGCGTGTTCCACCAGCGCGGTGCAGCTTTCCACCCAGTCGCCGCTGTTCATGTACAGCACGCCGTTCACCGGGCGCATCTCGGCGTGGTGGATGTGGCCGCAGATCACCCCCTGCAAGCCGCGCCGCCGGGCCTCCCCGGCCAAGGCACCCTCGAACCGGTCGATCGCCTTGACCGCCTCCTTCACCTGGCGCTTCAGCCATTGGCTGAGCGACCAATAGGGATAGCCGAGCCGCCGGCGCACCGCGTTGAACAGCCGGTTCAGGTACAAGGCCAGGTCGTAGGCCCAGTCGCCGAGGTAGGCGAGGAACTTGGCGTAGCGGATCACGCCATCGAACTCGTCGCCATGCATCACCAGGAAGCGGCGGCCATCGGCGGCCTGATGCACCGCTTCGGGTTGCAGGCTGATGCCGGCGATCTCCAGCCCGAACCAGTCGCGCAGCGCCTCATCATGATTGCCGGGAATGTAGATGACCTGCACGCCGCGGCGCGCCATGCCCATCACCTGGCGCAGCAGCGCGTCGAAGCTGGGGTGCCAGTACCAGGATTTGCGCAAGCGCCAGCCGTCGAAGATGTCGCCGACGAGGTAGAGGGTTTCGCATTCCGCGCGCTGGAGGAATTCCAGCAGCAGGTCGGCCCGGCTGCCGCGGGTTCCGAGGTGAACATCCGAGACGAAGATGCTGCGATACCGCAGCCTGGGTTCGGTCAGGTGCATCCGAATCGTCCGCCGTTGCCTGGGCGGGCTGTAACGCGGCCCGTGCGGCGCGAGCGTGAAGCTTGGATGAAGCAACGCGCGGCGTTCGTCATCCGCCTGTCGCGGGATCGACACGCGGCTGCCATCGCTCAGGCTCTAGCAGCGCGCGGTGAAAAGGAGCCGCCGATGTCCAACGCCAGCCTCACCAGCGCGCCCGCCAAGGGAGCCGAAGATGGGTCCAGCCGGGGCCCCACCCTGTTCTTCCGCCGCTGGTTGGCCAACCCGTTGCAGATGGGCTCGATCATCCCGTCCTCCCCGGCGCTGTGCCGGCGCGTGGCGGCGCTGGTGGCATGCGGGCCGGACGAGGTGGTGCTGGAACTCGGCGCCGGCACCGGCGTCGTCTCCCGCGCCCTGCTGGCGGCCGGGGTGCCGGCCGAGCGCCTGCTGGTGGTGGAGATCGTGCCCGAGATGGCCGAGCATCTGCGCCAGGCATTGCCGGGGGTGACGGTGCTGTGCGGCGACGCCTTCGAGTTGCCGCGGCTGCTGCCGGCGCATCTGCATGGCCGCATCGGCACCGCCATCTGCGGCATTCCGCTGGTGCTGCTGCCGCGGGAACGCCAGCGGCGCTTCGTGCAGGCGGTGGAGGCTGTGGCACCGGGCCGTGGCTTCCTGCTGTACAGCTACTGCGTCACCTCCCCGCTGCCCTGGCGCACCCTGGGCCTGCGGGCGGAGCGCCGTGCCTGGACGCCGTTGAACTTCCCGCCCGCCAGCGTGTGGCAGTACCGCCCTGCCCGCCCGGGCTGAGGCCCGCCGCGATGGTCGGGCAGACGCAACCGGCGATGGTCTGCAACCCGCGCGAGGCGAGAGGCGACCTCGGCCAGGCGGCCAGCCCGGCAATGGCCCACCGGCGCGGCATGACGCGCCTGCGGCCAAAAGGGCTTGATTGGTGGGTGGTGCTGCTTCAAGTCAGGTGCGGCAATGCCGGAACCGCGGGACTGACGCATGAACACCACCCAGGAAATGCCGTCCGAGGCACAGGTTGCGATCAGGCGGCAGGTCGCGGATACCTATGCCGAGTTGGCGGACCGGTTGCTGTCGGCCGGGCTGCGGGATGCCGCCCACATCGGCTTCCAGGCGGCGGCTGAACTCGACCTGCAGGACAGCGTGCTGCAAGCCAGCTGGGGTGGCCCGTTCAACGGCCAGGAAAACCGGCGCCGAATCATCCTCGACCTGCTGGCGCGCACCCGTCCGAGTTGCGTCATCGAGACCGGCACCTACCGCGCGACCTCGACCGTCTTCCTGGCGGAACACTTCAACGGGCCGATCCACACCTGCGAGATCAGCCCCCGCTTCTTCCTGCAGTCGCGGAAGAAGCTGCAACCCTTCCCCCAGGTGCGGATCGAGGAGAGCGATTCCCGCAGCTTCCTGCGCCGCACCCTGGCCGATGCGGCGGGCACCGGCCCCGCCTTCATCTACCTGGACGCACATTGGCAGGACGACCTGCCGCTGAAGGAGGAGGTTGAAATCATCCTCGCCTCCGGCATTCCCGCCGTCATCATGGTTGACGACTTCGCCGTGCCATTCGACTCCGGCTATGCCTATGACGACTACGGCCCGGGCAAGACGCTCAATATCGGTCTGCTGTTGTTCCTGCTGGATAGCCCGGTGCGGCTGTTCTTTCCCTCCCTGCCCGCGGCGGAGGAAACCGGCGCCCGGCGCGGATGCTGCGTGCTGACAACCTCGGCCGGCCTGGCCGAGAGCCTGGCAGCTTGCCCCATGCTGCGCAGCGGCGACTGGCGGGACTGGGAAATCTCGACCCTGCAGGCGCAATTGCGGGCGTTGGGCGATGTGCGTGAACGCGCCGCCGCGCAGGAAGCCATGCTGGCGGAGGCCCAGTTGCGGTTGCAGGCGCTGGAAGCAGCTCAGGCAACCCGGCCGGAGCCGTCTGTGCCCCCGCCCCCGCCCGGGCTGCGTAACGACATCGCGCGGGTATTGCGGGCGGTGCTGCGGCGCCTGGACAACGCAACCAGGCGCTGAAGCTGGCCCGGCTGCTGCGGGGCCACGGCGGCCATCGGCCGGTGTGGCGGCAAGCCGGCAGTCGCGGCAACCTCATCCTATCCCGCCGGCCTGCGGCCGGAACCGGCCGCGATGGCCTTGGCGAGTTCCCCCTCAAGGTGCCTGGCGTAGGCTTCCGCTGCAACTCGCGCTTGCTCCAGGCTGCGGGCATAGGTGGCCGCCTCGGCGCCAGACCTGTTCGCCTCCGCCAGCGCCTGTTCAAGCGACTGCGCATAGCGTTCGGCGGTCTGCGCGCCAGCGGACCGCGCGGCGACCATCTGTTCCAATGCCCGAAGCTGCCGCGCGGCGTCGGCCGCCATATCCGCCTGGCTCGCGGTGCTGGCCGCCGCAACCGCGCTGATCGCGGTCACGGTTTCATGCAGCCTGGCTTGTTCCGCCTCAAGCCCGACCAGGAAATCCGTCAGGGGTTCCACCATGGCCTGGGGCAGCCGGTGGAAGGCGGCAGCGATGACGCGCGCGTTGTCGTATCGATGGGTGGTGCGCAGCATGCTGTCGCCGCGCACCCGATACCAGACCAGCGGTTCGGGCAGGCTCAGCAGGCGGCAACCCGCGGCGATGACGCGCAGGTGCATCTGCCAATCCTCGAAGGTTACCCCGCGCTGCTCGTGGAAGTACCCGACGCGATCGAAGACGGCCCGGCGATAGATTCCGGAAGCATCGCCGAAGCAGTTGTGGACGGCACCGACCAGGACCGGGCCAGCCGCGAAGACCTGGTCCGGGCCATGGCCCGCCGGGGCCGCCTGCGGTGGCCGGGCGGCGTCGTGGAAGTGCCGTATCCCGCAGGTGACGACATCCGCCCCCGACAGGCGAACCGCCTGCTTCAGGCTCGCCACCATGGACGGAAAGGCCAGGTTGTCGTCGTCGAGCAGAATGACGCATGCCGTGGTTGCGGCGCGGATGCCGGCATTGCGGGCGGCCCCCAGGTAGCGGTTCGGCTGCCGGATCAGCCGGAGACGCAGTTGGCGATACGCCGCCTCGACACCGGCGAGGTAGCGCAGCGCCTCGGCGCCCTGGCTGCCATCATCGACGACGAGAACCGTGAAATCCCGATCCGTCTGCTGCACCAGCGCCTGGAGGTTCTGGTCGAGCAGGTGCGGCTGCTCGAAATGCGTGATGATGACGGTGACGTCGGGTGGCGGCGGCAGATCAACCGCATGATGTGCCGCCGCATCCGCCGGCCGCTGCAAGGCACCGACCACGGCGCTGGTGATGGCAGGCCCGGACATGCCCTCCGGCAGGGGTGGCCCGGTGCGCAACCGCCAGCCTGCGTCGCGCATCCACTGCGCGACCGCCGCCGAGGGCAACAGCACGAGATCCGCGTTCTCGACCGCCTGCTGCTCGATATGCTCGACCGAAAGGGTCACCAGGTTGTCCGGGAAACGCCGGTCCTGCTCCCGCTGCCGGCGCAGGCCGCCGCAGGCAAGCACGCCCAGTGTCGTCGTGGCGAAGGCCAGCCCGGTCAGCTTGGCGACGACGCTGGCATGGGCCAGCCCCTCCCGGTCCGGAAACAGGACGACATCCAGGGCCTGGCCCCGCAACTGGCGGAACAACGCAACGGTATCGCACATGAAGGCCGGCTCGATCGGCAATGTGCTGCGCGTGCAAGGCTCGCTGTCAACGCCGGGCCGGGCCACAAGCAGCGCCAATGCCTGGCCGGATGTCGCCGGAAATGTCCCGACAGGGAAGATCGTCACGCCGGCCCCTGCCGCGGTCGCCGCGTCGATGATGGCGGCCAGCACAGGGAGCCACGTCGCCTCCAGCATGAACGCCGTGACCACCAGGCCAAGCCGCCGCGATGCCGGGTGGCCACGCTGCCCGGAGCTTGCCGGTGCGTCTGCCGTCACGGGCTGCCGCGGCGCGTCGGGCTCGCGCACCGGCTGAATGGCCGCGCAGGTGTCGGTGAAGGACCGCCCGACGGAATCCAGCACCGCCTGATCGGGCTCCGCGCCCGCGCAGGCCCGCTGCAGGGCGTTGAAGCTGGGGTCGATCCATGTCGACCAGATGCCGCCACGCGCCGCCAGGGGTTGGTCCGCGTGGTGATGCCGGTGGGTGGCGTCGAGGAAGCCTTCGATGTCAGGGCCCGCCGCCGCCAGCGACCGGGGCCAGGTGAGGTCGAGGCCGGTTGCCAACCGGCGGGAGACACCCTGCCAGTCGGCCAACAGGTCGGGGAAGGCGCAGAACGCCCGCGTGGCGCCACGGGTATGGCGCTCCGCCGCCAGCACATAGCGCAGCCAGAGCAAGCCGCCGCGATCCATGCTCCAACCTTGCCCGGGCTCCGCCTTGGCCTGGCGGTCGGCGATGGAGCGGGCCACCTCGGCGGGGTTGCGCAGCACGACAATGGGCAGGCAGCGAATGCCGAGTTCCGTCATCACCTGGCGCCACAGCGGGAACACCAGGGCGCTGCGCGGGTCCTTGAAGACGAACAGCGGTTCCTCGGCGAAATCGTCCCGGATGAGATCCCGCATCGGGGCGAGGAAGGCCGTCGCCGCGCTGGTGGCGAACCAGCTTTCCGCCGGGCCGCTCAGGCCATTGACCGTTGTTCCCGCGGCCGCCAGCAGCCTGTCGTGCAACGCAACCGCCGCTTCTGGTTCCCAATGCCCCAACTCATTGCCCAGGCCGGCCGGCAGCACACGGCGCGGCAGCGCAGCGCCGAGCAGGTTGAGCACCCGCGCCAGCGCGGAGGTGCCACTGCGATGCATGCCGAGAACAAAGACAGCCGTCCGAGTTGCCATGACGAACCTCGTTATGCCGCACCACCGGCCGACAGGATTTGCGCGCCGGCCCAACCTGTCCAGAGCATGATCGGCGCTTCAGTCAGCGCCGACCACGCTCCAGATTATTGATGTGCCGCATGATTCACGCCTTCCGGTAAGGCCACCTCAGGCGATCCCGCTCTAGGGGCGATGAGCCCAGGGAACCACGCGGTACCACAGCAGATACCACAGCGCCTTCAGCCCATCGCGCCAGCCAAGGCCCGTGCCTTCCCGGTAGGTGCGGCCCTGGTAGCGAATGCCGACTTCCTGGATGCGCCAGCATCGCGGCCGCACCATCTGCGCCGCCATCTGGATCTCGCAGCCGAAATCGTCGCAGGTGAGGTGCAGACCGCGCGCGACGGCCTTGGTGAACATC
>CANBXZ010000103.1 GCA_947373495.1 Acetobacteraceae bacterium
CACAATTGACAATCCTGCAACGCTCTCGAACCGCACTACATTGGCTGCAATGGTGCGGCAGCGAGCCTGCGCTGGGGCACAGCGTGACGGTATTTCTCAAGGAGTGCGCTACATTTACGAGTATAGCGCTATAAATGGCTTCTTGCTGAGCAGCGTAACCATCGACCGCTGCGGCTAAACTGCCCTATTCCGCCGCCTGCTTGTACCGCCGCGCATAGGCCAGCAGCGCGCCATCGTCGCAGGGCTCGATCGGGGTGAAGTCGGTATGCGCGATCCATTCCTTGCGCGTCGGCGTGCGGATGTAGTTCGAGCAGGCATTCAGCGTCAGGTAGACGATCTTGCGCGGATACGGCGTGATGTTGGGCGCCGAGCCATGCACCAGGTTGCCATGGAACATCAGCACCCCGCCGGCCTTGCCGGTAGGCGCCACGATGCCGCCCTCGGCCACCAGCTTCGTCACCACCTCGTCGTTGATGGTCCACAGCGGATAGGAGGTGGTGGAGGTGTCGTGCGTCGCCGCCAGCGTGCCCTGGTGCTGGCTGCGGGGGATCAGCATCAGCGGGCCGTTGATCGGCATCACCTCGTCCATGAACACGGCGATATTCATGGCCCGCGGCTCCGGCATGCCGTCATCCCGCGCCCAGGTGCCGTAGTCCTGGTGCCACTGCCAGACATCCCCGGTGAAGGCCGCCTTCGCGTTGATCTTGTACTGATGCATGTAGAGCTGTTCGCCGAAAATCTGCTCCACCGGGCGGATCAGCCGCGGGTGGCGGCCCAGGATGCCGAAGGCTTCGTTGTAAAGGTGCGCGGCGAAGGCGGTGCGCGGCGCGCCGGACCTTTCCCGCCAGACCTCGGGGCGGTCCTCGGCGTAGATGCCCTCGGCCTCGGCCCGCAGCATGGCCACTTCCTCCGGGCTGAAGGCTTCCGGGAAGAACAGCCAGCCTTCCTGCTGGAATTGCTGCAATTGCTGGGCGTTGAGCGCCATGGCGGAGCCTCCCTGGATTTTTCCTTGCCGGCATTCTGCCCCGCCCCGCCCCGGTTTCCAAGGCCGCGCTGCCGGCGCAGACTGCCGGCAAAGGCAACGTCCGAGGAACCGCCCATGCACCGCCGCACCCTGTTGGCCAGCATGCTTGCCGCCAGCGCCGGCACGGCCCACGCCGAGGAGTATCCCACCCGGCCGATCCGCGTGGTGGTGGCCTGGCCGGCCGGCGGCGGGGTGGACACGCCCACCCGGCTGGTGGCGCCCTTCATGGGCCGCTTCCTGGGCCAGCCGCTGGTGCTGGACAACCGCGGCGGCGCCAGCGGCACCATCGGGGAGGCCGAGGCGGCACGGGCCGCGCCGGATGGCTACACCCTGCTGTCCACCGGCCTCGGGCTCAACACCAACAACATGCTGTTCCGCAACCTGAGCTACGACGCCCAGGCCGCCTTCACCCCGGTCGGCCAGATCGCCGAGGCCCCGGTCATCCTGGTGGTGCGGGCCAACCATCCGGCGCGCGACCTGGCCGGGCTGCTGGGCATGATGCGCAGCCGGCCGGGCCAGCTTTCCTACTTCAGTTCCGGCATGGCCGGCGGGCTGCACATGACCAGCCTGATTTTGCTGAACAGCGCCGGCGTTACCGCCACCCATGTGCCCTATCGCGGCGGCAGCCAGTCGATCGCCGGGGTGATGGGGGGCGATACCGACTGGGGCTTTTCCACCCTGCCCCAGGCGGTGCCCCTGGTGCGGGAGGGGTTGCTGCGGGCGCTGGCCATTTCCTCGCCGGCGCGCCTGCCGGGCCTGCCCGATGTGCCGACCGTGGCCGAACAGGGCTTCCCCGGCTTCAACCGGGCCGAGGCCGCCAGCTTCTGGGCCCCCAGCGGCACCCCGCCCCAGGCCGTGGCCCGGGTGCGGCAGGCGCTGGTGGCGGCGCTGGCCGAACCCGAGGTGCGGTCGCGGCTGGAGACCATCGGCATGACCCCGGTGGGCAGCACCCCGGGTGAGTTGGCGGCGTCCTCGGCCGAATACCGCACCCAGGCGGCGGAGATGATCCGCCGCGAGGGGATGCGCCTGGACTGAAGCCTGCTCGGCGCTTCATTCAGCGCCGAGCAGGCTTCAGCTTGTTGTCCTGTCGCGTGATTCACGCCCTTCGGTGCTTCCACCTCAGGAGATCACGCGCTAACCCTTCGGCCGCGCGCCCAGGATATGGGCGATGGCATAGACCAGGTCGGGCCGGTTCAGCGTGTAGAAATGGAACTCGTCCACGCCGTTGGCCTGCAACAGCCGCACCTGCTCGGCGGCGACCACGGTGGAGACCATGCGCCGGGTCTCCGGGTCTTCGTCCAGGCCCTCGTACAGCTTGCCCATCCAGCCCGGCACGCTGGCGCCGCACATGGCGGAAAAGCGCGCGGCCTGGGAATAGTTGGTCACCGGCATGATGCCCGGCACGATCGGCACGGTAATGCCCGCCTTGGCGCAGCGGTCCAGGAAGCGCAGGTACAGCGTGCTGTCGAAGAAGTACTGGGTGATGGCGCGGGTCGCCCCGGCGTCGATCTTGCGCTTCAGGTTGTCCAGGTCCAACTCGGCCGAAACCGCGGTCGGGTGGCCCTCCGGATAGGCGGCGACGCTGATCTCGAACGGCGCGACGCGCTTCAGCCCCTCCACCAGGTCGGCGGCATAGGCGTAGCCGCCCGGATGCGGCTGGTAGCCCGCCTCCCCGGCCGGCGCGTCGCCGCGCAGCGCGACGATGTGGCGCACCCCGGCGGCCCAATACCCCTCCGCCACCGCGTTCACTTCAGCGCGAGTGGCGCCGACGCAGGTCAGGTGCGCGGCCGGGGTCAGCGTGGTTTCGCTGACGATGCGCGCCACCGTGGCATGGGTGCGCGCCTGGGTGGTGCCGCCGGCGCCATAGGTCACCGAGACGAAGCGCGGCGCCAGCGGTTCCAGCCGGCGGATGCAGGACCAGAGCTGGCTTTCCAGCGCCTCGGTCTTCGGCGGGAAGAATTCAAAGGAAAGCTGCGGCGCGGGCAGTTCCGCCATCGCCGGCAAGGCGCCGATACGCGGGCCGGTCAGCCAGCGTTGCAGCGTGTTGTTCGAAGCCTGGTCCATGACTTCCCTGTGCCCGATATCGGGCTGCGGCCGCAAGATGGCTTGCTACGGGGGCAACCTGCTGGTCGCCACCGTGTTCGGCATGCTAGACTGGCGGCCTACGCCCATCCGCGCCGTGGCTATTCGTAACATCCTTGTAGCTGGCCTGGACACCGTTGGCGCGTTACCCAAGTAAATGAAGATCCGTTAGGTTGCCGCGCCCTATGCGATTCATATCGACCCGCCATCTGCTCGCCTTCGCCGCGCTGGCCCTTGCCGGCCTGGGTGGCTGCGCCACCCGCCCCCCGGCGGACGACCCCGACGCCCTGGCCGAATACCACCAGACCAACGACCCGGTGGAGCCGTTGAACCGCACCATGTACTCGGTGCATCAGGGCCTGGACGAGTATCTGCTGCGGCCGGTGGCGGTGGGCTATCGCGCGGTGGTGCCCACCCCGGTGCGGATGGGCCTGCGCAATTTCCTCGGCAACCTGCGCACCCCGGTGGTGCTGGCCAACGACATCCTGCAGGGCGAGCCGCGCCGTGCCGGGGACACCGCTGGCCGCTTCCTGGTGAACAGCACGCTGGGCATCGGCGGCCTGATCGACGTGGCGCGGGACCACTTCGACCTGCCCCCGCACAATGAGGATTATGGCCAGACCTTCGCCACCTGGGGCATCGGCGAAGGCCCCTACCTGTTCGTGCCGCTGATCGGTCCGAGCAATGCGCGCGACCTGGTTGGCTTCGGCATCGGCATCGTCGCCGACCCGTTCTTCTGGTTCGGCCAGGGCGTGGTGGTGGAGGCGCTGGGCTACAGCCGGGTTGGCGCCACCGCGGTGGACACCCGCGAAGGCCTGATCGAAACGCTGGACGACGTGCAACGCACCTCGCTGGACCCCTACGCCACGCTGCGCAGCGGCTACCGCCAGCGCCGCGCCGCCGAGATCGGCAACCGCCTGGACCGTCGCCCCGGCCCGGTCACCCCGCCGGCCGGCGCCGCCCCGGCCCGCTGAACGCCGCCGCCGGCGCCCGTATCGCCAGCCCAAATGGCGTTGCTCCAAGTATCGTTGCCCAGAATATCGTTACCCCGCGTATCGTTACCCATGTATCGACTGGCGCCGCGACGCATGGCGCCACCTGGAGACCGAGTGCATGACGACCATTGAACGCCGAGTTGTGCTGGCGGCCGCGCTGGGCCTGACCGTGGCGCTGCCCACCGCCCCCGCCTTCGCCGCCATCGACGCCGCCCGGGCCGCAACCTTCATCCAGGGCACCGGCACCGACCTGGTCGGCGCCATCAACAGTTCCGCCCCGGTGCAGCAGCGCCGGGAACGCGTGGCCGGGCTGCTGCGCCGCGCGGTGGACATCGAAAGCGTCGGCCGCTTCATCCTGGGCCGCTTCTGGCGCACCGCCACCCCGGCCGAACAGCAGGAATACACCCGGCTGTTCGAGGAAACCCTGATCCACAACCTGGCTTCCCGCTTCGGGGAATACCAGGGCGTGAAGTTCACCCTCGGCCGCAGCCAGGCGAATACCGAGGATGACGTGATGGTCAGCACCACCATCGAACGCCCGAACACCGCCGCCTTCACGCTGGACTGGCGGGTGGCGGAAGTGGGCGGCCAGCCGCGCATCATCGACATGATCGCGGAAGGCACCAGCCTGCGGCTGACCCAGCGGAGCGAATACGCCTCCGTCATTCAGCGCAACAATGGCCAGGTCAGCGCCCTGCTGGCGGCGATGCGCCAGCAGATCACCCAGATGCGGGCGAATGAACGCTAGCGTCTGATCGTCGCCGGTGAAATCACCGGCGGCGTGAAGCTGCCGCTCAAATAATCGCCTCTAGGCCCTGCGACGGCGCCACACGGCGTGGCCGGCCATGCCCACCAGCATGGCGGCCACGAACAGCCAGCCCTGCCACAACCCCAGGGTCAGCGTGGCCAGGGCCGGCCCGGGGCAGAGCCCGACCAACCCCCAGCCCACCCCGAACAGCATGGCGCCCAGCAACAGCGGCCGGTCCGGCCCGCCCGTGGGCAAGGGTTGGAACGCCGCGGCCAGCAAGGGCCGGCCGCGCCGGCGGCCCAGCGCCTGGCCCAGCGCCGCCAGCGGAATGGCGCCGGCCATCACCAGCGCCAGGCTGGGGTCCCAGTCGCCGGCCAGGTCCAGGAAGCCCAGCACCTTCGCCGGGTCCACCATGGCCGCCACGGTCAGGCCCAGGCCGAACAGCAACCCGGCCCCCAGCGCGGCAAGCAGTACCAGCATGGCTCAGCCCCCCAACAGGTGGCGGCTGACGAAGACGGTGGCCATGGCACTGGCCATGAACACCAGCGTCGCCGCCAGCGACCGCGGCGAAAGCCGCGCCAGCCCGCAAATGCCATGGCCGCTGGTGCAGCCCCGCCCCAGGCGGGTGCCGAAGCCCACCAGCAGGCCCGCCACCACCAGCACCACCGGCGAGGCGGCCATCTGCGGCACCGGCACCGTGCCACCGGCCAGCGCGAACAGCGGCGCCGCTAGCACCAGGCCCAGCAGGAAGGCCAGGCGCCAGCCGGCTTCCGGCCCGCGCCCCGGCATGGCACCGGCCAGGATGCCGCTGATGCCGGCCACGCGCCCCAGCGCCAGCCAGCACCACAGCGCCGCGCCGCCGACCAGCAGCCCGCCCAGCAAGGCGGCAACGGGGGTGAAGTGGCTCACGCCAGGCTCTCGTAGACCAGCATGCGCTTGCCCTGGTGCAGGAAGGCATCCTGCTCGACCATGCCGATTTCCTGCAACACGGCGCGAGAGGCCAGGTTCTCCTCCCAGGCCACGGCGATGAGCCGCGCCAGCCCGGCCCGGTGGCCGAATTCCAGCGCGGCGCGGGCGGCTTCCCGCGCATAGCCATGGCCGCGCACCTCGGGCCACAGCGCGTAGCGCAGCGCCACGCCGCGGCCGTCCGGCCGTTCCATCAGGCCGGCAATGCCGAGGAAGTCGCCGCTGCCCTTCAGGTGGACGCACCAGATGCCATAGCCGCGCACCGTCCAGAACTCGATGTCGTCGGCCAATTCCAGCACGGTGCGGTCCGGCGCGCGCACGCCGTGCAGCATCAACCCGAAGACGCGCGCATCCGCCTTCAGCCGGACCAGGTCGGGCAGGTGTTCCTGCCCGGGCGGTACCAGCGAAAGCCGTTCGGTCGCGATCGTCCGCGGCGAGAACAGCGCCGAGGGCACCGGGCTACCGCGCCAGCGGCTTGTACTTGAGGCGGTGCGGCTGGTCCGCGCTGTTGCCGAGACGACGTCGCTTGTCCGCTTCGTAGGCTTCGAAGTTACCCTCGAACCACTCGACGTGGCTGTCGCCCTCGAAGGCCAGGATATGCGTGGCCAGACGGTCCAGGAACCAGCGATCGTGGCTGATGACCACGGCGCAGCCGGCGAACTCTTCCAAGGCGTCTTCCAGGGCGCGCAGCGTATCCACGTCCAGGTCGTTGGTCGGTTCGTCGAGCAGCAGCACGTTGTGCTCGCGCTTCAGCATCTTCGCCAGGTGGACGCGGTTGCGCTCACCACCCGAAAGCTGGCCGACGCGCTTCTGCTGGTCGCTGCCGCGGAAGTTGAAGGCGGCGACATAGGCGCGGCTCGGGATCAGCTTCTTGCCGATCTGGATCTGGTCCATGCCATCCGAGATTTCCTGCCAGACGGTACGGTCCGGGTCCAGGCTGTCGCGGCTCTGGTCCACGTAGCCCAGCTTCACCGTCTCGCCGACGATCAGGCTGCCGGCGTCGGGGTCCTCCACGCCGGTGATCATCTTGAACAGCGTGGACTTGCCGGCGCCGTTCGGGCCGATGATGCCGACAATGCCGCCCGGCGGCAGCTTGAAGGTCAGGTTGTCGATCAGCAGGCGGTCGCCATAGCCCTTCATCCGCCCTTCGGCGGTGATGACGGTGTTGCCCAGGCGGGGCGCCGGCGGAATGACGATCTCGGCCTCGCCGGCGGTCTTCTCGTTGCTCTTGGCCAGCAGGTCCTCATAGGCCGAGATACGCGCCTTGCTCTTGGCCATGCGGGCGGTCGGGCTGCGGCCCATCCATTCCTGCTCGCGGGCCAACTGGCGCTGGCGGGCGCTCTCCTCGCGCTCCTCCTGCTGCAGGCGCTTGCGCTTGCTTTCCAGATAGGCGGAGTAGTTGCCCTCATACGGGAAGCCGCGGCCGCGATCGACTTCCAGGATCCAGTTGGTGACGTTGTCGAGGAAGTAGCGGTCGTGGGTCACCACCAGCACGGCGCCCTGGTAGTCCTTCAGGGTCTGTTCCAGCCAGGAAACGGATTCGGCGTCCAGGTGGTTGGTCGGTTCGTCGAGCAGCAGCAGGTCGGGCTTTTCCAGCAGCAGCTTGCACAGCGCCACGCGGCGCTTCTCGCCGCCCGAAAGGTGCTCCACCATGCTGTCGGCCGGCGGGCAGCGCAGCGCGTCCAGCGCGATTTCCACCCGCCGGTCCATTTCCCAGCCATCGGCGGCGTCGATCTTTTCCTGCAGGTCGCCCTGTTCGGCCAGCAGGGTGTTCATCTCGTCGTCCGACATCTCCTCGCCGAACTTCATCGAGATCTCGTTGAAGCGCGTCATCTGCGCCTCCAGCACGGCGAAGGCGCCGCGCACGTTCTCGCCCACCGTCTTGGTCGGGTCCAGTTGCGGCTCCTGCGGCAGGTAGCCCACGGTGGCGCCCTCGGCGGCCCAGGCCTCGCCGCCGAACTCCTTGTCCTGCCCGGCCATGATCTTCATCAGCGTGGACTTGCCGGCGCCGTTCGGGCCCAGCACGCCGATCTTCACGTTGGGCAGGAAGGACAGGGTGATGCCCTTGAACACCTCTCGCCCGCCCGGATAGGCCTTGGTGAGGTCTTTCATCATGTAGACGTACTGGTAGGCGGCCATGGCTGCTGCTTCCTGGGGGGCACGGTTCAGGGTGCGTTCTACCGGTGGCGAGGCGGCGCGCCAAGGCGGCGCGGCGCAGGACTGCCACGCGGCGGGCGTGGCTGCCTGAACGCTGGGCAATTCCGGTCGGTTCCCGGTGTTTTGCCCGCTTGCGGCCGTTGCGAAGCCCCGGGCCGCGGGCCTAGCCTGCCTCACCCTGCGAAAGGCGCCCGCCATGGCCGATTTCGAGCTGTTTCCCTCCGTGGTTTCCCGGGTTACCGAACGCCGTGGCGGCGTTCGCATCTTCCCGGGGCTGGACCCGAAGCGCACCGCGCATGTGGTGGTGGATTTGCAGAACGGCTTCATGGCGCCAGGCCAGGCCAGCGCGGTGGCCACGGCCCCGGGCACGGTGGCGGCGGTGAACCGCATCAGCACGGCGCTGCGCGATGCCGGCGGCCAGGTGGTGTACCTGCAGCACACCGCGGACCCGGCGGCGGTGGAAAGCTGGCGCAGCTTCTACGACCATTTCGTCTCCCCGGAACGCCGGGCAAAGATGATCGAGGCCTTCACCCCCGGCAGCTACGGCCACGCCCTGTGGCAGGGGCTGGACGTGATGGCCGGCGACTGGGTGGTGTGCAAAAGCCGCTTCAGCGCCTTCATCCAGGGCTCCTCGGATTTGCATGAGCGGCTGAAGGCGCGCGGCGTTGACACGCTGATCGTCACCGGCACCGTGACCAATGTGTGCTGCGAAAGCACGGCGCGGGACGCCATGATGCTGGACTACAAGGTGTTCTTCGTCGCCGATGGCTGTTCCAGCCACCACCCGCAGGAACAACAGGCCACGCTGTCCAACATGGCCAATATCTTCGCCGATGTGGTCAGCACGGATGACGTGGTGGGGCTGATCGCCGCCGCCGGCCACGGCGTGGCCCACGCGGCGGAATAGCCCGGCCCGGGAGCCAAGGGCAGGCCGGAAGGCCGGCCTCAGCCGTCCACGCTGGCCTGGCGCTGGCGGGGCAATGCGTGGGGGTGTTCGCGCACCAGCCAGTCCAGCAGCGTCTCCCGCACCAGGCAGCGCAGGTCGAACATCCGGGCGGCATCGGCGGCGCTGAGCAGGATGCGGATCTCGATGCAGTTTTCCTTCAGCGCGGTCAGGCTCACCTTGCCGGTGCGGCCGTCCCAGGCATCGGCGGCGGCCAGGATCTCGGCCACCTTGGCGCGAATCTGGTCCACCGGCGCCAGGTGGTCCAGGTACAGGTGCACCGTGTCGATCAGCTGGGCCGAGTCCTTGGTCCAGTTCAGGAACGGCTTTTCCAGGAAGTGGCTCAGCGGCACCACCAGGCTGCGCTGGTCCCAGGTGATGATGGTGACATAGGTGTAGGTGATTTCCTGCACCCGGCCGAACTGGCCCTCCACCGTCACCGCGTCGCCGATGCGGATGGGCTGGGTCAGCGCGATCTGCAGGCCGGCGATGAGGTTGGAGACCGCCGGCCGGGCGGCAATACCGATGACGATACCGGCGACACCAGCCGAGGCGAACAGCGACAGGCCCACCGCCCGCACCGCCGGAATGGCGGTCAGCACGAAGCCGACCGTGAACATCAGCCCCGCCGCCATCGCCAGCCGGCGGAATACCACCAGTTGGGTGCGCTTGCGGCGCAACTCCAGGTCGGCATCGCCCGGGGCCTCGCCGCCCAGGCGGGCGTCGAAGGCGGCAGCCACCTTGCGGGTAATGGTCCAGCCCAGCGCCAGGGTCAGCGCAATGCCCAGCACGTTGGCGGCCAGCGCCTCGCCTTCCGGGCCCAGGCGCGCGGCCGGCAGGCCCACATCCAGCACCACCAGCGCCAGGGTCAGCCGCAGCGGCGTGCGGCCACTCTCGGCCAGCGCCTGCACCATGGGCAACTGGTGCCCGCGCAGCAGCCGCAGCAGCGCCGCATGGCCCATCTCGGCCAGGCCCAGCACCACCAGGGGCGCGACGAACAGCGCCACCAGCGGGGCGAACCACACCGGCAAACCTTCGAACAGAACCACGTGGCAACGCCCCTGATGGCGGGAAGCGGATTGGCGGGAATGGGCCTGGCAGGACTCGAACCTGCAACCAAACCGTTATGAGCGGTCCGCTCTGACCATTGAGCTACAGGCCCTCCGCAGGCGTGGATACATGCCGGGCGGCGGCCGCCACGGCAAGGGGCTCAGACCGTCACCAGCCCACTGTCCACCGGCAGGATAACCCCGGTGACGATCCGCGCCTCGTCCGAAGCCAGGTACAGCGCGGCCTGCGCCATGTCCGCCGCCTGGCCCAGCCCCAGCAGGTGGGTCGCCGCCAGGTGCTGCATGGCGTCGTTGCCGGCCAGCAGCTTCACCACCCGGTCGGTCAGGGTGACCGTGGGGGCAATGGCGTTCACCCGCACGCCCTGGCGGCCATATTCCACCGCCAGCGACCGGGTGAGCGAGGCAACACCGCCCTTGGCCGCCGTGTAGCAATCCCGCCCCGGAAAGCCCATCAGCGCCACCACGCTGGCCATGTTGATGACCGCGCCGCCGCCGGCCTTGATGATCTCGGGAATGCCGAAGCGGCAGCCCAGGAAGGTGCCGAACAGGTCCAGCTTGATGGCGCGCCAGAACTCCTCCAGCGGGGCGTTGATGACGTCCGCGTCCACGTCGGTGGAGCCGCCGGCATTGTTGTGCAGCACATGCAGCGCGCCGAAGTGGCCAACGGCGCGGGTGATGGTGGCGCTGATGCTGTCCGGCTCGCTGACATCGGTTTGCAGCGCAATGGCCTGGCCGCCGGCGCTGGTGATGCGATGGGCGGTTTCCTCGCCGGTGGTGGCGTTGATGTCGGCCACCACCACCCGGGCGCCTTCGCGCGCGAACAGCTCCGCCGTCTGCCGGCCGATGCCGGTGCCGGCGCCGGTGATGAGGGCAACCTTGCCCGCCAGTCGCGCCATGTTGCGCCCTCCCCTTTGATGGCGCCGACTATGTCCGCCGCGCCGGTGCTGGGCAAGCCGGCCGGGCGGGGTGTAGCCTGCCGCCAGGCGCGCAGACGCCGCAACACCAGGAGGATTTCCCATGGATGGCAGCGTAACCCCGGCCACAGGCGCCAGCCTCAGCGTGCTGGCCAAGGCGGACCAGACCCTGGTGCCCGGCCGGCGCAGGTTCTTCCGCTACCGCGACCTGGGCGTGGCCGCGGCCACCGGCGGGCGGATGCGGGCGCAGGTGATGGAAGCCATCACCGGCATGACCGAGCCCACCGGCTGGCACACCCATGAATGCGAAGCCCAGTTCGTCTACGTGCTGAAGGGCTGGGTGGAACTGGAATTCGAGGACGGCACCCGCCACCGCTGCGAGCCGGGTGCCGCCGTGCTGATCCCGGGCGGGATGAAGCACAACGAGATCGCCACCTCCGACGATGTGGAGATTCTGGAGCTTTCGGTGCCCGGGCCGATGGCGACCCACCCCTGCGAGCCGCCGCCCGGCAGGGGCTGAGCGGCCCGCCCGCGCCTTCAGTTGTTGATGAAGGCGCGGATCTGCTCGGCCAGCGGCGCCATGCCCACCACGCCGTTCAGGTGGCCGAGCGGGCCGCGGACCTCGGCCTGCTGCACCGCCTTGCCGGCCTTGCGCAACGCCTCGATCATCTCGCGCATCGCGTCGGGCAGGAAGACGTGGTCGTTCGGGCTCGGGATGACCAGCCAGCGGTGCGGCGCGTGGGCCAGCGCCGCCTCGTAGCTGGCGTACTCATGCAGGAACAGCTGGTTGGCGCGGACCATGTAGATGAACGAGTTGGCGTCCGAGGTACGGGCCCGGGCCATGGCCGCGTCGTCCAGCCACTTCTCCACCGCGAACAGGTCGTTGATGTTGCGCGCCGGGTTCTGCCCCTCCGCCACGCGGCGGCCATAGGTGCCCAGCGAGGCCCGGTCGCGCGCATGCAGCGTCACCAGCTTCCAGGCTTCCGCCAGGCCGCGCAGCGGGGCTTCCCGGCCGGGGCCGTAGTAGTCGCCATTGCGCCAGTTGGGGTCCAGCTTGATCGGGGCTTCCCAGATGTTCAGCCAGCCGATCATCCAGGCGTCGAACTCCGCACCGCCGATCACCGGCATGCAGCGGTCGATGAAGCCGGGGTAGGCCGCGGCCCATTCCACCGTCTGCAGCGCGCCGTTGGAAGGCCCGGTGACCATGTGCAGCTTCTTCACGCCCAGGGCGTCCAGCAGCTTCTTCTGCACTTCCACGAAGTCGCGCATCGCCACCACGGGGAAGTCCATGCCCCAGGGCTTGCCGGTGGCCGGGTTGATGCTGGCCGGGCCAGTGGTGACGGTGCGCGCGTTCGGCACATTCACATTCACCAGGCAGTCGGCGGAAACCACGAAGTAGCGGCTGGTGTCTATCGCCTTGCCGGGGCCGATGATGGCGTCCCAGTAGCCGGCCGGGCCGGCG
>CANBXZ010000104.1 GCA_947373495.1 Acetobacteraceae bacterium
GCGGGTGAGCATGGCTTGCCTCTTTTCGCGCAACTGCGTCCTGCATCGCGCCGCGGATGGCACGGGCAGGGCCTGGTCCTGGGTTCCGTCGCGTGCGCATGCCGGGCGGCGCTGCCGCCCCACGCCCTCACGCGCCTGGGGGGAGTATACGCCGGGCAATGCGGCAAGGGCATGGCCGTCGGCTTGCGGTCGCGCAACCCGGCGTTACGCCGCGTCACATCGCCGGGGCCGCAGCCTGGGCAGAAGCCGGGGCCATGGCCGGGGGGCGCGGAGCCTTCAGGCGCGGCCTTGTTCCAGGAAGCGGCGGAACAGCGCCACGGCCAGGTCCAGTTGCTCCAGCGGCACGCATTCAAACGGCGTATGCGCGGTTTCGATCCCGCCCGGGCCGAGGATGACGCAGGGCGCGATGTCCTGCAGTTCGGAGGCATCGGTGCCGAAGGGCACGGTCAGCGGCGCGCGGCCGGTCAGCGTGCTGGCCAACTGGATCAGCGGGTGGTCCACCGGCAACTCCGGCGGGGTGCCTTCCGGCCGCACTTCCAGCGCCAGGCCGGCACGGTCGGCGGCGCCCTGCACCGCGGCCAGGATCGGCTTGGGGTCCAGGCTGCGGGAATAGCGGAACTTGATCCGGCAGGTGGCCAGCGCCACGTTCACGTTCACCGCGGTGCCGTGATTGTCCAGCACCAGGTTGAAGTCGGAAAACGGCGGGGTATAGGCGGCGTCGTGCAGCGCCGGGTCGTGGCGCAACTTCTCGAAGATCGCCTTCATCTCGGCCAGGAACGGGATCAGCGCCCAATTGGCGTTCAGCCCCTGGCCGGTGGAGGAATGCGCCTGCACCCCCTTGGCGGTTGCCAGCAGGTTGATGCTGCTGCGATGCCCGCGCACCGGGGTCAGGTGCGTCGGTTCCGCCACCACGATGCCCTTCAGGCCAAGCCGCCGCGCGGCCGCGCTGGCGGCCACGGCGCGGGCGCCCTGCTTGGTGGTTTCCTCGTCGGTGGTGATGAGCAGCGTGGCCGGCACATCCGGCCCCACCGCCAGCGCCGCCATCACGCAGGCCGCCACCGGGCCCTTCATGTCCACGCTGCCCAGGCCATGCATCACGCCCTGGGCGTCCACCCGCGGGTCCCACGGGTTGGACTGCCAGCCGGTGTCCGGCACCGTGTCCATGTGGCCGGAAAGCGCGTAGCCGCCGGGCGGGCCGCGATGCGCCACCAGGCAGCGCTTGGCCACGCCATTGGCGTCGACATAGTCCACCCGTTCCACGTCGAAGCCGGGCAGCGCCGCCTCCACCCGTTCGGCCACGGCCAGGTTGGAAACGCTGCTGCGGCTGTCCAGCGCCACCAGTTCGGCGGTCAGCCGGGCCACCGGGGCAAGGCTGTGGAGCGCGGGCGCAGCGGGGGCGGGGCCAGCGGGGGCGGGTTCGGTTGGGGTTTGGTACGGCATGCCGCAAGCCTTGCCCCGCCAGCGCGAAACGGCAAGGGTGCGCAGCATGGAAATGCCGCGCTATCTCGACCCCCGTTCCGGCCAGACCTGGCCCTTGGCCCAACCCCGTTGGTGCGGCGACGCCGGCCAGCCGCTGCTGCTGACGCCGATGCCCGGCATGGGCCGCGACGCGGTGGCGCGCGGCGAGCGCAGCCTGTGGCGCTACGCCGCCGCGCTGCCCTTCGTGCCCGAGGCCCGCATCAGCATGGGGGAGGGCTGCACCCCGCTGGTGGAACGCCGGTTCGGCGGCGGCACCGCGCTGCTGAAATGCGAATGGTTCATGCCCACCGGCAGCTTCAAGGACCGGGGCGCCAGCGTGATGCTCTCCCTGCTGCGTGCCCAGGGGGTGCAGGCGGTGCTGGAGGACAGTTCCGGCAATGGCGGCGCCGCCATCGCGGCCTATGCGGCGGCGGGCGGCATGAAGGCGAAGATCCTGGTGCCGGCCAGCACCAGCCCGGCCAAGACGGTGCAGTCCCGCGCTTCCGGCGCCGAGATCGAGCTGGTGCCGGGCAGCCGGCAGGATTGTTCCGACGAAGCCGAGCGCCAGGCGGCACACATGTTCTACGCCAGCCACAACTGGCACCCCTTCTTCCTGCACGGCACCAAGACCCTGGCCTATGAGCTGTGGGAGGATCTGGGCTTCCGCGCCCCGGACAATGTCATCGTGCCCTGCGGCGCCGGCAGCAACGTGCTGGGCTGCGGCATCGGCTTCGCCGAACTGCTGCGCGCCGGGCAGATCGACAGGCTGCCGCGCATCTTCGCCGCCCAGCCGGCCAATTGCGCGCCGATTGCCCGCGCCTTCCTGGAGGAAGCACCGCGCGAGGCGCTGCCGACCATCGCCGAGGGTACCGCCATCGCCAAGCCGATCCGGCTGCGGGAATGCCTGGGCGTGCTGGCGGAAAGCCAGGGCGGCGCGGTGATGCTGAGCGAGGCCGAGATCACCGCCGCCACGCTGCAACTGGCGCGCGGCGGGGTGTATGTGGAACCCACCTGCGCCCAGGCGGCGGCGGCGTTCCAGCGGCTGCTGGCGGCCGGCACCATCAGTGCGGGCGAGACCACGGTGGTGGTGCTGACCGGCAGCGGCCTTAAGGCCACGCAACGCTATGCCGAACTGCTGGGAGTGGCGGTATGAGCCCGTCCACGCCCCAAACCCCGGGCGCCTTCGCGCTCCAACGTCCGGGCGCCTCCGCGGCCCAATCTTCGGGCGCCTCCGCGCCTCAACCTCCGGGCGCCTCCGCGCCACGCATCGCCCTGCTCGGCTTCAGCATCGAATGCAACCGCTTCGCCCCGGTGGCGCGGCTGGCGGATTTCACCGGCCGTTGCTGGCTGGAAGGCGAGGCGATCGTCGCCGATGCCCGCAGCGACGCCTCCGCCGCGCTGGGCGAGATGCCCGGCTTCGTCACCGCCATGGATGCCGCCGGGCCCTGGCAGCCGCGCCCGGTGCTGCTGGCCATGGCGGAACCCAACGGCCCGGTGGCGGATGACGTCTGGGCCCGCATGTGGGCGCTGTGGCGGCAGGGGCTGGAGGCGCTGCGCGGCCAGGTGGAGGGCGTCTATGCCGTGCTGCACGGCGCCGGACTGACCGAAAGCCTGGACGACCCTGAAGGCACCTTGCAAACCCTGGTGCGGGACGTGCTGGGCAACGTGCCCTTCGTGTGCAGCTACGACCTGCATGCCAATGTCTCCGACGCCATGGTGCAGGGCTGCGACGCCTTCGTCGGCTACCGCACCAACCCGCACCTGGACATGCGCGAGCGGGGCGCCGAAAGCGCCGCGCTGCTGCGCCGGCTGCTGGCCGGGGAACGCTTCCACCGCGCCTTCCGCCGCCTGCCGATCGTGGCGCCCACGGTTTCCATGCTGACCGCACAGGGCCCCTATGCCGAGGTGATCGACCTGGGCCAGCAACGCGCCGCCGCCGACCCGCGGGTGGTGAATGTCAGCGTCATGGGCGGCTTCGCCTATGGCGACACGCCGTTCAACGGCATGACCCCGGTGGTGACCGCCACCGACAGCGCCACGGCGGAAGCCCTGGCGACGGAACTGGCCGCGGCGGCCTGGGCACGGCGAGACCGCTTCGTCGCCCGGCTGACCGCGCTGGAGGAAGCCACCCGCCGCGCGGTGGAAAGCCCGGTGCCGCTGGCCTTCGCCGATGTTGCCGACAACCCCGGTGGTGGTGGCCGCGGCAACACCATGTTCATCCTGCGCGCCTTCGTCGAGGCCGGGGTGCGGGACTGCCTGGTGGGCATCATCCACGACCCGTTGCTGGCGGCGGAAGCCCATGCGCTGGGCCTCGGCGCCACCTTCACCGCGCGGTTCAACCAGCCGCAGGGCACGCTGGGCGCCGATGACACCTTCAGCCAACGCTACGACGCCGCGGCCGAGGTGGTGGCGCTGAGCGATGGCGCCGTCACCGGCCGGCGCGGCATCTATGCCGGCACCGCCATGCGCCTTGGCCCCACGGCGGCGCTGCGCATCGGCGGCGTGACGGTGGTGGTGGTGACCAACCGGGCGCAATGCGCCGACCCGGCCTTCTTCGAGCATCTGGGCTTCGACATTGCCAAGGCGCGGGCCGTGGTGGTGAAGTCCCGCGGGCATTTCCGCGGCGGCTTCGACGAGTTCTTCAGCCATGACCGCATCGTGGAAGTGGATTGCCCCGGGCTGACCTCGCCCATTCTGTCCCGCTTCGCCTGGACCAAGCTGCCGCGGCCGGTGCTGCCGCTGGATACCGAGACGCAATGGACCGCCGCATGACCCTCGACGACCTGCCCACCCCCTGCCTGGTGCTGGACCTCGGCATCCTCAAGCGCAACCTGGCGATGATGCAGGCCGCCGTGGCCCGCCACCCCGGCCTGGTGCTGCGGCCGCACCTGAAGACGGCGAAGAGCCTGGACGTGGCGGCGCTGGCCGCGCCCAACCACGGGCCCATCACCGTCAGCACGCTGGCGGAAGCGAAGTACTTCGCCGCCGGTGGCTACGCGGACCAGATCTACGCCGCCGGCATCACCCCGCAGAAGCTCAACGCGGTGGCGGCGCTGAACGCGGCCGGGGCGCAGGTGAAGGTCATCACCGACGACGTCGAGGCCGCCCGCGCCATCGCCGCGCATCCGGGGCCGCTCCACGCGCTGGTGGAAGTGGATGTCGGCGAGGGCCGTGGCGGCGTGCCGCCCGACAGCGCCGAATTGCTGGAGATTGCCCACGCGCTCGGCGGTACGCTGCGCGGCGTGCTGTCCCATTCCGGCCACAGCTACAATGGCCGCTCGCCGGATGACATGGCGGCGGTGGCGGAACAGGAACGCAGCGGCATCGTGCTGGCCGCCGGCCGGCTGCGCGAGGCGGGGCTGCGCTGCGACATCGTCTCGCTCGGCTCTTCCCCCACCGCGCTGTACGCCAAGCGGATGGATGGCGTGACCGATGTGCGCGCCGGCGTGTACATGTTCGGTGACCTGTTCCAGGCCCAACTCGGCACCCACCCGGCCAGCGATATCGCCATGACGGTGCTGACCAGCGTCATCGGCCGCAAGCCGGCCCGCAACGCCGTGCTGCTGGACGCTGGCGGCCTGGCGCTGAGCAAGGACCGCAGCACCGCCAACGCGCCGAAGGACTACGGCTTCGGCCTGGTGTGGGACGAGGATGGCCAGCCCGGCTTCGGCGAAGCGACCATCAGCCGCACCCA
This sequence comes from Acetobacteraceae bacterium, assembly GCA_947373495.1. Classification (GTDB taxonomy): domain Bacteria; phylum Pseudomonadota; class Alphaproteobacteria; order Acetobacterales; family Acetobacteraceae; genus CAIMOR01. Next base: position 5,153 of record CANBXZ010000104.1, read on the forward strand.
CCAGGAACATGGCGAGATGACCAGCGCCGCCCCGCTGCCGTTCGAGCGCCTGCCGATCGGCGCCAAGCTGCGCGTGGCACCGAACCATACCTGCATGACAGCGGCGGCGCATGACCGCTACCATGTGGTGGACGGCTCGCGCGAGGTCATTGCCGTGTGGCCGCGCATCAACGGCTGGTGAGGGAGAGAACGCATGTCGCAGCGCCCGCTGTTTCCGCCTGCCCGCGTGGTGCCGCTGGGCGGCGGGGCGAAGCTGATCTTCTGTTCCGGCGTGACCGCCCGCGGCAGCGCGGCGGAAAACCAGCCGGTGGAGGTGCAGGCCGAGGAATGCCTGGCCCGGCTGGGCAAGGCGCTGGCCAGTGAAGGCGCCGGGCTGGAGCACCTGCTGAAGATCACCACCTGGCTTTCCGACATGCGGTACTACGAAGGCTTCAACCTCATCCGCCGCCGCATCTTCGAGGCGCTGCCGGTGCCGCCGGCCAGCACCTGCGTCGGCGGCGCGCAGTTCACCACCACCACGGTCTGCATCGAGATCGAGGGCATTGCCGTGGTGCCGGCACCGTGAGCCACCCGGCGCGCCTGCTGGCGGAAAGCGCCCGGCTGGCCGCGGCCTGCACCGCCTGTGGTGAATGCGTGAAGGTGTGCCCGATGCCGGCCTTCGCCGGCCTGCCCGCGGCCGAGCCCGCCCTGGTGGCGGCCGGCATGCGCGCGGTGCTGCTGGGCCAGCCGGCAGCGCCCGAGGGTGTGGCCTGGGTGGCCGCCTGCACCCGCAGCGGCCAGTGCAATGCCGCCTGCCCGGAACGGCTGGACGTGGCCTTCATGCTGCGCCTGGCCGGCATGCGCGCCAAGGGCGCCACGGGGGAGGCACCGCTGGTGGCGGTGAAGGGCGATGCCGGTTGGGCTTCCCGGGTGAAGGCCTTCGCGCGGATGACGATGACCGAGGAGGAGCAGGCGAAATGGCTGTGAGCGAACCACAGGTCACCTTCTGGTATGGCTGCAACATGACGCGCCATGGCGAAATGGTGCGCCTGACCATGCGCCTGCTGGAAGCCGTGGGCGTCAGCGCCGATGCCACCGGCGGCACCGCTTCCTGCTGCGGTTCCCCGAAGGAGGCGGATGCGCGGATCAATGGCGGCATGGCCCGGCGCACGGTGGAGGCATTCAACGCCCGCGCCAGCCACCAGGTGGCCACCTGGTGCCCCAGTTGCCACATGAACATGCAGGACTTCATGGCGCCGGCCACGCCGACCAACTTCGAGACCCTGCACATCACCCAGTTGCTGCATCAGCACCGGGAGGCGCTGCGCCCACTGCTGACCCGGGCAGTGCCGGCGCGGGTGATGCTGCATCGCCACCTGGGGTTCGACAGCCGCGTGCCGGTGAACGACTGCGTGGCGGGCTTGCTGGCGATGATCCCCGGCCTGACGTTGACCGAACAGCCGCCGCTGCCCGGGCACATGTGCTGGTCGCTGGGCAATGTGCCAGGTGCGCTGGCCCGGGGCCAACGGGAAACCCTGGCAGCCATGGCGGCCCAGGGCGCCGACACGCTGTGCACCATCTTCCACAGTTGCCACCGCGAGGGCGTTGGCCTGGAACGCCACCATCCCGTCACGGTGAAGAACTGGGTCCACCTGCTGGCCGAGGCCGCGGGCTGGGACTACGTGGACGACTACAAGACCTGGCGCAACGGCGGCGAGGTGCCGGCCGCGGCGCAGCAGGCCGCCGGAGAGGTGGTGTTCGACCGCCTGGTGGTGCCTGAGTTGCGCAAGGCGCCGCTGGTTTAGCGCCAGCGCCGCCCGACTGGCGTCACCCGGGCGGCGCCGCCTGCCCACGGCAGCAATGGCCTGAGGCCAGGCGCATGCAGGTTGCGCCTCGGGCGCCGGGCGGGCCGCCCGTGCGGCCCTTGGCGTCAGCGGCCCTGGGCGTCAGCCGCATCAGCGGCGGCGCCCATTCGGTGCCTCGGGTCGCAGGTTGGAACCACCTGCGCCGGCGATCACCCCTCCATCCTCAGGTCCAGCGTATTGGCGATGGCGGTCCATTCCGCCAGGTTGCGCTCGATCTGCGCCTTGAAGGTGGCGGGGTCCTGGTAGCTCGGGATGGTGTCGATGCTGAGCAGCCGGCGATGCGTTTCCGGCTTGGCGGCGGCCAGGCGGAACACCTCGGTCAGCTTGTCCAGAATGGGCTGGGGCGTGCGCGCCGGGGCCAGCAGGCCGGAAAAGCCGCTGAAGGTGAAGCGGCCAGAATAGCCCAACTCCTGCAAGGTCGGCACGTTCGGCAGGCTGGGCACCCGGCTGGTGCCGCTGGAGGCCAGCGGGCGGATCCGGCCGGCCTTCATCATCTCCCCGGCCGCGGCCATGCTGTGGAAGCCGCCATGGATGGCGCCGCCGATCATCTCCTGCAGCATCGGCGTTTCACCGCGATAGGCCACGTGCTCCATCTTCAGCTTGGCTTCTTCCGCCAGCATCAGCGCGAAGGCATGGCCGGTGGAGCCGCTGGCATAGCTGCCGAGCGACAGGTCCTGGCCCTGGGCCCAGCGGACGAACTCGGCCAGGCTGGTCACCGTGGCCGGCACCTTGGGGCCGACGCAGAACACGATGCTGGTGGTGCCGAGCCGGCCGATCGGCGCGAAGTCGGCCACCGGGTCATACGGGAAGCGGCGCATCACCACCGGGGTTTGGATATGGGTGGTGATGGTGAACAGCAGCTGGTAGCCGTCCGGCGCCACCTTGGAGGCGTATTCGGTGCCCAGCAGGCCGCCGGCGCCGCCGCGGTTCTCAATGACGATGGACTGGCCGAATTCCGGCTGCATGCCCTCGGCCGCGATGCGGGCCCAGGTGTCGGTGCCGCCGCCGGGCGGGAAGGGCACGATGAAGCGCACCGGGCGGTCCGGGTAGGCGGCCTGCGCCAGCGCGGGCCGTACCAGGGCGGGCGCGGCCAGCGGCGCCAGGGCGCTGGCCAGCAGCAGGGAGCGGCGCGTGGGCAGGCTTTCGCTGGGCGGCATGAGGCGTTTGGCTCCCGGTATGCTTGGTGTTGCCAGCAGGCTAGCCAGCCGTGCCGGGGCTGCGCAAGCGCGCCCTGCAAGCGCGCCGCGCAGGCTTGCTGAGCTCAGCCCTCGGCGGTGATGCCGGTGCGTTCCACCAGGCCGGACCAGAACGCCATGTAGTCCGCCACATCGGCCTTGAACGCGTCCGGCCCCAGGTATTGCGGAATGGTGTCCAACTCCCGCAGTCGGGTCAGGGTTACCGGCAGGTGCATGGCGTAGCGGAAGGCTTCCACCAGCTTTGCCATGGCCGGCGCCGGGGTGGCACGCGGCGCGAAGGCGCCGATGAAGCCGGTGCGGCCGAACAATTCCGGCGGGTAGCCGGCTTCCACCAGCGTCGGCAGGTTGGGCAGGGAGGGGATGCGTACCGGCCCCATCGCCGCCAGCGGCCGCACCGTGCCGGCGCGGATATGGTCGCCCGAGCCGGTCATGGAATGGAAGGCGCAGGGAATGCGGCCGCCCAGCACGTCGGCCAGCATCGGCGCTTCGCCGCGGTAGTGCACCGCGTTCATGTCCAGCCGGTCGTGGTCCGAGATCAACTGGCCGAAGACATGGCCGGAGGAGCCGGGCGAATAGGTGCCGTAGTTCAGGCCGCGGCCGCGGGCATGGCTGCGGAATTCGGCCATGTCGCGCACCGGCAGGTCGCCGCGCACGCACCAGGGCAGGGCGGTGGTGCCGAACTTGCCGATGAAGGCGAAGTCGTTGACCGGGTGGTAGGGGAAGCGCTTCAGCACCACCGGCGTCTGCACGTGGTTGGCGATGTGGAACATGATGGTATGGCCATCGGGCGTGGCGTTCTTCACCGCCTCGGCGCCGATCATGCCGCCGGCGCCGGCGCGATTCTCGATCACCACCGGCTGGCCCAGTTGCGCCGCCATCGGCTCGGCCACCAGCCGGGCCCAGATGTCGGTGGCGCCACCTGGTGGCAGGGGCACGACCATGCGGATCGGCCGGTCCGGGAAGCTCTGCGCCCGGCTGAGCGTGGGCAACAGGAAAGGCGCGGCGAGCAGGCTGCGGCGGCGCATGGCAAGACGTCTCCCGATGGTGCTTTGCCGCTGCTATAGCAGTCTCAGCGCCCGTCCGGGTAGTCCCGTGCCGGGCGGGGCCGGTAGGCCGGCAGCGACCAGCCGCGCAGGATGGCGGCGGCGCGAATCGCCAGGCACAGCGCCGCGCCGGCCACCACGGCGGCATCCCGTTCGGTGCCGGTCACGCGCAGGGCGACGAACAGCGCCGCCCCGGCCGCCGCCGCGGTGGCGTAGATTTCCCGCCGCAGGATCAACGGCAGTTCGTTGCACAGGATGTCCCGCAGGATGCCGCCGAAGGTGGCGGTGATGGTGCCCAGCAGCACCGCCGCCCAGGGGTCCGCCCCCGCGATCAGCGCGGTTTCGGCGCCCACGACGGAATAGATCGCCAGCCCCACCGCATCCGCCCAGACCAGGGCGCGGAAGCGGCTTTCCAGCCGGTGCGCGGCGAAGAACACCCCCACGCCGACCGCGGCGCAGATGGCCAGCAGCAGCGGCGCGCGCAGCCAGAACACCGGGGTGCGGCCCAGCAGCAGGTCCCGCACCGTGCCGCCGCCAAAGCCGGTGACGGCGGCGATGAGGATGAAGCCCACCGCGTCCAGCCCCTTGCGGGAAGCCACCAGCGCGCCCGAGGCGGCGAAGACCGCGATGGCCACCGGGTCCGCCCAGCGGAGAAAATCTTGCAGCAGGCTTTCCATGGCCGGAGTGTGCCGGTCTTGCCGCCCCGGGCGCAACGCGCGACAGTTTCGCCAATACCCAAGGGGAGCGAACGAACATGCGGCTGGCAGGCAAGGTGGCGCTGATAAGCGGTGCGGCGTCCGGCATGGGGCGGGCCACGGCGAAGCTGTTCGCCGAACAGGGCGCCCGCGTGGCGGTGGCGGACATGCTGGCGGCCGAGGGCAACCAGGTGGTGGCCGAGATCAAGGCCGCCGGCGGCGAGGCGATGTTCCTGGGCCTGGACGTGGCCGAGGAAGACCAGTGGGAAGCCGCCGTGGCGGCGGTGCTGGGCGCCTGGGGCAAGCTGGACGTGCTGGTGAACTACGCCGGCATTTCCGGCAGCGCGACCAACAATCTGTACGATACCGCGCTGTGGGACCGGATCATGGCGGTGAATGCCCGCGGCACCTTCCTGGGTGTGAAGCATGCGGTGGCGGCGATGCGGCCGAATGGCGGTGGCTCCATCGTCAACATCTCCAGCATTTCCGGCAATGTCGGGCAGAACGGCATCCACTGTGCCTACAACGCCTCCAAGGCCGCGGTGCGGCTGCTGACCAAGGCGGTGGCGACGCAGGAAGGCCGCAGCAACATCCGGGTCAACACCGTCCATCCCGGGCTGCTGCCGCCGATGCGCACCAGCGGCATGACCGCGGACCCGGTGGCGCGGGCGAAGATGCTGAAGCATGTGCCGCTGGGCCGCGACGGCCGGGTGGAGGAAGTGGCCAATGCCGTGCTGTTCCTGGCCAGCGACGAAGCCAGCTACATGACCGGCAGCGAGGTGCATGTGGACGGCGGGTATCTGGCCAACTGAGGGCCGCCGCCGCCGTACCACGCCGGCGGTACGGCCGCCGGCGCGTTTCCTCGCCGGCGCGCCCGGCAGCGGTGATGCCGCCGCTGGCGCCGTGCTGGCTTGCCGCGCGGGCGAGCCTATTCCGCCGCCACCGGCCGCCCCGGCGCCGCCCGCACCACGCCGGTGGCGCCGGCGCACAGCAGGCTCAGCGCCAGCAGCCCCGCCACCACCGGCAGCACCAGGCCGGGGTAGCCCAGGTCGATCAGGAAGCCCATCGGCACCGGCATGATGGCGCTGCCCAGCGGCAACCCGGCCGAGACGAAGCCGAACACCTTGCCGATCTGCCCGGGCGGACAGGCGTCCTTCAGCATCACGTCGCGCGGGGTGCGGCTGGTGCCCATGGCCAGGCCGCCGCAGAAGCTGACCGCCGGCAGCAGCCATTCCGGCAGCCGCACCAGGCCCAGCGCCAGGAACAGCCCGGCCGCCAGCAGCGTCAGCACGGTGACGAAGCCGAACAGGTTGCGCTTGGAGGTATCCGCCACCCAGCCGCCCACCAGCGTGCCGCAGGTGCTGCCCACGGTGTAGCCGGTGAGCACGAAGCTGGCGATGGCGACCGGCGTGCCCCAGATCTGCCCCAGCACGGCGATGAGGAAGCTTTGCAGGCCGGAGCCGGCCATGGAGGACAGGAAGAAGAAGGCGAAGAACAGCAGGATCGGCTTGCTCAGCAGCAATTCCCGCCCGCTCGGGGCATCGGCGGCGCGGGCCGGGGCGCGTACCTGGTCCCGCAGCACGCCGCTCTGCGCCAGGATCGCCAGCACCACGGGAAGGCCCAGCAGCCCCACGGTCAGCAGCGTGCCGCGCCAGCCGAGCCAGGGCAGCAGCAGCGCCACCACGATGGGTGCTGCGGCAAAGCCCAGGTTGCCGGTGAAGGTGTGCAGCGCGAAGGCGCGGCCCATGAAGCCCTTGTCCACGCTGCCGGCCAGAATGGCGTAGTCCGCCGGGTGGATGACGCTGTTGCCCACGCCGGAGAGGATGGCCAGTGGCAGCACGAACCAGAAGCTGGGCACCAGGGCCATCAGGCTGACCGAAAGCGCCATCAGCAGCGTGCCGCCCAGCAGGAAGGGCCGGGCGCCGAAGCGGTCCACCCAGAAGCCCACCGGGGTTTGCAGCGCCGCCGTGGTGGCGCTCATCAGCGCCACCGAAAGGCCCAGCGCGGCGTAGGAAACCTGGAATTCCTCGCGCCACAGCAGGAACAGCGGCGGCAGCACCAGCATGTAGAAGTGGCTGAGGAAATGCCCGGTGCCGATCAGCGAGATGATGCGGAAGTTGCGGCTGGAATCGGCCGGGATTTCGGCGGCGGCGCTCATGCGGGGCAGTCCTCGGTCAAGCCGGCAGCCTGCGGCCGGCCTCCGGCATGGTCAAGCTTGGTGGGGGCCAGGTGGAGGATCGCGCAGGATCGAGAGGGATCCCTGCGGGGGGATAAGAAAACCCTACCGTTCGGCCCGCGGCTTTGGGTAGTTTGTGGTCATAAGCAATAATCTCACGGAGGCTTTGTCCATGGATCGTAGGGCTCTTTTTGGCGCTGTTGCCGCCGCGCCGGTGATGCTTGC
>CANBXZ010000105.1 GCA_947373495.1 Acetobacteraceae bacterium
CAGCCCCAGCCGATGGCGGCGGCGCGGTCCACCCCGGTCAGCACCACGCTGTCCGGGTGGGTCGGCAGCGCCTCGGCCAGGTGCGGCCCCAGCTGGGTCAGCGCCGGGGACCAGCGCAGCTTCAGCACATCCACCCCCAGCCGCGCCGCCGGCAGCAGCAGCAGCGTCGCCGCCTCCACCTCCTCCAGCGCCAGCCGATAGCCGCGGGTGCGGCAGAAGCTGGCGGCGAAGGCGAAGCCCTCCGGGTCGCCCAGCACCTCCGCCACCGAAAGCCCCAATGTCACCTGGCGCCGGGCTTCCTGGCCCAGCAGGCTGTCGAAGCGCAGGAACTCCGCCTCGGTCAGCCCCTGCACGGTCAGGGAAAGGCCGATGCGGCCCATCTGGCGCAGGTCCTCCGGCCGCGAGACTTCCGCCAGCAGCCGCCGGTCCAGCAGGCGCTTCAGCCGCCGATGCAGCCAGGGCGTGGTGGCCGGGGCGACGCCGGGGCGCAGCGTGGCGCACAGCTCGGCGAAGGCGACGCGATATTCCTGCCATTCCGGCTCCGGCCCCTCGCCGCCCGGGCGCAGCCGGCACACCGGGCGTTGCCGCAGGTAGGCGGCCAGGCTGGCCGAGCCCAGCACCTTCTCCAGCTCCGCCAGCGCCGCCGGGTCGAAGCCATTGCCGCCGGCGGGCGGCGGCGGCGCGGTGCTGGCCGGGCCGAGCGAATCCTCCACCACCGCCAGCAGCGCGGCGGCCTGCTGCGGCAGGCGCAGCACGGTATAGGCCTGGCCGGGCAACTCGCCATCCGCGTGCAGCAGCGTGTCCAGCGCGGCGCGGGCCAGGTCCACATGGTTGGAGCGGGGCGGCACCACCGCCACCACGTCGCCGTTCGGCAGTTCGAACAGGCGGGACCGGGTGGGTCGCAACAGCGGCTCCAGCGCCTCCCGCACCAGGCGGTGATGGTGTTCCGCCTTCAGCCGGTCGTTCAGGCCCGACATGCGCAGGTGCAGCGCCTGGCGTTCGGCGCCGGCGGCCACCGCTTCCCGCACCAGGGCGGCCAGGGCCAGCGCGTCCTGCGGGCCGGTGCGGCCCAGCGCCTGGGTCAACATGGCGGCGGCCTGCGGCGGCGGCATCGCCGCCGGGGCCGGGCGGAACAGGTTCGTGCTCATGCCGCCACCCGCGGCTGCGGCAACGTGGCATCCAGCAGCGCATGGTTGCGGCAGGCGGTGCGGGCGGCGCTGGCGGTGGCGGCGGCGCGTTCGCCGCATTGCCGCTGGGTGCAGCCGGCGGCGTCCCGGCAGCCGCCCAGCCGGGCCGCGGCCAGCAGGCTTTCCACATGCGGGCCGACGAAGCGGCTGATGCCCTGGGCACGGCCCCAGGCCATGGCCTCCGGGCCGGTGCAGCCCACCAGCAGGCAGCGGCTGGCCACGGCGGGGCCGAACCCCGGCGCCTCGGCCAGCACCTCGGCCAGGGCGGGGGACCATTCCAGCAGCAGCCAGTCGGCCGGAATCGCCTCCGGTGTCACCAGGCGCAGCGCGGCGGCGTCCAGCCCGGCCACCGCCAGGCCCCAGCCGAGTTCGGCCAGGCTGGCGCGGCGTTCGGCCAGCGCGTCCGGGTCGGCCGCCGCCACCAGTGGCAGCACCGCCACCAGCCCGGGGCGCGGCACCGGCAGCGGCAGCAGGTCCAGCGGCACCGGCAGCAGCAGCGTGCCCTGCGGCCGCAACGGCCCGGGGGCCGCCAGGCGCGGCAGCAACTGGCGGATCAGGGCATCCTCGGCGTGGCGGCGCAGGTCGGGGTCCTGCGCCAGGGCGCCGAGTTCCGCCGCCAGCGCCGGGCGGGACAGTTCCAGCAGCCGCCCGGGCAGCGCCATTTCCGCCCCCAGCCGCAGAATGGAGCGGCGGCGCAGCACCACCTCCGGCGCCAGCCCGGCCAGCAGCGCGTCCAGCCCGGCGATGCCGGGGGCGGGGGCTGGCGGCGCGGTGGCGGGCAGCAGGATGGCGGCCTCCACCCAGGCCAACAACTGCGGAGCGTCCTGCGGCAGCAGCCAGGTTTCCTGGCGCAGTGGCGCGCCGCCGGCCAGCAACCCCAGCGCCACCGCGGCGCGGGCGGCGGCGGAAGCCTGGGTGCCCAGCAGCAGCATGTCCCCGGTGGTGGTTTCGAACACCTGGCCGCCGCCGGTCTGCGCCGCGTCCTGCAACAGTACCTTCAGCACCCGGCGCCGATGCGCCGCCGCCGGCGCCCCGGCCAGCCGCAGCGCCACCCGGCCGGCGGGCCCGGCGCCCACGGCTCGCCGCGCCGCCTCCAGCAGCGTGCTGCGGCTGGCGGCAGGGCTGGGGCCGAGGGAGGCCCCCATGGCAGTCCCGAGGGAAGTCCCGAAGGAGGTCGTTGTCACGTTCATGCGCTATCCTGGCGCGGTGGGGCTCGGCGCGGTGCGGAGCGGCTCCGGCTGGGCTAACCTCGCGGTTGATGCTGAACGAAGCCTTAGCGCCCGGCACCGTGCCGCCCGGGCAACGGATTTACGCGGTGGGCGACGTGCATGGCTGCGCCGGCCAACTGGCCGCGCTGCACGCCCGCATTGCCGCCGATGCCGCCCGCTGGCCGGTGCCGGGCATCACGCTGGTGCACCTGGGGGACTATATCGACCGTGGCCCGGCCAGCGCCCAGGTGCTGGAGCGGCTGCTGGGCCCGCCGCCGGTGCCAGGGGCCGCGATGGTGAACCTGATGGGCAACCACGAGACCATGCTGCTGGACGCGGCGGCGCCGGACGCCCACCCCGGCGCGCTGCCCTATTGGCTGGAAAACGGCGGCGCCGAGACCCTGGCCAGCTACGGCGCCGACCCGGCCGAGCCAGGCTGGCCCCGCGCCATCCCGGACCCCCACAGGGAGATGCTGCACCGCTGCCGGCTGCTGTGGGGCGCCGGGGACTACCTGTTCGTGCATGCCGGGCTGCGGCCGGAGGTGCCACTGGCCGCCCAGGACCCCTTCGACCTGCTGTGGATCCGCGAGCCCTTCCTGTCCTGGCACGGCGACCTGCCTGGCGTGGTGGTGCATGGCCACACCCCCGCCCCGCTGCCGGTGGTGCGCGAGAACCGCATCGGCATCGACACCGGCGCCTGCTTCGGCGGCGACCTGACCTGCCTGGTGCTGGAAGGGCCGCGGCTGCGCTTCCTGGTGGCGTAGGGCCCGGGCGACTGGGGGCCGCCGCTTGATCCGGCGGCCAAGCCGGGCCGCTTTATTGGCCATGCCGGCCCCGGGCGCCACCCGGCGGCCACAGCCAGCCTTGCCACCCTGCCGCCGCATGCGCTACCGCAGTATCCATGCACGGCCCCGCGCCCGAAAACCCCTCCGCCCCTGAACCCACCCAGGCCCAGCTGGCCGATGCCGTGCGGCAGCTTCGCCGTGGCACCGCGCTGGTGGTCGGGGATGCCATGTTGGACCGCTATGTCTACGGCCAGGTGTTGCGCGTCAGCCCGGAAGCGCCGGTGCCGATCCTGTCGGTGGAGCGCGAATTGGCGCTGCCCGGCGGCGCCGGCAACGTGGTGCGCTGCCTGACCGCGCTGGGGTCTGCGGTGGCCTTCGTCTCCGTGGTGGGGGACGACCAGGCCGGCAGCGACCTCACCGGCCTCATTGGTGGCCAGCCCGGGGTTGAGCCCTGGCTGCTGGTGCAGGGTGGCCGCGCCACCACCACCAAGACCCGCTTCGTTGCCGCCGGGCAGCAGATTCTGCGCGCCGACCAGGAACAGGTGGCGCCGATCCACCCCCGCCTGGCGGACCGGCTGATCCGCATTGCCAGCGACGCCGCCGCCGCCACCGCGGTGATGGTGCTGAGCGACTACAGCAAGGGCGTGCTGAGCGGCGATACCCCGGCCCGGCTGATCGCCGCCGCGCATGCCGGCGGCCGCAAGGTGATCGTGGACCCGAAGGGCGGCGACCACGCCCGCTTCGCCGGGGCCGACCTCATCATTCCCGATTGCGCCGAACTGGCCGAGGCGACCGGCCTGCCGGTGGGCACCGCCGCCGAGATCGACGCCGCCGCCCGCACCCTGCGCGCGGTGCACGGCTTCGGCGCCGTGCTGGTCATCAATGGCGAGGCCGGGCTGACCCTGGTGCAGGCCGGCACCGAGCCCGGCAGCGACCTGGTGCGCCACCTGCGCTGCGACGCCGCGGAACTGATCGACCTTGCCGGCGCCGGCGACGTGGTGGTGGCGGTGGCCACGGCCGGTGTGGCGGCCGGCATGGCGCTGCCCATCGTGGCCCGGCTGGCGGCGCTGGCCGCCGGCATCGCCATGGGCAAGACCGGCATCGCCGTGGTGCGGGAAGACGAGTTGCTGGAGGTGCTGACCCCCGGCCTGCTGGCGGCGCGCAAGCTGTGCAGCCGGGCCCAGGCGGTGGAACGCGCCGAACGCTGGCGCCGTCGCGGCTGGCGCGTGGGGTTCCTGGCCGGGGAGGCAAGCCGCTTCACCGACCCCGCCGGCCTGGCGCTGCTGGAACAGGCGCGCGGCTGGTGCGACCGCCTGATGGTGGGGGTGACCGGCGCGCCGGATGCACCGGAAGCCGCGGCCCTGGCCGAATTGCCGATGGTGGACCTGGTGACCGCGCTGGGGAGCGGCAGCGTGGTGGATACCATTCGCGTGCTGCGGCCGGACGTGCTGATCCAGCCCGGCCACCAGGGCGCCCAGGGCATTCCAGGCGGCGACATGCTGGCCGAATGGGGCGGCGAGCTGCGGATTGCGGAAACCGCCTGAAGCCCGGCCCCGGCCGGACCGGGTGATCCGGGCCGGGGCGGTGTTTCCTGCTGCGGCCTACTCGCCCTTCAGCACCTGCATGCTGGCCAGCAGCGCGCGTTCGTAGCGGGCGCGTTCGGCGGCGGCCGTTTCCTCGGTCCAGTCCCAGAAGCCGCGGCCGGTCTTCGGGCCCAGGCGGTTTTCCGCCACCAGCCGTTGCAGCGTCGGGCTGGGTTCGGTGCCGTTGTGCAGGCTGGGGTAGATGGTCGCGGCGGCGGCGAGTTGCGTCTCCAGCCCGGCCAGTTCCTTCTGCATGATCGGCCCGGCCGACAGGTAGCGGAAGCCGAAGCAGTAGCGCACCGCGTTGTCCACATCCTCCGCCGTGCCCAGGCCCTCGTCGATGACGTTGAAGGCCTCGCGCATCAGCGCGTGCTGGATGCGGTTGGCCAGGAAGCCCGGCACGTCCCGCGCCACGCGGATGGGCACCCGGCCGAGGCTGGCCATGATCTCCGCCAGGGTGTCGCAGACCTGCTTTTCGGTATGCTCGCCCTGCACCACCTCCACCCCCGGCACCAGGTGGGCGGGCAGGAAGAAGTGCAGGTTGGCCATGCGGTTGCGGCTGGCGCAGTCGCCGGCGATGTCGGTGATGCGGTAGCTGCTGGCGTTGGAGGCCACCGGCACGCCGGCCGGCACCAACTGGTCCAGCACGGCGAAGACCTGCTGCTTCAGCGCCAGGTTCTCCGGCACCGCTTCCACCACCACCCGCACATCGGCCCAGCCGATCTCCACCGGGCTTTCCACCAGGGCGCAATTCTCCAGCGCGGCGGCGGGGCCTGCCAACTGGGCGATGCTGCTGGCCATGCGGTCCAGCGCCTTGGGCCAATGCGCCCGGTTGGGCTCCACCGCCGTCACCCGCCAGCCGCCGGCGAGGAAGATCGCGGCGATGTCGCACCCCATCAGCCCGCAGCCGATGACCGCGGCGTGTCCCTTGACCTGCATTCTTCGTTCCATCCCGTGCCTGCGCGGCACCCTGTGCGGCGCCGGCGCGCGGTGTTTTGCGGCCGGCCGCCGCTGCTGTCCATGCCGCACCGGGTTTGCCGCCGGCCCGGGCGATGCCGGGGCGGGGTGCCGCGCGGTGGGGCAGCGCCGGGCCGGGTGGGCCGATGGGCCGGCGCCCGGGGGCTGGACCCGGGCCGCGCCGGCGCGGAAGCTGCGGCGATGAGCGCTTCCCGTCGTGCCCTGTTCGCCCTGCTGCCCGCCGCCGCCAGCCTGGTGCAGCCTGCCCTGGCCCAACCCACCTTGGCCCAGCCCAACTGGCCGGCGCACCCGCTGCGCCTGGTGGTGGCCTGGCCGCCGGGCGGCGGGGTGGACACGCCCTCTCGCCTGATCGCCGGGCCGATGAGCCAGGCGCTGGGCCAGCCGGTGGTGGTGGAAAACCGCGGCGGCGCCTCGGGCAGCATCGGCTGCGCCGCCGTGGCCCAGGCGGCGCCGGATGGGCTGACGCTGCTGGCCGATGCCTCCCCCCACGCCGCCAACGCCACGCTGCTGAAGGGGCTGAGCTTTGACTACGCCACCGCCTTCGCGCCGCTGACCCAACTGGTGGTGAACCCGCTGGTGCTGGTGGTGCACCCTTCGGTACCGGCGCGCACGCTGGCCGAGTTCGTCGGCTGGATGCGCGCCCAGGCCACGCCGCCGGCCTATGCCAGCAGTGGCATCGCCGCTGCGCCGCACCAGGCGGCGGCGCTGTGGCTGGCCCGGGCCGGGCTGCGCGGCACGCATGTGCCCTACCGGGGCAGTGCGCCAGCCATGGCCGGGCTGCTGAGCGGCGAGACGCTGTTCACCTTCTCCACCCTGCCGCAGGCGGTGCCGCTGGTGCAGGACGGCCGGCTGCGCGCCCTGGCGGTGGCCACCGCCGAACGCCTGCCGAACCTGCCGGAGGTACCGACCGTGGCCGAGCAGGGCTTCCCCGGCTTTGTCTGGAATGACTGGATCGGCCTATGGGCGCCGGCCGGCACGCCGGGGGCGATACTGGCGCGGCTGCATGCCGTGGTGCTGGCGGCCCTGCGCGAGCCGGCGGTGGCGCAGCGGCTGGCCCAGGTGGGGCAGGTGCCGCTGGGCAGCAGCCCGGCGGAATTCGGCGCCTTCGTGGCCCGGCAACGGCTGGAAATGGCGGAACTGGTCCGCGCCGGCCTGCTCAGCGCGGATTAGGGCCGCATCCCCGAACGGCGGAATTGGCGCGCCAAAACAACCGGCCAGAGCTGTTGCCGCGAACCGAGGTGAGCGGAAAATGCCGTGGCGCCGAGGCCGGTGGGGCAGGGCACTACGGCGCCGGAATCTCGCGCCCCAGCCGGGGCCAGTCCCGCGCCCAGCAGCAGTCGTGGCCGAAGCCCGGCTGTTCCGCCAGCCGCGCCGGGGTGCCGGGCGGCAGCCGGCGCATGAAGGCGCGCACCACGTCGGTGCCGGTCACCCGGTCCTCGGCGCCGGTGAAATGCAGCTGGCGCAGCGTGCCCAGCCGGGGCGCCGCCGCCGCCGGGTCCAGCGAGCCCACCAGCGGCGAGAGCCGGTCCCGCGCCACCCAGAAGCCCAGGTCCAGGTTGGCCGCCACGGTCACCACCGCGGCCACGTCGCGCCGGGCATCGGCCAGCAGTACGGCCAGGGCGCCGCCACCGGAATAGCCCACCAGCACCAGCCGCTGCGCCCCCAGCCGGGCCTTCAGCCGGTCCAGCGCCAGGCCCAGGCTGGCCACCACCTCGGGCGCGTAGCGGCGTTCGGTCCAGAACGGTTCGGCGCAGCCCCGGCCATGCGCCGGCAGGGTATAGTGGCAGGGCCGCGCCAGCCAGGCCACCGGCCCGGGGCCGGGATGCGCCATGGCCAGCCGCAGCGCGGTCGGGTCCGTCGGGGTGGGGTCCATCGCCGGCTGGTTCGGCGTGACATAGGCGAAGCCGTCGCCTTCCAGGTAGACGGTCGCAACCTCTCCGGCTGGGCCGGGGCGGGTGGCGGCGGCCACCTCGAACGTGCCGGCCGGAATGACCTGCCAGGACCAGCCGGCGGCCTGGGCCAGGTCCGGCCCACGGGAAAACCGGCCGCTGCAACCGGCCAGCAGCACCAGCAGCAGCAGCGCCGACCAATGGTGCGCCCTGGAAAGCGGCGCCGGCCAGCGGCGGGACCCCGGAAGCAGCGCCGGCAAGCGGCATGCCTTTGAAAACAACGCCGGCCAGCGGCATGCCTTTGAAAACAGCGCCGGCAAGCGGCGCGGGGCCCGGCTCAACGGTTGTCGCGCAGCGCCGCCAGCGCCGCCGCCATGTCCTGCACCACGGCGCCCCAATTGCCCGGGCTGGGCTGGCGGAACAGCCGGTGGCGCGGGTACCAGGGGGTGTCGCTGCGATGCATCAGCCAGCGCCAGTCCGGCATGAAGGGCAGCATCACCCAGGCCGGCCGGTCCAGCGCCCCGGCCAGGTGCACCGGGGAACTGTCCACCGAGATCAGCAGGTCCACCAGGGAGAAGATCGCCGCGGTGTCGTCGAAATCGCTGATCTCGTCGCTCAGATGCGTCAGCGACATGCCGGGCGGCGGGGTCTTGGCCTGCTCGGCCGCCGGGCCCTTCTGGATGGTGACGAAGCTGACCCCGGGCATGCCCAGCGGCGCCATGTCGGCCAGTGTCATCGAACGGTTGGCGTCGTTGAAATGGGTTGGCCGGCCGGCCCAGGCCATGGCCACGATGGGCCGCGGCAGCCCCTCCAGCCGGGCGCGCCACTTCTCCAGCCGGGCCGGGTCCGGGGTCAGGTAGGGCAGCGGGCCGGGCAGGTCGGACAATTGCAGCCCCAGCGCCTGGGGCAGGCTCATCATCTCGCAATGCACATCGAAGGCCGGCGGCAGGGTGCCGCGGGTGATGTACTGGTCCACCCCCAGCGGGCTGCGGCGGGCGATGTCCACCTGTTCGTGGTTGATCTCCAGCACCAGGCGGGCGCCGCTGCGGCGCTTGGCTTCCGGCAGCAGGCGGATGAACTGGAAGGTGTCGCCATAGCCCTGCTCGTCATGGATCAGCAGGGTGCGGCCTTCCATCCGCTCGCCTTCCCAGCGCGGCCGCTGCACCTTGCGCTCGATGCGGGTGGTGTGCGGCAGGCTGTAGCGGAAGCGGTATTCGCGCCAGCCGCGGGTGAACTCGCCCATCAGCAGCAGCGTCTCGGCCAGGTCGAACCGGCCGGGCAGGTCGCCGGGCATGTGGTCCACCAGCATTTCCTGCACCGACTTCGCCTCGGCCAGCCGGCCCTGCAGGCGCAGCGCCTGGGCCAGCATGCGCCACACCAGCGGCGGCCCGTTGCCGCCGGGCAGGAAGCTGCGCACCAGCGCCTCGGCCTGGGCGAACTGGTTCTGGCCCAGCAGGGCCCGCACCTGCTGGTCGAGTGTGTTCAGGTCCATGCCCATGCTCATGGCGCGGAAACCTCAAGCGCCTCCAGCAGCGGCCCCAGCTTGTCGGCGTAGTTGCGCCAGCGCCCGGCGGAGCTGCGGTACAGCGGCCGGCGCACCTGGTTGACGCTGGCGGTGCGCACCGCGCGGCGGGACTTGTGGAAGTCCAGGCAGGCCGGGTCCCAGGCCAGGCCGAGGAAGTCCAGCATCCGGCGGGCCTCGGTCTCCAGGTCGTCCACCATCGCCTCGTATTCCACTTCCATGAAGTGGCTGGCCGGCAGCACCGCGCGCCAATGCGCCATCAGTGTCTGGTAGTCGCGGTGGAAGCGGCCCAACTCCACCAGGTCGTAGCTGAACGCCTGTTCGCTGGTGAACAGCTTGCTGTAGCAGGACAGGCAGGTGTCCACCGGGTCGCGCTTCACATGGATGATGCGGGCGCCCGGCAGCGCCAGCCGGATGACCCCGGCATAGAGGAAGTTGGCCGGCATCTTGTCCACCACATGCCGATGGCCCTGCGCCAGCGGCGCCACCTTGTCCACATAGCCCTGGCCCAGCGGGGCCAGTTGTTCGGGCGCCAGGGTGGCGAAGCCGTGCGGGAAGTTGCCCAGGCGCTCCGCCAGGCGCTGCATGTGCATCAGCTCCCCCGCGCCCTGCACGCTGGGGTGGGAGGCGAGCACCTGCTCCACCAGCGTGGTGCCGGAACGTGGCATGCCCAGCACGAAGACCGGCAGGGTGGAGGTGGCGCCATGGCCGCCCAGCCGTTCCAGCAGCGCCGGGGAGAATACCTCGGCGATCTGCTGCATCCAGCGGCCGGTGTCGTCGGCGCTGTAGGTGAAGCTGGCGCGCTTCTGGCGGTTGCCTTCGTTCAGGTAGTGGAAGGCGCGGTCGACATGGCCGATGTCCATGTACGCCTTGGCCACGGCGAAGTGCATCAGCATGCGGTCATTGCGGGACAGCGTGACCTCCGGCGCCAGCAGGGCTTCCATCGCCGGCAGGCGCGGGTCGTCGGCGGTGAAGCTGTGCAGGTCGGCCGCGTTGAAATGGGCCGAGGCCGAGAGCGGGTACGCCTTCAGCGCGGCCTCGAACGCTGCCGCGGCTTCCGCGGTGCGGCCGAATTCCATGTACAGCACGGCGCGGTTGACCAGCGCCTTTTCCTGCGCGGTACCGGGCAGGCTGGCCGCCTTGCTGGTGGCCGCCAGCGCCGGTTCGAACCGGCCCAGCGACTGCAGCACCAGGCCCAGGGCGTTGTACGCCTCGCCGCTTTCGGGGTTGGCGGCAACCGCCCGCTGGGCGGTGTCCAGCGCCTCGTCCAGCCGGTCCAGCTGCTTCAGCGCCAACGCGCGGGAGGCAAGGCCGATGGCATTCTGGGGCGCGAAGGTCAGCAGCGAATCCAGCCAGCGCAGCGCCTCGCCATGGCGCTGGCGGGCGGTTTCCACCGCGGCCAGGTTCACATAGGCATCGGCCATCTGCGGGCTCAGCTCTATCGCCTGGCGGGCGTGGCTGGCGGCGCGGTCGAACTCGCCCTGGTCGTTCAGCAGGTTGGAGAGGTTGCTGTGCGGTTCGGCGTAGCTGGGCTTCAGCGCCAGGGCGCGCAGCCAATGCTGCTCGGCGCGTTCCAGCAGGCCCAGGCGCTTGCAGGTGTTGCCCAGGTTGTTGTGGGCTTCGGCATTGTCGGGCTGCAGCCCCAGCACGCGTTCCAGGCACTGGCGGCTTTCCTCCAGCTTGCCGCTTTCCTGCAGGATGATGCCGAGGTTGTTCCAGGCGCCGGCCAGGGTGTTGTTCATCGCCACCGCGCGGCGGCCGGCTTCCTCCGCCTCGGTCAGCAGGCCGCGCTGGCGGCACATCTCCGCCAGGTTGCTGAAGTACACCGCCGGCGCCCGCGGCGCCCGGCAGGCCTGGCGCAGGTGGGAAATGGCCATGTCCAGGTTGCCATAGGCATGCGCCATCAGCCCCAGCAGGTGCATCGCGTCCGACTGGCCGGGCCAGGCGGCCAGGATGCGCTGGCACAGCATCTCGGCCTGGTCGGCCTGGCCGGCATTCCAATGCGCATAGGCCTGGCCAAGCGCGTCCTGCACCGACATCTGCTGCTGACCCGGCGGAAGGCTTGGCGTGCTGCTGCTCACGATGTGGAATTCCCAGGCATGGAGGGCCGACCGCCCGGATTAATCGGGAAGCCGCCATTGCGCAATCACCGTGGCCGGCGGCGGGCGCGCGTACCTCGACAAGTCGCGATCCTTGCCTGTATAGGCGAACCCGGTTTGATGCGTATTTGGGCAGGCTCGCCCCGGTCGCAGGCTGCCTTACGGAGACACCAGCATGGCCAAGCGGATGCCCGCCAGCACCACCACCTTGTTTGTTGTGCTGGGCCTTGGCCTGGCGCTGGCGCAGCCCGCCCTGGCCCAGCCGCGCAACGCCGTGCCGCCGGCGCCCGCCGCACCGGCCGGCGCACCCGCCGCTGCCGCCGCCGCGCCGGAACGCACCGTTTCCCAGTATGGCGACTGGTCGATGACCTGCGCCCAGCCGGCCAACCAGCCGCGCCGCTGCGAAGTGGGGCTGAGCATGCAGGACCAGCAGCGCCGCATCGGCGCCGCCGTGGCCTTCGGCCGGACCAACAAGGAATCGCCGATGCGCATCGTCATGCAGGTGCCGGTGAATGCCCGGGTTTCGGCGCCGATGCGCGTGGTGCTGGAAGCCAATGAGGTCACCCTGGTGCCCTTCGCCGCCTGCACCCCGGGCGGCTGCTTCGCCGAGCTGGAATTGCGCGACGACGTGATGCTGCGCCGCATGCGCGCGCGCAACGCCGACGCCCCGGGCCGGATCGAATGGAAGGACGCCGGCGGCAACGACGTGGCCCTGCCGCTGCCGGTGCGCGGCTTCGCCGCCGCCATGGACGCCCTGGCGCGCGAGACCCACTGAGCCATGCCTTCGCCCGGCCGCATGCTGGCCGGGCGGGGGTATACAGCCTTGCTGCGCTGCACCTAGAATAGCGCATGCTTCTTGTCATCGTGGGTATGCAGGCCGAGGCCGCGCTGCTGCCCAAAGGCACCCGTACCCTGGTCAGTGGCGCCGACCCCGAGCGCCTGGCGGCCCTGTTGGCCGGCCAGCAGGCTGATGTC
>CANBXZ010000106.1 GCA_947373495.1 Acetobacteraceae bacterium
ACCGCGCCCTGGGCCGGGCGCACCAGCCCCACCAGCGCCCGCAGCAGGGTGGACTTGCCGGTGCCGTTGCGCCCGGTGATGGCGATGACCGTGCCGGGCGGCGCCTGCAGGTTCAGGTCCTCCAGCAGCAGCCGGCCGCTGCCGGGCACTTCCAGCCGCAGCCCCTGCACCTGCACCCCGGGCACCGGCATCGCGGCCCGCCGCACCGTGGGCAGCTGGATCAGCCGCATGGTTTCCGCCAGCCGGCCGAAGCTGACGAACACGTGGTTCCAGGTCGCCCAATGCTGGGTGATGCGGTCGAACGGCGCCACGATGGTCATCACCAGCAGCAGGCCGACGATCAGCGCGCCGGGCGCCGCCTCATTGCGGATGATCAGCAGCGCCGTCAGCGTGAAGCAGGCCGAGACGCTGAGCGTGGAGATCAACTGGGTCACGCCCTGCAAGGCCGCCGAATTGCCGCGTGCCGCCTCTTCCGCCAGCAGGGCCTGGCGCTTCAGCGGGAACCAGTGGCGGATGATGCCATGCACCAGGCCAAGGCCGATGACCTCGTCCCGCCGGCTCATCCGCCGACCGAGTTCGGAACTGGCCTTGGCACTCAGCCCCGTCGCTTCCCGCATCAATGGCGTGCTGGCGCGTTCCTTGACCAGGCTGAACAGGAACACCGCGACGCAGAATCCCAGCGTCACCCAGCCCAGCAGCGGGTGCAGCAGGAACACGCAGGTCAAGGGCACCGGCACCAGCAGAATGTCGCAGACATCGCCGATGGAGCCCCCGATGAGGAAGCGGCGCAGCGTGTCGAAGTCGCGCACCGCCACGCTGGCCAGTTCCGGCCGGCCTTCACGGCCCAGCCGCACCGCGGCCTTCAGCGTGGCCAGGTACAGCTTGCGTTCCGCCGTGGCCGCCGCCGCCTGGATGACGGCCTGGCGCAGCCCGCGCAGCGTCACGGCGATGACGATGGCCACCACGAACATCAGGCTGACGAAGTACAGCGTGGCGTAGTTGCGCGTCTCCAGCGCCCCGTCGGACAGCTGGAAGATGTAGATCGGCACCGCCAGCATGCAGAGCTGGCTGATGAGGGACACCAGCATCACCACGCCGGCCAGTTGCAGCGTAACCCGCGGCAGCAGGCGCAGCCGGTCCAGGGCGGTACGGAAGTTCAGGCGGCTCATGTCGCTGCGGCCGGTATGCTGGGCGCCGCCACCCGCCGGCGGCTGGTCGCCCGGGCCCGCACGCCGACCCGGCCCAATTCGATGGTGTGGTCCGCCTCATCCAGCAGGATGGGCTCATGCGAGGAGATCAGCACCGTGGTGTTGTCCCGCCGCAGCAGGTTGACCAGCCGGCGCAGTTCCGCCAGCCCCTTGGCGTCCAGCCAGGCGCCTGGTTCGTCCAGGATGACCACGCGGGGGCGGCCATAGATGGCGCGGGCCAGGCCCAGGCGCTGGCGCTGGCCGGCCGACAGCCCGTGTTCGCTCAACCGGGTGGCATAGCCGCGCGGCAGGTTGACGATGAAGCCGTGCGCCCCGCTGCGCTGCGCCGCTTCCAGCACCAGCGCCATGTCGGGCACCCCCAGCCGGGCGATGGCATCCGCCACCGTGCCGTCGGCCAGCCCCAATTCCTGCGGCAGGAAGCCGACATGGCGGGCGAAGTCCCGCCGGTCCCATTGCCAGGTGGCGTGGCCATCCAGGTAGCAACCACCGGTGCTGGGGCGCTGGATGCCCATGATGGTGCGCAGCAAGGTGGACTTGCCGCTGCCCACCGGGCCCGAGAAGGCGATGACCTGGCCCGAGCCAACCCGGAAGGTCAGGTCGCTGATGATGGGATAGGGCTGGCCCGGCAGCACCACGCTGAGGTTGTCCACCTCCAGCCGGCCCGCGGGGCAGAGGAAGATGGAATGGCCCCGCGCCACTTCGGCCTGCGACTCACCCAAGGCCCGCAGGCGCTGCCAGGCCCGGCTGGCACCGCTGATCTCATTGGCCTGGGACACCAGTTCGGTGAACGGCCCGACCACCGCCGGCATCACCATGATGGCGATGATCGCCACCGGGCCGGAAAGCCCGTAATCAATGCCCGACATCGCCATCATGATCATGGTGACCATCGGCGCCACGCCCATCAGCACATCCACCAGGCGGGAGACCGACTGCGCCACCAGCATGATGCGCCCGGTGCGCTGCACATGTTCCAGCCCGCCATGCACGTCGTCCATCCAGCGTCGCGCCACGCCCGGCAGCATGCCCATGGCGTCCACCGCCTCGGCCGCGTTCACCGCATCGGCGATGCCGACGAAGGCGCGTTGCTGGGCGCTATTCACCTCCTGCAAGGGACGGTTCACCAGGGCCCGCAGGGTCAGCGCGGTGATCACCTTGACCACGGCGCCCACCAGGGTCACCGCCAGGAACATCCAGTGCACCGTGCTCAACAGCGCCAGCATGGCCGGCACCAGCAGCACATCCACCATGGCGATCCCGGCCGGCCCGCTGACACAGGCGGAAACCTCCTCCACATCCGCCAGCGCCTGGGGCGCGTTCTGGGTGGCGCTGTCGCTGGTATCCGCCGCGGCCACCACCGCGGCCACCGAAAGCCGGTGCGACAGCCGATAGCCCAGGGAGGCATGCAGCCCCTGGCGCACATAGGCGATGGCGCCGACCGCGAAGCACCAGAACAGCAGCAGGGTGGCCACGCCGGCCACGGTTTCCTCGCTGCGGGTCGGCAGCGCCATGTGGACCAGGAAGCGGGTACGGGCCAGCACGAACACCGCAATGGTGGACAGCGAGCCGATGCCGATCGCCACCCAGATCGTCAGCTTCACCTCCCGCCGCAGCCGCGCGATCGCGTCCAGCAGGCTGAGGTTGACGGTCGGGCCGGCACCGGGTGGCGACATCTACAGCATCTCTCCGTGGCCGTGCCGAAACCGGCCGTCGGCCTTGTAGCATGCGCCACGCCGGCGGGACCATCCGGTTGCGGGGCCGGAGGCGAGGCCGCAAGCCAAGGAAAGGCAACCAGTGGGCACCAGGAAATGCCCTGCCGGGCGCTGCCCGTAAAGTAAAGTTAAGTAAACGTCAGGCTCGGCTTTTGGCCGGCACCGGTCGGCGCCGCGCCGCTGCTACCGCGTTACACCACCAGGCCAGCAGCCCCGGGGGCAACCACCGCCACCCCCGGGGCCCCGGTTCAGCTGCGGAACTGCGCGCCGGCGTCCACGTCCAGCGTGCTGCCGGAAAGGTAGCCACCGCGCGGGCTGGCGCAGAACACCGCCAGGTCGGCGATCTCCTCGGCCTTGCCGGCACGGCCGAGCGACAGGCCGGACATCATCTCCTCCCAGCGGTTTTCATCGCCGAACTTGATCTTCGCCCGGGTCTTGCTGAGGGTGATGATGCGGTCGGTCATGGTGGCGCCGGGGGCGATGCCCACCACGCGCACGCCCTTGTCGGTGCTGCGGCCACCCAGCGCGCCGGTGAAGGCGATGAGCGCGGCATTGCCCGCCGCGCCGCAGATGTAGTCGGCCCGCGGGGCACGGCCGGCCATGCCGATGATGTTGACGATCACGCCCGCGCCCTTGGCTTCCAGCCCCGGCAGGTATAGCTGGGTCAGGTGGATGTAGCCGAACACCTTCAGGTTCCAGGCCTCGATCCACTTGGCCAGGTTGATGTCGTGCAGCGTGCCGCCCGGAATGGCACCGGCGTTGTTCACCAGCACGTCGATATCGCCATGCGCCTTGTGCAGGCCCTCGCGCGCCGCCGGGTCGGAAAGGTCGGCCGCGTGGGTGGCGACATTGACGTTGTAGCGCGCCTTGATGCCGGCGGCGGCGGTGGCCAGCGCCGCGGCGTCACGGCTGGCCAGGATCACGTCGCAGCCCTCGGCGGCGAAGGCCGTGGCGCAGGCCAGGCCGATACCCTTGGAGGCGCCCGTGACCAGCACGCGCTTGCCGGCGATTTCCATTTCCATGATGCAGAACCTCCCATCCTTGCTTGGATGGGCAACAGACTACAGCTTTGGCGTGATCCCTGAAATGCCGGTCGCCTGTTCCAGCGTGGCCAGGGCCAGCAGGTAGGCATAGCGGGCATTGTTGGCGGCCGAGCGCGTGCCGTTCAGCGTGCGCAGCGCGTCCATCACCTCCAGCAGCGAACGGCCACCGGCCAGGTAGGCGCTTTCGCTGCTGCGATAGGCTTCCTCGGCCCGGGCAATGGCGCCGCCGCTGTACAGCGCCAGCAGGGCCTTGGCCTGTTCATAGCCGGCCCAGGCCCCGGCGAAGTCCGCCCGCGCCTGGAACAGCACCTGCCGAGCCTGGGCTTCCAACTGCGCCTGCTGCGCGCCGGCCACCGCCAGGTTGCCCTCGGTGATGGTGCGGGTGAAGATCGGGATCGAAAGCGACAGCGCGAACTGGTTGTTGGCCATCGGCACGCTGCTGCCCGCCGGCGGCAGGTTCTGCGGCAGGGTGCTGCGGTTCCAGTTCACGCCCAGGGTCACGTCGCGCGACCGGGCGGCTTCCGCCAGCAGGGTATTGGCCGCTGCCGCACCGGCCTGGCGCAGCGCCACCACCACGTCGGGCCGGTTGGGCACCGCGGCGGCCATCTCGTCGCGGCCCACGCCCGGGTCGGCAATGGTCTCGAACCGGCCGCGCACGTCGAACGCCACCGGGGAAAGCACGGTGCGCACGGTGGTGGCCACGGCGCTGGCGGCCGGGGCGCCACCACGGCCAGGGCGCGCGGCGGGCGGCGCCTCGGTCACCCGCGGGGTGATGCCGAGCGCGGCCAGGGTGCCGGCGCCGGGCTGGAAGGCGCTGGCATCCGTGGCCAGCAGCGCCGCCAGTTGCGCCACCGCCTGGGCATAGGCCTGGGCATTGGTGGTGACATCGGCTTCGAACTGAATGCGCCCGGCCTGGAAGCGCAGCAGGTCGCCTTCCGGAATGGCGCCGTCCCGCAGTTGCCGGCGCAGCAGGTTTTCCGTGCGGTCCAGGCTGGTGCGGTTGGCCAGCGCCACTTCCAGGTTGGCGCGGGCCTGCAGCGCCACCATGAAGTTCTGCCGCAGGCTGAACAACTGCCCGCGCATGCTGTCCATCACCTGGGCCTCGGCGACGGTGATGTTCTCCTCGGCCAGCCGGGACCGCAGGGTGCGCTTGCCGCCGCGTTCCACCAGCACCGAGATCCCGGCATTGATGTTGTTGTTCGGGCCCAGGCCGCGGCCGCCGTCGAAGCTGCTGCGACGGGTTTCGTTGAACTGGGCCGCGGTGTTGCCCACCGTCACCGTGGGCGGCGGCAGGGAACCGGCAACCAGACTTTGCGCCCGCGCCGCATCCACGCCGCGGCGGGCCGCCAGCACCAGCAGGTTGCGCTCCACCAGCAGCTTTTCAGCCACATCCAGCGTCAGCACCGGCACGCCCGCCGGCAAGGGCAGCGGCGCGGTGCCCAGGGTGTTGGCGGCGGCGGCCGGGCGCTGGGCCAAGGCGGGGGCCTGGGCCAAGGCGGGGGCACCGGCCAGCAGCGCGGTCCCCAGCAACGCGGCGGTACCGCGCAGAACAACGTCAACGACGCTACGCATGCGTGCCCTGGTCCTTACTTGCTGCGCCTGGCAGCGAAAATCAGTCGATCCGGGCGGCACGGTCGATGAACAGCGCCCCGCCGGTCACCACACGGTCATTCTCGGCCAGGCCCTCCAGCACCTGCAAGGTGCTGCCGGTGCGCAGGCCCAGGCGGATCGGCCGCAGCACGAAGGTATGGTCGTCCACCGCCACCCACACGCTGGCCTCGCTGCCGCGGAAGATCACCGCCTGCACCGGCACGCCCACGTTGCGCGTGGTCTCGCCCACTTCGATGTGGAAGGTGGCGAACATCTCCGGCTTCAGCAGCCGCTCGGGGTCCTGCACCTCGGCCCGCACGGTCAGGCGGCGGGTGGTGGCGTCCAGCCCGGTGCCGACGGTGGTGATGCGGGCGGCGAAGACCTTGTCCGGCAGGGCGCCGACGCGCACCGCCACGGTCTGGCCCACGCGCATCAGCGGTGCATCCACTTCCCGCACCGCGGCCACCAGCCACATGGTGGACAGGTCCGAGATGGTGAAGACCGGGTCGGTGCTGCCGGTGGAGAGCCATTGCCCCGGGCCGACGCGGCGCTGGGTGACGGTGCCGGCGATGGGGGTGGGCACCGGCACCACGGCATTCACCCGCCGGGTCTGCTCGATGCTGGCGATTTCCTCGGCCGGGCGGCCCAGCACGCGCAGCTTGTCGCGGGCCGCATCCACGGCGGCCTGGGCGCTGCGCAGGTCGGCCTCGGCGGTGCGGGCGGCGGTGCGGGCCTGCTCGACCTCGCGCTGGGAAGCGGCGCGGGCGGCGAACAGGCTGCCCTGGCGGCGCTCCTCGCGCTGCGCCTGGTCCAGCGTGCTGCGGGCCTTGTTGGCATTGTCCAGCGCCGAGAGCAGGTCGTTGGCGGCGCCGGCCAGGTCGGTGGTTTCAATCTCGAACAGCGGGTCGCCGGCGCGGATATCCTCGCCCAACCGGGCCAGGGCGCGGACCACGCGGCCGTTATAGGGGGTGAAGACCGGGGTGGACTGGTCGTCGTTATAGGCAATGTGGCCCTCGGCCACGCGCTCGGCGCGGAACTCGCGCGCCTGCATCGGCGCCACCCGCAGCGCCTTCACTTCATTGTCGTTCAGGCGGAACTGGCCGGCCGGCAGGGCGGGCCCTTGGTTTGCCGCGCGGGCCGGGGGCTCGTGGCTGGCCTGGTGGGTCAGGAACCAGCCGCCAGCCACCACCGCCACCGCCAGCACACCGTACACCAGGCCGCGCCGGATACCGCCCGGCCTGGCAGGTTCGGGCGCGCCGGTCGGCAGGCCCTCCACTTCCTCCGGCGCCGCGCCGGGAAACAGGCCATGCGTCGGATGGCTTTCCGTCGCCTGGCCGAGGTCGCTACCCGGCGGTTGATGTATCACGTTCATTGTCGTCCCAGCACCAGCCCGGCGGTCTATCGCGGCCCTGGGCCAGCGGCCAGCCCCTTAGGGACCAG
This sequence comes from Acetobacteraceae bacterium, assembly GCA_947373495.1. Lineage (GTDB taxonomy): Bacteria > Pseudomonadota > Alphaproteobacteria > Acetobacterales > Acetobacteraceae > CAIMOR01. Next base: position 6,994 of record CANBXZ010000106.1, read on the forward strand.
GCCGCCGCCGAAAGCCATCGCGCATCCTGGCATCATGCTCGCCCCTAGCTTACCGCACAGGTGGGGGAAAGCTGAAAACGGGGCAACACTGGCGGGGATGCGGGCCGGGGTCAGATGTCCAGCTCGATCAGGAACGGGCCGGAACGGGCGAAGCTCTGCTCCATCAGGTCGGTGCAGCCTTCCAGCGTATTGGTCCGGGCGGCTTCCACGCCCATGCTGTTGGCCATCTGCACCCAGTTGATGTCGGGGTTGCCCAGGTCGAGCATGTCCATGGCGGTACGCCCGGGGTTGGCGCCCACGTTGCGGTATTCACCCAACAGGATCTGATACTTGCGGTTGGACAGCAGGATGGTGGTGATGGGCAGCTTCTCGCGCGCCTGGGTCCACAGCCCCTGCACCGTGTACATGGCCGAGCCATCCGCCTGCGCCGAGATCACGCGCCGGCCCGGGGCACCGATGGCCGCGCCGGTGGCCACCGGAATGCCGAAGCCGATGGCGCCGCCGCAGTTCATCAGCCAGTCATGCGCCGGCGCCGCGTGGGTGAAGGGGAAGAAGCCGCGGCCATAGGTTACCGCCTCGTCCACGATGATGCTGTCTTCCGGCATCACCGCCGCGATGCTGCGCGCCAGGCCTTCCGGGGAAAGCGCGCCGCGCTGGCGTTCCGGCCGCGGGCCATTGTTCGGCATGGCCACCCTGGGGGCGCCCAGTTCATCGGCCACGGCGCGCAGGGCGGCCTCGGCGTCCTGCTCCAGCCGGGTCAGCACCGCCAAATTGGCCTCGGCCGGGTACAGGATGCTGGGCTTGCCGGGATAGCCGAAGAAGCCCACCGGCGCCTTGGCGTTCACCAGCACCAGGTTCTCCACCCACTTCAGGGCTTCCGTGGCCTGGTCCACCACATAGGGCACGCGTTCCAGCGGCAGGCGGCCCTGGCCGCGCTGCACCCGGGCGTTGCTGCCCTCGCACATCAGCTTGGCGCCGGTGGCCATGGCGATGCGGTGCGCCTGCATCTGGGCGCCCTCACGCAATGCCAGGCCACCCAGCAGCAGCAGCACGTTCTTCTTTTCCCGCAGCAGGCGCGCCACCTGCTGCACCGCGTGCGGGTCCGGCTGCGGCGCGGCCGGCACCGCCAGCGCCGGGGCGGTCACGCCGCCCTCGCTCCAGGACGAATCGGAAGGCAGGATCAGCGTGGCGATCTGCCCCGGGCTGGTGCGGGCCACCTGCACCGCCTGCGCCGCGTCCGGCCCCACCTCGGCCGAGGTCATCGAGGTCTTCACCCAGGCGGAGACACCGCGCGCCCAGCCATCCGTGTCCGCGGTCAGCGGGGCGTCGAACTGGCGGTGGTAGGTGGCCATGTCGCCGGGAATGTTGACGATGCCGCTGCGGGCGCGGCGCGCGTCGTGCAGGCCGGCCATGCCGTTGGCCAGGCCCGGGCCGCAATGCAGCAGCGTGGCCGCCGGCTTTTCCGCCATGCGGAAGTAACCATCCGCCGCCCCGGTGACGATATTCTCCTGCAGGCCCAGCACGCAGCGCATGCCGGGAATGCGGTCCAACGCCGCGACGAAGTGCATTTCGCTGGTGCCTGGATTGGCGAAACAGACATTCACCCCGCTGGCCAGCAGGGTCGTCACCAGGCTTTCGGCTCCGTTCACGGCGGTATTCTCCCAAGGAATTTCGCCGGGCAGGGTGCGCGAGGCCGCCGCCGCCCGCAAGGCGGCGAATGCGGCGGGCCGGCGGCGATGACGGATTGCCAGCGTATTGAACCGTGGCGTGGCCGTGACCAGGGGTCTAGGCTGGCCGCAACGAGGGAGTGGTTGAGGACATGGGCAAGACAATCGTCGTGGGCTTCGTGGCGGGCTTCATCGCCACGCTGGTGTTCCACCAGGGCGCGGCATTCCTGCTGTACCATTTCGGCAATGACATTCCCTCGGTGGTAAGCTTCTTCGGCCGCACCGCCGCGCCGTTCAACATGGCGCCGACCAAGCCGCTGGGGGTGCCGGTGGTGATCTCCCAGGCGTTCTGGGGCGGGGTGTGGGGCATCGTGCTGGCCAGCATCCTGCGCCGCGTCCGCGTGCCGGACCTGCTGTTCGGCGTGGTGTTCGGCGCCCTGGCGCTGACCTTCGTGGCGGTGACGCTGGTGCCCTACCTGAAGGGCCTGCCCACCTGGAACGGCGCCATCCCCTGGCGCGGCCTGCTGTACAATGGCTGCTGGGGCCTCGGCACCGCGCTGCTGCTGCGGCCGCTGGCCGGGCGCTGAAGCGGCGCATTCTTGCGCCGGCGGCAGGACATGCCACCTTGTGGCGGCGGGGCAGCGGCCCCGCCCGTTCGGGGGAATGAAGGCATGTCCAGGCACCGCTTCGTCGTTTCGCGCCGTGTCGCGCTGGGGCTGGCCAGCGGCCCGCTGCTGCTGGCCGCCACGCCCCGCGGCTTCGCCCAGCCGCGGCTGGACAAGGTCAGCTTCGTCACCAACTGGCGCGCCCAGGCCGAACATGGCGGCTACTGGCAGGCGCAGGAAGCCGGGCTGTACCGCGCCGCCGGGCTGGAGGTTGAGCTGCGGTCCGGCGGGCCGCAGATCAACCTGGCGCAGCTGCTGCTGGGCGGCCGGGTGGACATGGCCATGGGCAATGGCCTCGGCGCGCTGAACTTCGTGCGGGAGAACATCCCGTTCTGCTGCATCGCCGCCATCTTCCAGAAGGACATGGCGGTGCTGCTGGGCCACCCTGGCACGCTGCCGAACTTCGAGGCGCTGCGCGGTCGCCCGATTCTGCTCGGCGCCGAAACGCGCGCCACCGCCTGGCTGTTCCTGAAGCAGAAATACGGCCTGCGGGACGAACAGGTGCGGCCCTATACCTTCAACCCGCAGCCCTTCCTGGCCGACCGCGCCGTGGTGCAGCAGGGCTACCTGGGCAGCGAGCCCTTCACCATCCGCCAGGCCGGGGTGAACCCCGACGTGCTGCTGACGCACGACGCCGGCTATGAGGATTATGGCGAGACCATCAGCATCAGCCGCCGCCTGATCGCCGAGAAACGGGAGGTGATCCAGCGCTTCATCGACGCGTCGATGCAGGGCTGGGACCAGTACCTGAAGGGCCCCGCCGGCGGCTTCGACACCACCGCCGCCAACCGCGCGATCAAGGCGCAGAACACGGACATGAGCGACGCCGTCATCGCCCATGGCACCCGGATGATGAACGAGGCCGGCATCGTCCGCTCCGGCGACGCCGCCACCTTGGGCATCGGCGCCATGACGGAGGCACGCTGGGGCAGCTTCTTCCAGGCCGTGGCCAATGTGGGCGTGCTGCCCGCCGGGCTGGACTGGAAGCGCGCCTTCGACCTTTCCTTCGTCAACAAGGGCATCGGCCGCGCGTGACCCCCCCGGCCACGGCGCCCCTGGTGCGGCTGGAGGCCGTGGGCAAGCGCTTCGCCAGCGGCACCGAAGCCCTGGCGGGCCTGGACCTGAGCATCCAGGCCGGGGAATTCCTGGCCATCCTCGGTCCTTCCGGCTGCGGCAAGTCCACCCTGCTGCGGCTGTTGGCCGGGCTGACCCAGCCCACCAGCGGCACGCTGCACTGGGCCCGGCCGCCGGCCACGCGGGAGATTGGCTTCGTCTTCCAGGAAGCCACGCTGCTGCCCTGGGCCGACGCCGCCACCAACGTGGCCCTGCCGCTGCGCCTGGCCGGCATGGCGCCGGACGAACGCCAGCAGCGTGCCGCGGCCGCGCTGGCAGCGGTGGGGCTGGGCGGCTTTGAACGCGCCATCCCGCGCGAGCTTTCGGGTGGCATGCGGATGCGGGTTTCCATCGCCCGCGCGCTGGTGACGCAACCGGCCATCCTGCTGATGGACGAACCCTTCGCCGCGCTGGACGAGTTGACCCGCCACAAGCTGAACGACGACCTGCTGGCGCTGTACGCCCGCGCCGGGGTGACCGTGGTGTTCGTGACCCATTCGGTGTTCGAGAGCGTGTACCTGGCGTCTCGCGTCATGGTCATGGCGGCGAATCCGGGCCGGGTCGCGGCCGAGTTCCGCATCCCCGCGCCAGTGCCACGGGAGCCGGGGTTCCGCACCTCGGTGGCCTATGCCGAGATGTGCCGCGACGCTTCGCTGGCCTTGGCCGGGACCTTCACCGGGGCCTTGCACGAGGCCGGCGCCTGATGCTGGCCCGCGCCGCCCCCGCCCTGCTGGGCCTGGTGCTGCTGTGCCTGTGGGAAGGGCTGACCCGCGCCCTGGCGGTGCCGGTCTATGTGCTGCCCGGGCCGCTGGCCATTCTGGGCGCGCTGGTGGAGGACCGGGTGCTGCTCGGCACCTCCCTGCTGATGACGCTGAAGATCGCGGTGCTGGCGCTGCTGGCGGCGGTGACGCTGGGCGGGCTGCTGGCGGTGCTGTTCGCGCAAAGCCGCATCGCCGAGCGGGCGCTGTTTCCCTATGCGGTCATCCTGCAGGTCACGCCCATCGTGGCGATCGCGCCGCTGATCCTCATCTGGGTGGACAGCGTGACCTTCGCGCTGCTGATCTGCGCCTGGATCGTCGCCTTCTTCCCGGTGCTGTCCAACACCGTGCTGGGGCTGAACGCCGCCGACCGCAATCTGCTGGAGTTGTTCCGGCTGTACGGCGCCACACGTTGGCAAACGCTGTGGCTGCTGCGGCTGCCCTCCGCCCTGCCCTATTTCCTGGCCGGGCTGCGGGTGGCGGGCGGGCTGGCGCTGATCGGCGCGGTGGTGGCGGAGTTCGTCGCCGGCGCCGGCGGCACCGGCTCCGGCCTGGCGTTCCGCATCCTGGAAGCCGGCTACCAGTTGAAGGTGCCGCGGATGTTCGCCGCGCTGGCGCTGATCTCGGCCTGCGGCATCGCCATCTTCGCCCTGCTGGGGCTGCTGCAGCACCTGCTGCTGCGCCGCTGGCATGACAGCGCGCTCAATCCCGAAGGTTGAGCGCGGGCTGGGCAGTTACGGGTTGGCCTCGCGTTCCGGCGTCGCCACCGGCTCTAGCAGCGCCTCGGCCTCCCGCTTCAGCCGCACGTAGCTGCGCATGGCCAGCGGCACCATGCCGCCATAGACCAGCCCGCCGATCGCCAGCGCCATCCAGGGTTCGCTGACCAGCAGCGCGATATAGGCCGCGGCGCCCAGCAGCAGCGGCAGCACGTATTCCGCCGGCACCTTGAAGTTCTTGAAGCTCCAGGTCGGCAGGGT
>CANBXZ010000107.1 GCA_947373495.1 Acetobacteraceae bacterium
TGGGCCAGGCGGCCGGCGTCCTCGCGGTCGGCAGCGCCAGGGGAGGTGCCAGAGGAGGTGCCGAGGGAGGCACCAGGGGGGTCGGCTCGGCCTGGGGCAGTTGGGCCAGTGCCAGGCTGCCCCGGCTGGCCGCCAGCATCAGGTGCAGCGGCAGCGGGCGCGGGCCCCGCCTGGGCTTCGGCGCGGCGGTCATGGCCCGGCGCCGGGGAGTTGGACGGGGAGTCGGCTGGGGAACTGGCCGAAGCTTCGGCCGGGGCTGGCGTGGTGGCCGCCGGCGCCGGCCAGGGCGCGGCGAAGGGAAAGCCCGGCAGCCCGGCCGCAACCGCGCGCAGCCAGGCGTTGCCCATGGCGGCCATGCCCCCCCAGGCCTCGGCCAGTTCCGGATCGGCCATCAGGCCGGCGATTTCGCTCTGCCACAGCGCGATCCAGTCCTCGGCCAGCCCATTCAGTTCCTGATCGGCTGCCTGCTGTTCGGCTGCCGCCTTCCTTCGCCCGGCCATGCTGCCCCCAACACCGGCCGGACCATAGAGCGCGTTCTTCCGGCGCGGTATGGCGGAAACGCGCGAAACGCCCGCCCAGGGCAGAAAGCCGGCCGCCAGCCGGGTTTTGATGCAATGCAAAATCCGGCTAGGCCGAGCCCAGGCAGCATGTGCTAGGCTATTGTGCAGTATCGGTTTCAGGCGGGGGCATGCATGTCGGAACGCAATGCACGGGGCGCTATGGCCTCGGGAGCGACCGCCGGGGCGGAGGCGGGCAGCACGCCGGCCAGCCCTCCGGTGGTGGTGAAGAAATACGCCAACCGCCGGCTCTACAACACGGAGGCATCCAGCTACGTCACGCTGGAAGACCTGGCCAACATGGTGCGGCTGGGGCGCGACTTCGTGGTGTATGACGCCAAGTCGGGCGAGGACATCACCCGTTCGGTGCTGACGCAGATCATCGTCGAGGAAGAAAGCAAGGGCCGCAACCTGCTGCCGGAAAGCTTCCTGCGCCAGTTGATCGGCTTCTATGGCGACAGCCTGCAATCCCTGGTGCCGAAATACCTGGAAAGCGCCATGTCCGGCTTCGCCAAGCAGCAGGAACAGATGCGCAAGTCGGTGGAACAGGCGATGGGCGGGCTGATCCCGTTCCCCGGCACCTTCCCGCCAGGCTTTCCCGCCCCCTTCGGCACGCTGGAGGAACTGGGCAAGCAGAACATGGCCATGATGGAACGGGCGATGAGCCTGTTCGCCCCGTTCCGCGGCGAACCCGGTGCCGGCGCCAACGCGCCCTTGCCGCCCGCACCGGAAATGGAGGCGATGAAGTCGGAGCTGGAAACCCTGCGCAGCCAGCTGGCCGAACTGCGCGCCAAGGCCGCCAAGCCGGGCTGAAACACCCCTTCCGGCGCGGCGCCGCTTCAACGCCGCGTTTCCCTCACGGCTTTGTCACACGCGCCCTGGTGGAACCTCCGGCGCGCCCCGGCATTCCCCCTGACATAGCAACCCGGTCAAGGCGCCCGCCCTGGCCGAGCATGTCACCCAGTGACCGAAGGGGAACGGGATGCCGACCACCAGCGAAGACGCGACGCACCGGGCAACCGGTGTGGTTCCCGAAAAGCTTGGCCAGCGCGCCAATGCGGCAGACCGCCATGTCGGCTCACGCATCCGCGAACGGCGGATCATGATGGGGCTGTCGCAGCAACAGCTCGCCCGGATGATCGGGGTGACCTACCAGCAGGCCCACAAGTATGAACGTGGGCTGAACCGCATCTCCGCCGGCCGCCTGTTCGAGATCGCCCAGGTGCTGGGCGTGGCGGTTTCCTGGTTCTTCGACGGCCTGTTGGCCAGCGCCGGCCCGCAGCAGGAAGTTTCCACCCGCCAGCGCATGTGCCTGGAACTGGCCCGGAACTTCGCGCTGATCGACAATGAGAAGCACCAGGAAGCGTTGAGCCAGATGGCCCGCGCGCTGGCGGCGCAAAGCCAGGCGGTACTGGAAGTGCGCGACCATGGCCTCGACGAGGTCGTCGAGCCGCACTGAGCCGGGGCTGGACAGCCCCGGCCAGGCGCCTCCGGCCGGGCCGGGGGTGCCGAACACGCCCCGCTTTGCCGAGGATGCGCCGCAGCGCCCCCGGCCCACCCTGCCGGAGCCGCGCCGGAACCCGCCCCCGCGCCGCCTGGGCCGGTTGGTGCTGCTGGCGCTGTTGCTGGTGCTGGGCGGCGGCGTCGCCGGCCTGATGCTGGCGGTGGAATTGCTCGGCCACCTGGCCGGCCCGCCGGCCGACCGCAGCGGCGCGGAGGCCCCCCCGCCCGCCGCGGTTTCCGCACCGACTGGCGCCCCCTCGCCCGCGCCTGCCCCCCCAGGCCAGGACGCCGACCGGATGCAGTTGAACGCCGAATTGCTGGCCCTGCGCCACGCGACGGTGGCGGAACAGGCACGGCTGGAAAGCCTGGCCCGGCAGCGGGCCGAAGCCGAGGCCCGGCTGGCCACCCTGCAACGCCAACCCACGCCGGCAACCGAGCCGACGCCCGCCATGCCGCCCTCGGCCCGCCCAACCGCCGCCTCCCGGCCCCGGCCGGAAGCGCGGGCCGAGGGCCGGGTGCAGGTGCACTTCCTGGCAGGCTCCTCCACCGCGCAACAGGCGGCGGAGGACGCCGCCACCATGCTGCGCGATGCCGGGGTGGAGGGCGTGGAGCTGCGCCCGGTGCCCGGCGTGCCGGGCAATCGGGTGGTGCGCTACAGCCGTGCCGAGGATGCCGGGCTGGCGGCCCGGCTGGCCGGGCGGCTGGGCCGTGGCTGGGCGGTGCAGGACAACCGCGCCTACGCCCCCGGCGCCGGCAACCGCGGGCTGGAGGTGTGGTTGCCCGACCATTAAGCCGCCTCGGCGGTTCATGTCGTGGCCAGGCAACCCTTCGGCCGCGGTGGGGGCCGCTCCAACAGGCCGGGGCCGGTTGGCTCAGGCAGCGGGCCTGGCGGTTCGGTCACGCCGCCCTGCCGGCGTTTGCGCAGGAGCGTGACTGCCCGGGGCGCGGTCACCGAAAGGCGTCGTCACCCGCCCGCCAAGCTGGCGTCCGCTCGGCGCTTCAGGCGGCGCCGCTCCCGCCTTAGCCTTCGCCCTGGTCCTTGGTGAAGGCGTCGGCGCCGTCGAAGCGTTGCAGCTTCTCCACATGCATCCAGCGATGCTGCGCGCCCACGCGGTTCAGCAGGTCGGTGATCTCGGCCTGGGCCTCGCCCTGGGCCGGGGCGCTGAACATGAAGCGGGCGCGGAAGTGGTCCACCAGGAAGGTGTGCGGCTGCGCCACCGGCCACACCTGCGCCCCGCGGGAGGACACCAGCTTCAGCGTGAACGGGCTGCCCGCCACGGCCTGTTGCAGGCTGGCCCCCAACGCCGGCGGCGCGCTGGCGCTTTCCAGGAAGATGTCCACGCCCACCAGCTCGCGGCTGGTTGTCGGGCGGCACCAGTTGGCCTTCGGCCAGGCCTTCATAGTGATGGGCCGGTACTGCCGCGCCGGCACCTTGGCACTCTCGCGGCCCAGGTTGGCGATCACGCGGTCCACATAGGCGGTGGTGCCCACGCCGGTGCCCGGGGCGGCGATATCCCCGGTCAGGTCGCGGCCTTCCTCCAGCGTCACGTACAGCGCGTGCTCAACGCGCGCAGCGGCGGCGAACTGGCCGACATGGCGCAGCATCATCACCGCCGAAAGCAGCAGCGCGGTCGGGTTCGCCAGGTTCTTGCCGGCGATCTGCGGGGCGGAGCCGTGCACCGCCTCGAACATCGCAACCGAATCGCCCAGGTTGGCGGAAGGCGCCACGCCCAGCCCACCCACCAGGCCGGCGGCCAGGTCCGACAGGATGTCGCCGTTCATGTTGGTCATGACGCAGACATCGAACTGCTCGGGCCGGATCACCATCTGGTGGGCGCAGTTGTCGACGATCATGTGTTCATGGGCCAGTTGCGGGTACTGCTTCACCACCCGCTCGCCCACCGTCTTCAGCAGGCCCTCGGTCTGCTTCAGGATGTTGGCCTTGGTGGCAACCGTCACCTTGCCGCGCCCCTCGGCCAGCGCCAGCGCGCAGGCCAGCTCGGCAATGCGCTCGCAGCCGGCTTCCGAGATCAGCTTCACCGCCTGGGCCACGCCCGGGGTCTGCATGTGCTCGATGCCGGCGTAGAGGTCCTCGACATTCTCCCGCACCACGGTGAAGTCGATGCCGCGGCCGCTGAACGGGGTACGGATGCCCGGCAACTCCCGCACCGGGCGGATGTTGCCGTACATCTCGAAGATCTTGCGCAGGGTGACGTTGGCGGATTTCTCGCCGAAGCCCACCGGGGTCTCCAGCGGGCCCTTCAGCGCCACGCCGCAGCGTTCGATGCTGTCCAGGGTTTCCTGCGGGGCGCCGGTGACGATGCCCTTCCTGAACGCCTCGGCCCCGGCCAGCGCGTCTTCCCATTCCACTGCCGCCCCCGCCGCCGCCAGCACCTGCTGGGTGGCGCGCATCACCTCGGCCCCAATGCCGTCCCCGGCGATGGCGGTGACCTTGACCTTCTGGGAGACGGGCAGGCTATCCATAGGTGAACCTTTCACGGGCAAGAATTGCTGCGCCGCATATACCCCCTGTTCGTGGCCGGAATTGATCTGGCGCAGCCCTGTGGCGGAGAATTCACCCAAGCCCTGAACCGGGTTGCCGGCGCGGCCCCGGCAGGGCATGGCTGGCGGCAAGATTCGGGAGAGAACGCCAATGCTGCGCCGCCACGCCCTGCTTGCCCCGCTGGCCCTGCCTGCCCTGCTGGGGCGCCACGCCCTGGCCCAGGGCAGCAACGCCTACCCCAACCGCGCCGTCAGCGTGCTTTCCGGCTATGCCCCGGGCGGGGTGACGGATACCGGCAGCCGCGCCGTGGCCGAACGGCTGGGCCGCGAACTGGGGCAGAACTTCATCGTCGAGAACAAGGTCGGCGCCGCCACCGCCGTGGCCTCCACCGCCGCCGCCCAGGCCCGGCCAGACGGCTACACCCTGTTGATGGGTACCACCACGCTGGCCATCAACCCGGCCCTGCAACCCAACCTGACCCCGAAGGACCCGCTGCGGGAACTGGCGCCGGTCGGCCCGGTCTTCACCCATGCCTTCGTCCTGCATGTTCATCCGGATTTGCCGGTGCGCAGCGCGGCGGACCTCATCGCCTGGTGCAAGGCCAACCCCGGCCGCCTGAACTTCGGCAGCAGCGGCACCGGCGCGGTGAACCACCTGGCCCAGGCGCTGTTCGCCCAGCGCGCCGGCATCGAGGTGACGCATGTGCCCTATCGTGGCGGCGCCCCGGCGCTGCTGGACCTGCGCACCGGGCGCATCCAGGCGATGTTCCAGGCGGTGCTGGAGGCGCTGCCGACCCTGCGGGAGGGGGCGACGCGGGGCCTGGGCGTTTCCACCCTGGCGCGCGACCCCACCGTGCCCAACCTGCCGCCGCTGGCCGAAACCCTGCCGGGGTTCGAGGCGGTGTTCTGGCAGGGCCTGTTCGCCCCCGCCGCCACGCCGCAACCCATCATCGAGCAGTTGAGCGCGGCCTTGCGCGTGACCAACGCCGACCCCGCGCTGGTGGCCCGCATGGCCGAGCAGGGCGTGATCCTGCAACGCGGCACCCCGGCCGACCTGCGCGGCCTGCTGGAGCGGGAGACGGCGATGTGGGGCAACCTGATCCGCCAGGCCGGCATCCGCGCCGAGTAAGCCCACGCTTGAAACCGGGGCGGGCGTGCCGGCATGATCCTGCCGGAACGTCCAACGACAACACAGCACGCCACCCCAGGCGTCGGGAGACCTGTTCACCATGTCCCATTCCTCCCCGCAGGCCGGCGCCGCGGCCGCGCCGCTGTTCGGGCTGATGATGGATCGGCCGTTGCTGATCTCCTCCATCCTGAAGCATGCGGCGGCGAACCATGGCGGGGCGAAGATCGTCTCGGTGCGGCCGGACGGGTCCCGGGTGCGGCACAGCTGGCCGCAGGTGGCGGCGCGGGCGGCGCAGTTGGCGCATGCGCTGAACAAGCGCGGCGTGCGGCAGGGCGAACGCATCGCCACCCTGGCATGGAATGAGCATCGCCACCTGGAAGCCTATTACGGCGTGTCCTGCATGGGCGCGGTGATGCACACGGTGAACCCGCGGCTGTTCGCCGACCAGCTGATCTTCATCCTCACCGATGCCGCCGACACCCATCTGTTCGTGGACCCGACGCTGCTGCCCGCGGTGGAAGCGGTGGCGGACCGGCTGCCGGCCACGCTGAAGGCCATCGTGGTGATGGGCGAGGCCAGCGCCGTGCCCAGCGCCGGCAAGCTGGTGGGCAAGGTGGAGTTGCTGAGCCAGGAGGCGCTGATCGCCGGCGAGCCGGAGGACTACGACTGGCCGGAGCTGGATGAGCGCTGCGCCTCCTCGCTGTGCTACACCAGCGGCACCACGGGCGAGCCGAAGGGCGTGCTGTACAGCCACCGCTCCACCGTGCTGCACGCGCTGACCACCCTGCAGGTGGACTGCTTCTCCACCTCCGCCACCGATGTGCTGCTGCCGGTGGTGCCGATGTTCCATGTCAACGCCTGGGGCATTCCCTATGCCGCCGGCATGGCCGGTGCCTCCCTGGTGCTGCCCGGCCCGCGGCTGGACCCGGTGAGCCTGTTCACCCTGTTCGAGGAGGAGGGCGTCACCGGTTCCGCCGGCGTGCCCACCATCTGGACCGCGCTGCTGCAATGGCTGCGCGCCAACCCGGAAAAGCGCTTCACCACGCCGCCGCGCTTCACCGTGGGCGGCACCGCGCTGCCCAAGCCGATCAACGAGGGCTTCCTGAAGGAATACGGCGTCAGGATCATGCACGCCTGGGGCATGACCGAGACCAGCCCGCTGGGCGCGGTGAACGTGCGCAAGCCCGAAAGCCGGGACTGGGACGACGACCGCTGGCTGGATTATTCCAAGAAGCAGGGCCGCGCGCTGTTCGGCGTTGAACTGAAGGTGCTGGACGCCGAGGGGCGCGAAATTCCGCGCGACGGCGTGGCCTTCGGCGAGTTGCTGGTGCGTGGCAACTGGGTGGCGGCGCAATACTTCAACCGCAGCGGCGACGACGTGTTCACCGCGGATGGCTGGTTCCGCACCGGCGACGTGGTGACCATGGACGCCATGGGCTGCATGGAGATCGTCGATCGCGCCAAGGATGTCATCAAGTCCGGCGGCGAGTGGATCAGCTCGATCGAGCTGGAAAACACCATCATGGGCCACCCCAAGGTGCAACTGGCCGCCGTGATCGCCATGCATCATCCGAAATGGGACGAACGCCCGCTGCTGCTGGTGGTGCCCAAGCCCGGCAGCAACCCGACCGAGGCCGAGATCCTGGCCTATTACGAAGGCCGCATCGCCAAGTGGTGGACGCCGGATGCGGTGGAGTTCGTGGACAGCCTGCCGATGACCGCGACGGGCAAGGTGTGGAAGGCGGTGCTGAAGAAGCAATACGCCGACCGCGCGCCGCCGGCGATCTCCCAGGCGCAGACGCGGTAGCGCCTGATCCACCCAGGTGGACCAGGCCCTGGCCGTTGTTTGAGGGACGGCTGCACCGCTCCGGCGATGCCGCCTGCACGGATCAGGCTCCAGGCGCGGCGTGCTCTAGCACGGCAATTGCTACGCAGCCCCCGTTGATCTGACGGGGGTTGCTGAAGTGAGAATGTTCCATCGCGCTGCCGGCCTGGCGCTTGCCGCCGTGCTGGCGCAGCAGGCACCGGCCCTGGCGCAGCAGAAGACGCTGCGCATCGCCATGACCGCAGCCGACGTGCCCATCACCAACGGGGTGCCGAACCAGGGCTACGAGGGCACCCGCTTCCTCGGCTACCCGGTGTTCGAGACGCTGGCGCTGTGGGACCTCAGCCGCAGCGACGTGGTGGCGCCGCTGCGCCCCGGCCTGGCGGAACGCTGGGAACAGGACGCCGCCGACCCCAGGGTGTGGCGCTTCCACCTGCGCGCCGGGGTGATGTTCCACGACAACACCGCCTTCACCGCGGACAGCGTGGTCTGGAGCCTGGACCGCTACTTCAAGAACGACAGCCCGCAATTCGATGCCGCCGGCGCCGCCGTGGTGCGCGGCCGGGTGCCTGGCGTCACCGGCTACCGCAAGGTGAATGACAGCACGGTGGAGATCACCACCGCGCGGCCGCTGTCCTACTTCCCCTACCTCTCGGTCTACCTGCCCATGACCTCCCCGGCGGCGTGGGAAGCGGCGGGGCGGGACTACAACCGCCTGGCCAGCGCCCCGGCCGGCACCGGGCCGTTCCGGGTTACCCGCTTCACCCCGCGCCAGTCGGTCGAGTTGACCCGCAACGAGGCGTATTGGGACCGCGGCCGCGTGGCCAAGCTGGACCGCATCATCCTGCAACCCATCCCGGATGCGAATACCCGGCTGGCGGCGCTGCGCGGCGGCCAGGTGGACTGGATCGAGGTGCCGCCGCCCGACGCCATTCCCAGCCTGCGCCAGGCCGGCTTCCAGGTGACCACCGGCAGCTACCCGCATGTCTGGCCCTGGGTGCTGGCCCCCGGCCGCGCCAACAGCCCCACCGCCGATGTGCGGGTGCGCCAGGCGCTGAACTACTGCGTGGACCGCGCCGGCATGGTGCAACTGCTGAACGGCACCGCGGAGCCGGCGGTGGGCTTCTTCAAGGCCAGCGACCCGAACTTCGGCTCGCCGCAGAACCAGTACACGCTGAACCCGGCGCGCGGCCGCGCCCTGCTGGCCGAGGCCGGCTACAACGCCCAGCGCCCGCTGCGGCTGAAGGTCGGCATCTCGGCCAGCGGTTCCGGCCAGATGCTGCCGCTGCCGATGAACGAGTTCGTCCAGGCCAACCTGAAGGAGCATTGCGGCGTCGAGGTCACCTTCGACGTGGTGGACTGGAACACCCTGCTGGGCGCGCTGCGCGTGGCCCCGGACCAGCCGGCCTGGATGGGCGCCGATGCGGTCAACATCAGCCTGGTCTCCTCGGACCCGTCGCAGATGGCGCGCTGGTTCCTCTCGGCCAACTTCGCCCCGGCCGGCTCCAACGCCGGGCATTGGCGCGACCAGCGCTTCGACACCGCCTTCAACACGCTGGAGAGTGAACGCGACCCGGCCCGCGCGGCGCAGCTCATCCGCACCGCGCATGAACGCCTGGTGGACGATGCCCCCTGGCTCTACATCGTGCACGACCTGAACCCGCGGGCGATGAGCCGCCGGGTGCGCGGCTTCGTCAGCCCGCAAAGCTGGTTCGTGGACCTGAACGTGGTGGACATCCAGTAGGCAGCCGCTGCGCGTTTCAGTGGCAACAGGCGGGCGCCGGGGGCTTCCCTCGGCGCCCGTTCCGTTTAGCACGGCAATTGCATCGCCCCGGGCAGCACCAGCGGGAGAGCGGGACGATGAGACTACTCAGGCGCGCGGCGGGGCTGGCCCTGGCCGCGCTGATGGCCAGCCAGGCCCCGGCCATGGCGCAACCGAAGACGCTGCGCATCGCCATGACAGCGGCCGACGTGCCGATCACCACCGGCATGCCGAACAACGGCTTCGAGGGCATGCGCTTCCTCGGCTACCCGATCTTCGAGGGCCTGGTGCTGTGGGACCTGTCCCGCACCGACCAGTTGGCCACGCTGCGCCCCGGCCTGGCCGAACGCTGGGAGCAGGACCCGAACGACCCCAAGACCTGGATCTTCCACCTGCGCCAGGGCGTGAAGTTCCACGACGGCACGGCCTTCACCGCCGACAGCGTGATCTGGAACCTGGACCGCTTCTTCCGCAACGACAGCCCGCAATTCGAACCGCAGGCCAGCGGCACCAGCCGCGCCCGCGTGACCATCATGGAGAGCTACCGCAAGATCGACGACAACACCGTCGCGATCACCAGCACGCGGCCGGCCAGCTACTTCCCCTACATGGTCGTGTACCTGTTGATGACCAGCCCGCAGAGCTGGGAAGCCGCGGGCCGCGACTGGTCCCGCCAGGCCGCCGCGCCGGCCGGCACCGGGCCGTTCCGGCTCAGCCGCTTCGTGCCGCGGCAAAGCGCCGAACTGTCGAAGAATGAAGGCTACTGGGACAGCGCCCGCATCCCGAAGCTGGACCGCATTCTGCTGCTGCCGATCCCGGATGCCAACGCCCGGCTGGCCGCGCTGCGCTCCGGCCAGGTGGACTGGATCGAGGTGCCGCCGCCGGACAGCATCCCCAGCCTGCGCAGCGCCAACTTCCAGGTCACCACCGGCAGCTACCCGCATGTGTGGCCGTGGTTCCTGCAACAGGCCGGCAACACCCCCTTCGCCGATGTGCGCACCCGCCAGGGGCTGAACTACTGCGTCGACCGCGCCGGGCTGGTGCAGTTGCTGAACGGCACGGCCGAGCCCAGCGTCGGCTGGCTGAAGCCCTCCGACCCCGCCTTCGGCACGCCGGAGAACCGCTATGGCTTCGACCCGGCCCGGGGCCGCGCCCTGCTGGCCGCCGCCGGCTACACGGCGCAGAACCCGCTGAGCTTCAAGGTGATGATCTCCACCAGCGGCTCGGGCCAGATGCTGCCGCTGCCGATGAACGAGTTCCTGCAGCAGAACCTGAAGGAAGCCTGCGGCGTCAACGTGACGTTCGAGGTGGCGGAATGGAACACCCTGCTCACCGCCACGCGCAGCCCGCCCGGTGCGCCGGTGCTGAACGGCGCGGTGTCGCTGAACCCGTCCTCGCCCTCGTCGGACCCCAGCATCATGGTGCGCTACTTCACCCGCGCCGCCTTCGCGCCCAACGGCTTCAACTGGCAGCAATGGACCGACCCGGGGTTTGACACCGCGATCGCCGCGCTGGAAGCCGCCCGCACCCCGGCCGAGGCGCAGGCCGCCTATGCCGCGGCGCATACCCGCCTGGTGGACAATCCCCCCTGGCTCTACATCGTGCACGACCTGAACCCGCGGGCGATGAGCCGCCGGGTGCGCGGCTTCACCAGCCCGCAAAGCTGGTTCGTGGACCTGGTGCCGCTGGACCTGCAGTAGCGGCGAGCCAAAGGGGCGGCGCGGCGCGTCGCCCCCTCCGCATCCAGGCGGCGCTTGTCTCCCGACCCAGCCGGGGCCTAGCCTGCCGAAAAATGCGGAGGAAGGCGTCATGCTGCGTCGCACGTTGTTGCCGGCCCTGGCCGGCCTGCCTCTCATCGCCCGGGCCCGGCCCGCCGCCGCCCAGGCACCCTGGGTGCCGGAACGGCCGATCCGCCTGCTGGTGGGCTTCGCCGCCGGTGGCAGCACCGACACCACCGGCCGCGTGGTGGCCCAGGCGCTGGGCGCCGCCTTCAACCAGTCCGTCGTGGTGGAAAACCGGGTGGGCGCCGCCGGCAACATCGCCAGCGAATACGTCGCCCGCGCGGCGGCGGATGGCTACACGCTGGTGGTGGGCAGCATGGGCACCCATGCCACCAACCAGGCGCTGTACAGCAACATGAGCTTCCATGTGGCGCGCGACTTCGCGCCGGTTTCGCTGGTGGCCAAGAGCTCCAACCTGCTGGTGGCCCACCCCGACTTCCCGGCCCGCAGCGTGCGGGAGCTGATCGCCATGGCCAAGGCCCGCCCGGGAGAGGTGAGCTGCGGCACCGCCGGCGCCGGCTCCTCGCAGCATTTCGCCATGGCGCTGTTCGCGCACCAGGCCGGCATCCGCTTCAACGAAGTGGCCTATCGCGGCGGCGCCCCGGCGATGACCGACCTGGTCGGGGGCCGGGTGAACCTGGTGTTCGCGCCGATGGTGGAGAGCATCCAGCAGGTACGTGCCGGCCAGGCCCGGGCCTTGGGCATCAGCAAGGCGCAACGCACGCCGGAACTGCCGGATGTGCCGGCGATCATCGAGCAATTGCCCGGCTATGAGTTCAGCAGTTGGCTCGGGGTTTTCGCCCCGGCCCATACCCCGGCGCCGATCGTGGCCAGCCTTTCCAGTGCCATCGCCACGGCGATGAAAACCCCGGAGATGCGGGCCCGCATGGCCCAGCTTGGCTATGACGCGGTCGGCAGCACGGCGGAGGAATTCGCCACCTTCCAGGCCGGCGAA
>CANBXZ010000108.1 GCA_947373495.1 Acetobacteraceae bacterium
AGACGCTGGTCTCGATGAGTTCGGGCGTGGGGCCGAAGGGCATCTCAGATCACTCCATCCTGGCGCAGCGTGGCGATGGTAGCCGCGTCCAGCCCCAGCTCGGCCAACACCGCCGCCGTGTCCTGGCCCAGTTGCGGCGGCGGCGTCGCCACGCCGGGCATGCCGCTGGCCAGCCGGAAGCCCGGGCGCGTCACCGCGATGTCGCGCTCCACGCCGGGGGCGTCGGGGAAGTGCTGCACCACGCTGCGGGCTTCGATATGCGGGTGGGCCAGCATCTCCGGCAGCGACAGGATGGGCCCCACCGGCACCCCGGCGGCGGCGAGGATGGCTTCCCATTCCACCGCGGTCTTCTCGCTCAGCCGCGCTTCCAGCGTCTCCCGCAGCGCCACGCGGTTGGCCAGCCGCAGCGCGCGGTTGGCGAAGCGTGGGTCTTCGCCCAGTGCCAGGCCAACGGCCTGGCACAACAAGGAAAAATGTTTCTCCTCGTTGCAGACGATGTTGATGGCGCCCTCGCCACAGCGGAAGGTGCCGGAAGGGCTGGCGGTGGGGTTCTCGTTGCCGATCGGCTTCGGCGTGATGCCGGCATTGTAGAAGTTGGAAACCGGCCAGGCCGCCATGGTGGACAGCGTGGCGTCCAGCATCGCCACGTCGATGCATTCGCCCTCTCCGGTCACGCCGCGGCGATACAGCGCGGCGGCCATGGCGAAGGCGGCGACGATGGCGGCCATGCTGTCGCACACCACGTAGCCGGCGCGGGTCGGCGCGGTCTCGGCGGTGCCGGTCACGCTCATCAGCCCGGAAAAGCCCTGGATGATCTGGTCGTAGCTCGGCCGCTGGCTCAACGGGCCGTCCTGGCCGAAGCCGGAGACGGCGCAGTAGATGATGCGCGGGTTCACCGCCTTCAGCTCGGCGTAGCCCAGGCCAAGGCGGTCCATGGTGCCGGGGCGGAAATTCTCGAAGACGATGTCGGCCTTGGCCACCAGTTGCAGGAACAGCGCCTTGCCGCGCGGGTGCTTCAGGTTCAGCGTCAGGCTCTTCTTGCCGGCGTTCATCGCCAGGAAGCTGGTGCCCATGAGCTTCCTGCTGAGTTCCAGGTCGGCGCCCAGCTTGCGCGCCAGGTCGCCGCTGCCCGGGACCTCCACCTTGATGACCTCGGCCCCCAGCATGGCCATTTGCAACGAAGCCAGCGGCCCGGCGATGATATTGGTCAGGTCCAGTACGCGGACCCCTTCCAGCAACCTGCTCATCGCGTGTGGTGTCTCCTCCGGTTGCCGCAAGTTTGGCACTGCCGGGTGGCGCTGGCCACTTCCCCCCCGGCGCCGGATGTGGGAAATTTTCTCCAACGGAGGAACCAGGGCGTGATGCAACGAAGGGCGATGCTGCTGGGCATGGCGGGTGCCGCCGGCCTGGGCCAAGCCCGGGCGGCGGGCTGGCCGGAACGCCCGCTCTCGCTGGTGCTGCCATTCAACGCCGGGGGGCCGAGCGACAATTTCGCCCGCGTGCTGGGCCAGCAGTTGAACCAGGCGCTGGGTGAACCCGGCGTGGTGGTGCTGAACAAGCCCGGCGCCGCCGGCAATATCGGCCTGGCCGAAGTGGCGGCCAGCACGGCGGATGGCTACATGCTCGGCATCATCACCAACTCGGTGGCGGCGCATGTGGTGCTGGCGCCGAAGCCGATCGTGACCTTCGAGAGCTTCACCTGGCTGGCCGGCCTGGTGGTGGAGCCTTCCGCCATCGTCGCCCGCCCCGGCAGCTTCCGCGACATGGCGGATTTCATCGCCCAGGCGAAGCGGCGCGGGCTTTCGGTGGCGCATGCCGGCATCGGCACCGCGCACCAGATCGCGCTTTCCCTGCTGGAACGCCGCGCCGGCATCGAGCTGTTGCAGGTGCCGTTCACCGGCAGCGCCCCGGCCAAGACCCAGTTGCTGGGCGGGCATCTGGACGCGGCGATCTTCCCGCTGTCGGAAGTGATGATCATGCTGCGGGAAAACCAGGGCCAGGCGCTGGCCGTCACCCTGGCGGCGCGCACCCGCTTCGCCCCCAACCTGCCCACCTTCCGCGAAAGCGGCTACGAGGTTGTCTCCGGCACGCGCCGCGGCATTGTCGGCCCGGCCGGGCTGCCGGCACCGGTGCAGCAGCGCCTGGGCGCCGCACTGAGCCAGGTGATGCAATCCGCCGCGTTGAAGCGCGTGCTGGATGAGATGAATGTCGAGATCGACTTCCGCAGCGGGCCGGAATTGCTCGCGCTGATGCGCCAGGACGAAGCGACGATCCGTTCGCTGCGCCTGCCTGGCTAACCAAGGAACCCGGCCATGACCGACCTGCCGAACAGCATCGACATCCATGAGGAAGGCCCGCGCGAGGGCTTCCAGATCGAACCGGGGCCGATCGCCTCGGCCGACAAGATCCGGCTGATCGAGGCGCTGGCGGAAACCGGGCTGCGGCACATCCAGGTGTGCAGCTTCGTCAACCCCAAGCTGGTGCCCGGCTGGGCCGATGCCGATGCGGTGGCCGGCGGCTTCACGCCGAAGCCGGGCGTGCAGTACACCGGGCTGTGGTTCAACGGGAAAGGTCTGGAACGCGCGCTGGCGCACCGGGACCGGCTCTCGCTCTATGGCTCCATCACCACCACGGCCAGCGAAGCCTTCACCCGGAAGAACCTGAACCGCACCCATGCGGAGAACCTGGAAGCGCAGCGCAAGCAGGCGGCGCTGCATCTCTCCCACGGCATCGAGATCCGGCGCATTTCGGTGCAGGCCGCCTTCGGCTGCAACTACCAGGGCGACATCGCCCCGGCCGAGGTCATCCGCGTGTTGCAGGACGGCTTCGCCATTGCCGCGGAAGCCGGCGTGAAGGTGGCCATCATCTCGCTGGCCGATACCATGGGCTGGGCCACGCCCATCCGGGTGGAACGCCTGCTGGGGGAGGTGCGCAGCCGCTGGCCGGAACAGCGCCTGTCGCTGCACCTGCACGACACGCGCGGCCTGGCGGTGGCCAACGCGCATGCCGGGCTGCGCATGGGCGTCAACCGCTTCGACAGCACCGTGGGCGGCCTGGGCGGTTGCCCCTTCGCCGGGCAGAAGGGCGCCGCCGGCAATATCTGCACCGAGGAACTGGTGCTGCTGTGCGAGGAGATGGGCATCGGCACCGGCGTGGACCTGGACCGGTTGATCGAGGTAGGGCGCATGGCGGAGGCGATTGTCGGCCACCAATTGCCGAGTGAATTGCTGCGCGCCGGCAGCCTGGACGCCTTCCGCCGCAAGGCGGCCTGAGCATGAGCACCTCCGCCCCCAGCCCACACCTTGCCATTCGCCCGGAATGGCTGGCGCTGCGCCCCGAAGCCGCGCTGGACCCGGCGCTGCCGATCGTGGACCCGCATCACCACCTGTGGGAACGCGACGGCAAGCCCTACCACACCGAGCACCTGCTGGCGGATATCGCCGGCAGTGGCCACAACGTGGTCGGCACCGTCTTCATCGAATGCAAGGCGCGCTACCACCAGGGCGGCGAGCCCCTGGAAGCGCCCCTGGGTGAAACCGCCTTCGCCGCCGCCAGCCACCAGGGCCCGGCGGTGCGCGGCATTGTCGGCCATGTGGACCTGCGCGCCGGGGCGCGCGCGGCGGCGCTGCTGGAACGCCACATCGAAGCCGGGCAGGGCCGCTTCAAGGGCGTGCGCCATAGCAGCGCCTGGCACCCGGACCCGGCGGCCAAGGGCAGTTCCACCAGCCCGCCGCCCGGCCTGCTGCTGGACGCCGACTTCCGCGCCGGCTTCGCCTGCCTGGCGCCGCTGGGCCTGACCTTCGACGCCTGGATGTTCCATACCCAGCTGGCGGAACTGCGCGACCTGGCGGATGCCTTCCCGGACACGAAGATCGTGCTGGACCATGTCGGCGGGCCGCTGAACATCGGCCCGTATCACAGCCGCCAGCCGCATGTGATGCGCGAATGGCGCGGAGCGATGCAGGCGCTGGCGGCGCTGCCGAATGTGCACATCAAGCTCGGCGGCTTCGGCATGCGGCTGTTCAACTGCGACTGCTACGGCCAGGAACTGCCGCCTTCCTCCGCCCAGCTGGCCGCGGCGTGGAAGCCCTACATCGAATGGTGCGTGCAGATGTTCGGCGCCGGGCGCTGCATGTTCGAAAGCAATTTTCCGGTGGACAAGGGCGCCTGCAGCTACGGCGCGCTGTGGAACGCCTACAAGCGCGTCACCACCGGCTGGTCGGCCGATGAGCGCACGGCGCTGTTCAGCGGTACCGCGACGCGGTTCTACACCCTGGCGTAGCCACGGCCGCGCCGCTTATCCTCCCGGCCAACAAACCGGGAGGATCACCATGCTGCACCGCCGTACCCTGTTGGCCGCGCTCGGCGCCCCCGCCCTGGTCAGCCCCGCCTTGGCGCAGGCCGGCTGGCAGCCCAACCGGCCGATCCAGTGCATCATCGGCTTCGCCCCGGGCGGCGGCGCCGACCAGATCGCCCGTGCCATCTGCGAGGGCGCCGGTTCGCTGTTCCCGCAGCCGCTCATCGTCACCAACCGGCCGGGTGCCGGCGGTTCCATCGCCGCGCAATTCGTCGCCGCCCAGCCGCCGGATGGCCATACCCTGTTCATGGCCGGCGGCAGCGAGAGCACCAGCCTGCCCGCCTTCCGCGAGTTGCCCTACGACCCCAAGCGCAGCTTCCGCGCGGTGATGCGCCTGATGCGCCAGCGGCTGTTCATCTTCACCCGCAGCGACAGCCGCTTCCGTTCCCTGCCGGAAGCCCTGGCGGCAGCGAAGGAAAAGCCCAACTCGGTCAGCTACGGCACCTCGGGCATCGGCAGCATTCCGCATGCCGCCTTCCTGGTGCTGGAAAAGCAGTCGCGGGTGGAGATGATCCATTCGCCCTACAGCGGCGGCGCGCCCTCGATCCAGGCGCTGGTCGCCGGGCAGATCGACCTGGTCGGCGCCCACCCGGAGGAGTTCCGCGGCGTCGCCGATGCCGGGCTGATCCGCGTGCTGGCGGTGGCTTCCAACGAACGCGCACCGCAATACCCGGACGCGCCGACGCTGAAGGAGCTGGGCTTCAATACCGAGATCGAGAACATGAAGGGCTGGGTGGCGCCAGCCGGCACGCCGGACGCCATCATCACCAGCCTGCACGACCGCTTCCGCCAGGCCATGGGCACGCCGGTGTGGCGCAGCTTCCTGGAACGCGCCGGCGACACCGACGGCTACCTGCCCGGCCCGGAATTCCAGGCGGCGATGGACCGCCTGCTGGAGACGGTGCGCGGCGTGGCGCGGCCAGGGTAGAATCTGATCGTCGCCGGTGGAATCACCGGCGACGATCACGCTCTAATACCAAGCGCACGAAGGTTTATCCTTCATGCATCAAGTATAAGCCCCGCGCCTACTGGAAGTCGTAGATCCGCGCCGGGTTGCTCACCAGCACGGCGTGCCGCGTGGCCTCGTTCGGGCATATCGTGCCCAGCCAGTCCAGCACCCGGGCTTCCTCCGGCTTCGGGTCGCGCTCATTCGGGTGCGGCCAGTTGCTGCCCCACACCACGCGGTCCGGCGCCACGGCGATGGCTGCGCGGGCGATGGCGCCGGTGTCGCGCCAGTCCGGCTGGCGGGAAACGCCGTAGGGCGAGGACGCCTTCATCCACACCCGGCCGGTTTCCAGCAGCCGCAGCAGCACCCGCACCGCCGGGCTTTCCGGCGTGACCGGTTCGTGGAAGCGGCCGACATGGTCGATCATCACCGGGCAGGGCAGGGCACGGATCAGCGCCTCACGCTCCGGCAGTTGGCCGCCGTCGAACTGCAGCTGGATATGCCAGCCGAAGCCGGCGACGCGCGCGGCCAGGGCGGGCAGGTCGGCCCAGGGCACCAGGGGATGCTTCAGCAGCACGGCGCGGGCGCCACGCGCGCCGGCGGCATGCAGGCGGGAGAGTTCCACTTCCGAGGTTTCCGGCGTCACCGCCACCACGGCGCGGGCGGCATCGGTGCCCAGGCCGGCCACCGCGTCCAGCGTCGCGCTGTTGTCCAGCCCATAGGCCGAAGGCTGCACCACCACGGTGCGGGCAAGCCCCAGCCTGGCCTTCACCCGCTGATACGCCGCCAGGTCATGGGCGAAGGGCACCGGGGAAGGGTTGCTCGGCGCCACCTTGTAGCGGTCTGGCGGGCCATAGACATGCATGTGGCAATCGGTGGCGCCGGCGGGCACGGGCAGAACGGGGGTCAAGCGGGCGTCTCCTGCACCGGCGCGCGCTGGGCAGGCGCGGCGGCGGCTGGTTTCGTTGGGGTCGAGCCAGCATGCCGCGCCCGGCCGCCCGGCGCCATGGCGGCCGAGTTGCCGGCCGGGGCGCGGCGGGCGAAGCTGGGGGCCACGGCACCCGGTTCAGCGGCACGCCGATGCGGGAGGATAACATGCAGATCGGGTTCAACCTGCCGGTCAGCGGGCCCATGGCGGCCCCGGAAACCATGGCCGAGGTCGCCGCGCTGGGCGAGGAGCTGGGCTTCGACTACCTGACCCTGACCGACCATATCGCCCTGCCGGACACCAGCGTGCCGGGCTACCCCTATTCCGAAAGCGGCAGTTTCTATTCGCCCGAACCCGGCCACCGCCATGAACAGCTGATCGCCGCCGCCTTCGTGGCCGCGCGCACCCGGCGCATTCGCCTGGTGCTGGCGGTGATGGTGGTGCCGCATCGCCCCGCGGTGCTGGCGGCGAAGCAGTTGACCACGCTGGACGTGGTCTCGGCCGGGCGGCTGACGCTGGGCGTCGGCGCCGGCTGGTTGCAGGCGGAATTCGAGGCCGTGGTGACGACGCCCTTCGCCGAGCGCGGCGCGGTGACGGATGAATACCTGGACGCGATCCGCACGCTGTGGACCGAGGCCAAGCCGGTGATCCACGGCAAGTACGTAACCTTCGAGGGCCTGGTCTTCGACCCCAAGCCGGTGCAGAAGCCGCACCCGCCGATATGGGTGGGCGGCGAGAGCGGCCCTTCCATGCGCCGCGCCGCCCGGCTGGGGGATGCCTGGTATCCCATCGGCAGCAACAACGCCCATCTGCTGGACACGCTGCCGCGGCTGGAAGCCGGCATCGCCCGGCTGCGCAAGCTGACGGCGGCGGCGGGGCGGGACCCGGCGGCGGTGGGCGTGGTCTATCGCGTCAAGCGCCATGGCCATGCCGCGCCACCGGCCAGCGACGGCCATCGCCGGCTGTTCACCAATGGCATCGACAACGTCATCGCCGATGTCCACGCGCTGAAGGCGCTTGGCGTCACCGGCATCGACTTCGACTTCGAGGGCCGCGACAAGGCCAAGGCCATGGCCGAGATGCGGCAATTCCACGCCGAGGTGATGCCGCACCTGCGCTGAAGCCGGCGCCCGGTTTGGCGCCCCGTTGGTCGCCCCTTGGGCGCTACAGCCCCTGCGTGGCGCGGGCCACCGCGTCCCGCGTGGCCACCAGCGCCGCCAGGGTCAGCTGCGCCTGCTTGGCGGCGGCAGCCTCGCTCGGGTCCACGTAGGAGACCTGCTCCTCGGCATCCGCCACGCCGGAAGCGAGCTGTTCATGCAGCTCGTCCAGCCAGCCGCGCATCTCGCTGGTGTCGGTGCCGGCGACGCCGCGCCATTCGCCCACGATGACCTCCACCTCCCGCGCCATGCGGTTGGCCTGCACGCCGCGGGCGGCCAGCGCCTGAAGCCGCAGCAACGCCGCGTGAAGGGGGCGCACCGCTGGTGCCTGCCGTTTGGATGCCATGCCGGAATTCCTGCCGTCGTCACCGGGCCGGCCGCGGCGGCGAACCCGCCCGGCAACCCGGCCTTGCTGCGCGCAGGCGTATCATGTTCGTGAATTGTTCTCAATAGCCGGTGCGCGGCGCTTCGGCGGGCAGCGCGGTGGGGAATTGCCGGCGATTTGGTCAGCCCGGGCGCGCCCGGCACCACGCCGCCAGCAGCGGCCCCGCTGGCATGGCGGTTGCTGCACCCGGGGCATGAGCGATTCCCAGACCACGCCGCACACCGCCCCGATGACCGCCGGGCTGTTCCATGTGGCGATCAAGACCAACAACCTGGAAGCGACGGTCGGCTTCTACACCAAGGTGCTCGGGCTGGTTGCGGTGTTCCGGCCCGACTTCGGCTACCCCGGCGCCTGGCTCGGCATTCCGCTGCCCGGTGGCCAGGCCATCATCCACATCTATGCCGGCGGCCCGGCGCTGGGCCCGGAAGGCAAGACCCCGGTAGGGACCGGCGCCATCGACCACGTCTCCATCGCCTGCCGCGGCTACCACGCCTATGTCGCCCGCTTCCGCGCCGCCGGGCTGGACTGGCGGGAGTTCCTGGTGCCCGGCACCACGCTCTGGCAGCTGTTCGTCTACGACCCTTCCGGCGTGCAGCTGGAACTGACCTTCGACGGCAGCACCGAGGACGGCGCTGCGCCCGACATGCGCGACGGTCGCCGCTACATCGCCGGCAGCAGCTTCTTCAACCCCGCCACCTACCCCGCGCTTTCCTGAAAAAGGCCATCGCCATGCATCGCCGTTCCCTGCTGCTCGGCGCTGTCGCCGCGCCCTTCGTCATCGGCACCGCCCGCGCGGCGGACGTGGTGAAGGTGGCCACCTTCGAAGCCGCTTCCACCCTGCCCTACTTCGTCGCCCTCACCCGCGGCTACTTCGCCGAGGCCGGCATCACCCCGCAGGGCTTCCCGCTGACCACGCACCCGCTGATCGTGCAGTCCCTGGTCACCGGGGACGCCGAGGCCTGCACCAACCTGGTGACGCTGGAAGCCGCCAACATCAACAGCCGGCGGGCCAATTCGGTGCTGTTCTTCTCCATCAACGGCCAGAACGCCGAATACCAGATGGAGCAATTCGTGGTGCGCCCGGGCAGCCCGGCCCGCGCCCTGGCGGACCTGAAGGGCGCCCGCATCATCTCCGCCCCCGGGCCCGGCAACATGGCCGGCGCCCGTGGCGCGCTGGCGGCGGTGGGCCTGCAGGAAACCCGCGACTACAGCCTGGTCGAACAGCCGATGGGCCAGCACATCGGCGCCATGCAGTCCGGCCAGTTCGACGCCGCCTATACGCTGGAACCCGTGGCCACCATCGGCGTGCGCGCCGGTGCCATGCAGCGGCTGGAAGCCGGCGTCATCGCCACCCACATGCTGGGCCGCAAGGAAGCCTTCGCCTTCGCGTCCGGCGCCGGCTTCTCCGGCCGCTTCCTGGAAACCCGCGGCGATGTGGCCAAGCGCTACGCCACCGCCTGGGGCCGCGCGGTGGAAGCCATTCGCCAGGACCCCACCACCCGCCAGGTGCTGACCAGCCACCTGAACACCCCGGCCGACCTGGCCGCCACCATGCCGTTGCAGCGCTTCACCCTGGCGCAGGAAATGACGCCGCAGATGCTGGCCGACCTGCAGAAGTTCATCGACATCGCGGTCGGCCAGGGCGTGGTGCGCGAACGCATCACCACCGCGCAGCTGCTGCGGGCACCTTGAGCGAGATTTCGCCGCGCCAGGCCGCGCTTTCGGTGCGCGGCCTGAAGAAGGCGTTCGGCGGCGTGGCGGTGTATGACGGCTTCTCGCTGGACGTGAAGCGCGGCGACATCCTGGCGGTGTTCGGCCCGAATGGCTGCGGCAAGTCCACCCTCATCAACATGGCCGCCGGGCTGCTGCCGGTGGACGCCGGCCACATCCTGTACGACGGCCAGACGGTGGACGAGGTCCGCATCGGCTACGTGTTCCAGAACTACCGGGAGGCGTTGTTCCCCTGGCGCCGCTCGGCCGAGAACATCCGCTACCCGTTGCGCCGGATGGGGCTGCGCCCGGCCGAGATCGAGGCCCGGCTGGAACGGCTGGCGGCGGATTTCCGCGTCCGCTTCGATCTGAACCGCTACCCCTATGAACTCAGCGGCGGCCAGCAGCAGCTGGTCTCCATCATGCGCGCCCTGGCGGTGGAGCCGGAGGTGCTGTTCCTCGACGAACCCTTCTCGGCGCTGGACTACGAGACCACGCTGTCGCTGCGCAGCCTGTTGCAGCAGGTGCTGAAGGCGCGGCGCACCACCACCATCCTGGTCAGCCACGACCTGGAGGAGAGCATCGTGCTGGCCGACCGCATCCTGATGCTGACCCGCCGCCCCACCACGGTGGCGGACGATGTGGCGGTAGCACTGCCCTGGCCGCGCGAGGCCGCCATGCTGTCCGCCCCCGAATTCGTCGCCATCAAGGCGCGCTGCCTGGAAACCTTCACCCGCGCGGTGGCCGGCGCATGAGGGCGCTGTGGACCCCGGCGCTGGGCGCGGCCGGCTTCATCGGGTTGTGGTGGCTGGCGGTGCTGCTGCGCCTGGCCGACCCGGTGCTGCTGCCCTCGCCGCTGGAAACCTTCAACGACACCGCCCATGCCTTCACCCATGGGCCGCTGCTGCACGACCTGTGGCGCACCGTCACCCGCACCGTGCTGGCCTTCCTGGTGGCCTGCGCCATCGGCGTGCCGCTGGGGCTGCTGCTGGGGGCGAAGGAGAATGTCTATCGCGCGGTGGAATTCGTCATCGACTTCTTCCGCTCCACCCCGGCCTCGGCGCTGTTCCCGCTGTTCCTCATCCTGTTCGGCGTGGGGGAGGGCACCAAGATCGCCGTGGCCGCCTTCGGCGCCGCGCTGGTCATTCTGTTCAACGCCGCCTACGGGGTGATGAATGCCCGCCGCACCCGGCTGCTGGCGGCGCGGGTGATGGGCGCCCGGCCACTGCGCGTGCTGTTCGACGTGCTGCTGTGGGAAGCCATGCCGCAGATTTTGGTCGGCATGCGCAGCGGGGTTTCGCTGGCGCTGGTCATCGTGGTGGTGGCGGAGATGTTCATCGGCAGTACCGATGGCCTGGGCCAGCGCGTCATCATCGCCCAGTCGCTGTTCGAAAGCGCGTTGATGTACGGCGTCATCTTCGTCGCCGGGGCGTTGGGCTACCTGCTGAACCTGGCCTTCCTGCTGGCGGAAAAGCGCTTCGTCCACTGGGCCGGCAAGTAGCCCGGCCTGTTGAGGCGGCGAGCCGGAGACTGACGCCGCTGCCCAAGGCGCCGATCAGGCTCCGGCATGTTGTCTGGTCGCGTGATCGACGCCGTTCGGTGAGCGCACCTCAGCCGATCACGCGCCAGCCCAGCGCCTCGGGCGGCGGCACGTCGGTATAGGCCTGGCGCAGCAGGGCCAGGAACGGCGCCTGCCCCTTGGCCCGGGTCAGCGCCGCCACATCGGCGCCGGGCAGCATGGTATCGGTGGCCGCCACCGAGAATTCCCGGATGAACCGCACCCGTGGGTCACGCAGCGCCGCCACCTCGGCCACGCCACCGCCACGGGCCAGTACCGCCGCGGCCAGCACGCCATCCTCGATAGCCTGGGTCGCGCCCTGGCCCAGCGTGGGCACCATGGCGTGGGCGGAATCGCCCAGGAACAGCACCCGGCCATCGGCGCTGCCACGCAGCAGCGGGGAGATCTGCAACCGCGCCCAATGCACCTGGTCGATCAGCCGGGCGGTCTGCGCCACCATCCAGTCCACCGCCGCACAGGGTGCCACCCCGGCCGGCAGGTACATGGCGCGGGCATGGGCGGCGGTCTTCATCCCGGGCGTGAAGTCGGCGCCGATGCCGATGGGGAAGGCGCCGGCGATGTACACCGCACCACCGGGCAGCCGGTAGCTCAGCAGCCGGTTGGTGCCGTTGAACCACTGGCCATAGTCGTCGAACGGGCAGTCCGCGGCTTCCGGCACCAGCAGCCGGGTCATGGCGATGCCGAAGTGCTCCGGTTCCGGCTCCCCGGCGGCCAGGCTGCGCAGCCGGCTGTAGCGGCCATCGGCGGCCACCAGCAGGTCGAAGCCGCCATGCCGCGCCAGGCTGCCATCCTCCAGCCGGAACACCGGCACCAGCCGCCCGGCGGCATCCTCCTCCAGCGCCACCAGCGCATGCCCGTGGCGCGTGCAGTCCGCCACCGGTTCGCGCATCAGCCGATACAGCTCGGACCAGCGCAGCCGCAC
>CANBXZ010000109.1 GCA_947373495.1 Acetobacteraceae bacterium
AGCGCCGGCTGCGGGAAGCCGGCACCGACCCGGTGGGTTCCACCGCCGCCGCACTGGGGCAATACTGGGACCAACAACTGGCGCTGTGGCTGCCGCTGGTGCGTGCCAGCGGCGCCACCGTTGACTGAGGAAGGTCCGACCATGCCCGAAGGCAGCATTCCCCCGCCCACGCCCATCGCGGAAAAGCGCGCGGTGTCCAAGGTGCCGCCGCACCTGCAGAACTACCTGGCGCTGAAGGACTTCGAGGAGGCGCTGGAAGCCCACCTGCCGCGCATGCTGTGGGGCTTCGTGACCGGCGCGGCGGAAACCGACTGGTCCCTGCGCGACAATGCCGAGGCCTATCAGGACTACGCCTTCATCCCGCGTACGCTGGTGAACACCACCCGGCGCAGCATGAACACCACGCTGCTGGGCCGCAGCTATGCCATGCCGTTCGGCATTCCGCCCATGGGGGCCTCCGCGCTCATCGCCTATCGCGGCGACCTGGCGCTGGCCCAGGCGGCGGCGGCACTGAACGTGCCCAACATCATGTCCGCCTCCTCGCTCATCAAGCTGGAGGATGTGCGCAAGGTCGGCCCCACCAGCTGGTACCAGGCCTACCTGCCCGGCGAGCCGGCGCGGATCGAGCCGCTGGTGGACCGGGTGGCGGCGGCGGGCTTCGACACCTTCGTCCTCACCGTGGACGTGCCGGTGAGCGCCAACCGGGAGAACAATTTCCGCAACGGCTATTCCATTCCGCTGAAGCCGAACTATCGGCTGATCAAGGAAGGCGTCACCCACCCGAAATGGCTGCTGGGCACCTTCCTGCGCACCATCTTCGGCCACGGCATGCCGTACTTCGAGAACATGGACGCCGGCCGCGGCCCGCCCATCGTCAGCCGCGACCTGGTGCGCGCCGTGGGCAAGCGGGACGGGCTGGCCTGGGAACACCTGGCGCTGATCCGCCGCCGCTGGAAGGGCAAGCTGGTGGTGAAGGGCATCCTGGCCGCCGAGGACGCGGCGATGTGCGCCGACCACGGCGCCGATGGCGTCATCGTCTCCACCCATGGCGGCCGGCAGTTGGATGGCGCGATCGGCCCGCTGCGGGTGCTGCCGGAGGTGAAGGCGGCATCCCAGGGCATGGCGGTGATGATCGACAGCGGCATCCGCCGCGGCACCGACGTGCTGAAGGCCCTGGCGCTGGGGGCGGACTTCTGCTTCGTCGGCCGGCCGATGCTGGCCGCCGCCGCGCTGGCTGGCGAACCCGGCGTGCGCCACGCGCTGACGCTGCTGGGCGACGAGGTGGACCGCAACATGGCCATGCTGGGGGTGAACAGCGTGGCGGAGCTGGGCCCGCAGCACCTGCGCAAGGTGCGGTAGGCGGGGCGTCAGCGCCCGGTGGCTTTCTCCGCCCGTCGCAGCACCACGCACAGGCGGGAGAAGGCGAGCCAGAAGCCACCATGGGCCGGGCTGAGTTCCGGCTCCGGCCCGGTGCGTGGCTCGCAGCGGCGCAGCAGGCCCAGCCGGGCCTCGAAGCGGCCGCGCATGTTTTCCAGGAAGGCATCGCTGGCGCCGAGGTATTGCTCCAGCATGTCGCCGGCGATCTCGATCTCCGCCAGGGTGTGGCCGGCGGTGGTGAAGCGTTTCAGCCCCCGGCTTTCCTGCGCCAGGGAAAGATGCAGCCGATGCAGTTCCGCCAGCAGCCGGGCCATGCGCTGCCGGGCCTCGGCCACCTCCCCGGTCATCTCCCTGCTCTCCACGCTGGCCTCCTGCGGCTGACCGCGCCATCCTGCCGCGCATCAGGTTAACCAATGGCAGCAAGCGAGGCGCGCGATGGCCCAGGAACCCTTGGCCCGGAAGGGCAGCGTCCTGCACATCTACGATTTCCGGGTCATGCCGGGACGCGAGGAGGAGTTCGTCCGCCTGTTCGAAGCCTTCGACTACGGCGACGACAACCCGATGCACAAATCCCCGGCGCAGCGGAAGGATGGCGTGCTGTGCCGCGATACCACCGACCCGCAGCGCTTCTATCTCATCGCCGAATGGGCGAGCGTGGCGGAACACGCCGCCATCCTGCCGGTGCTGAAGGCGATGCGGCCCGCGTTCATCGGGCTGATCGAGGGCGGCGCCGCGGCCTTCAAGCCGAAATACGTCGAGGTGGTTTCCTCCACGCCGGATGAGATCCTGCAGAAGGCGGCCACGACCGTGGGCCAGGGTCCGATCGGCACCGACTGAAGCGCCGATCGGACCCTGGCCCATTGCCGTGCCGAGGGATCGACGCCTTGCGGTGAGCGCGACTCAGGCGTTCATACTCATCAGCGGTTTCCGCCCGCCTTGGCTCGCGGAAACGGCTCTGTCCAACCGTTTCAGCGTGCCAATGTCGCCGTTCGCTGGCGCAGCCCCAGCGGCATTGCCCTAGCCCTTGCGCAGGCACCCGGCAGCCAGCAGGGCGAAGGCGCGGGCGCGGTGGCTGATGGCGTGCTTGGCCGCGCCACTCATCTCGCCATAGGTCTGCGCCTGGCCCTCGGGCTGGAACATCGGGTCGTAGCCGAAGCCGTCCAGCCCGCGCGGCGGCCAGACCCATTGGCCCGGCGCCTCGCCCAGGAAGGCTTCGGTATGGCCATCCGGCCAGGCCAGCACCAGGGCGCAGCTGAACCAGGCCAGCCGGCCGGGGTGTTCGCCGGCCAGCGCCGCCACCTTGGCCATGGCCTGGGCATAGTCTCGGCTGCCATCCGGCTGCTGGGCCCAGTCGGCGGTATAGACGCCGGGCGCCCCCTCCAGGCTGGCCACGCTGAAGCCGCTGTCATCCGCCAGGGCCGGCAACCCGGCGGCGCGGGCCGCCGCCAGCGCCTTGATTTGGGCATTGCCGATGAAGCTGGTCTCGGTCTCCGCCGGCTCGGGCAGGCCAAGCTCGCCGGCGGAGACCAGGTCCAGCCCATAGCCTTCAAGCAAGGCCGCCACTTCGCGCACCTTGCCCTTGTTATGGGTGGCCAGCACCAGCCGGCCTGGTTCCAGCCGGCGCGGCATTACAGGCCGACCGCGGTGCGCTGGGCGGCGAACAGCTGGTCCGTGCCCAGCCGGGCCAGGCGCAGCAGGTCCAGCAGTTGGGCCTCGGAGAACGGTGCGCCCTCGGCGGTGCCCTGCACCTCCACCAGGCCGCCGCTGCCGGTCAGCACGAAGTTGGCGTCGGCATCGGCCTTGCTGTCTTCCGGGTAGTCCAGGTCCAGCACCGCATCGCCCTGCCAGATGCCGCAGGAAATCGCCGCCACCTGGTCGCGCAGCGGCATCGTGCTCAGCACGTTCATCTTCATGCAGTGCTTGAACGCCAGGTGCAGCGCCACCCAGCTGCCGGTGATGCTGGCGCAACGGGTGCCGCCATCGGCGTTCAGCACGTCGCAGTCGATGCTGATGGACATTTCGCCCATCGCCTTGAGGTCGACCACGGCGCGCAACGCACGGCCGATCAGGCGCTGGATTTCCTGGGTGCGGCCGGACTGCTTGCCCTTGGCCGCTTCGCGCTGGCCGCGGGTATGGGTGGCGCGGGGCAGCATGCCGTATTCGGCGGTAACCCAGCCCTGGCCCGACCCGCGCAGGAAGGGCGGCACCTTGGGCTCGACGCTGGCGGTGCACAGCACTTCGGTGCCGCCCATGCGGATGAGGCAGCTGCCTTCCGCGTGGTGGGAGAAGCCGGGTTCGAGGGAAACGCTGCGGAGGGCGTCGGCGGCGCGGCCGGAGGGGCGCCGAGGGGAGATGATGCTCATGCGCGCGGGGTAGCATGTGGCGACGGGGGAGCGCGAGGCCTCGCACCACGCTTGACGCACCCATCCACGCTCCCTAGCGTTTTCATCAGGTATTCACGGGGTGAACGCGCACCATGCAGCAGCCGCCCAGGATCACGGCTGCCAGCGCCGGCTTTTCCCTCGCCGGGCTGGACAACCGCAGCGCCACCATCCTGCGGGAAT
The DNA here is from genome assembly GCA_947373495.1 of Acetobacteraceae bacterium. GTDB lineage: Bacteria > Pseudomonadota > Alphaproteobacteria > Acetobacterales > Acetobacteraceae > CAIMOR01. The sequence continues at coordinate 3,942 of CANBXZ010000109.1, forward strand.
TGGTGGAACTCTACATCCATACCGGGGAGCCGGTGGGCAGCCGCTCGCTCTCAAGGCGGCTGCCGCTGGGGCTTTCGCCGGCCTCCATCCGCAATGTGATGGCGGACCTGGAGGAAGCCGGGCTGCTCTATGCCCCGCATACCTCCGCCGGCCGGCTGCCGACCGACCGCGGCCTCAGGCTGTTCGTGGATGGCCTGCTGGAATTCGGCGACCTGGGCGAAGCGGAGCGCGAATCGATCAGCGCCCGCTGCGCCGCCTCCGGCCGATCCCTGCAGGATACGCTGGGGGAGGCAGGGCAGATGCTGTCCGGCCTGGCCGGGGCCGCCGGGCTGGTGGTGGCGCCGAAGGGCGAGGCACCGGTGCGGCATATCGAGTTCGTGCCGCTGGGCCCGGGCAAGGCGCTGGTGGTGCTGGTGGCGGCCGATGGCCAGGTGGAGAACCGCGTCATCGAGGTGCCGCCCGGCCTGCCCGTCAGCAGCCTGCAACAGGCCAGCAACTACCTGAATGCCCGGCTGGCCGGCCGCACGCTGGATGAGACGCGGCTGACCGTCAGCGGCGAGATCCTGGCCAATCGAACCGCGCTGGACGCGCTGACCACCCAGGTGGTGGAAACCGGCATGGCCACCTGGGGCAGCGGCGCCACGGGCGGCAGCCTCATCATCCGGGGGCAGGCGAAACTGCTGGAAAACCTGGACCAGTTGGCCCGGGTGCATGAAATCCAGGCGCTGTTCGACCGGCTGGAGGCGCAGGAGACGGTGCTGCGCTTGCTCGACCTGGCGCAGCGTGGCGAGGGGGTGCAGATCTTCATCGGCGCCGAAAGCGGCTTGTTCAGCACCGCCGGGCTTTCCATGGTGGTGGCGCCGTTCCGCAACGGCCAGGAAAAGATCGTCGGCGCCATCGGCGTGATCGGCCCGACGCGGATCAACTACGGCCGGGTGATCCCGGTGGTGGACTATACCGCCCGCGTCATCGGCCGCTTGCTGGGCTAGGGCGTGGTCGCCTGAGGCGCGCTCACCGAAAGGGGTGAATCCCGCGACACATCAATAATCCGGAGCGTGATCGGCACTTCAGTCAGCGCCGATCACGATCCGGCCTTCGACTGCCATGGACAAGGTTGCCTGTGCCGGTCTTCCCCAGCCCCAGGCTGCCCGCCTTGTCGGCAAACCAGATTGATCCGGAGCAGGTTTGCCGGATATTGCCTAAGATCACGGCGATTTCAGTCTGGAACCCGCCCCGGATGCTGGCATGCCGATTGCTGACTTGCCTGTGAACAGTGCAAGTCCGGGAGCCAGTCCATGTCTCGCTTTGGTGCCGCCAACTGCGGCTGCGGCCAACATTCCAGTCAGTTCATCTGTGATACCGCGCCGACGGACGGCACCGCGGAGTTTGGCCACGCCGTAGACAATGCCGCGCTGCGGGCCGCCTTCCCCGCCACGGCCACGCGCCGCGCCCTGCTGGAACGCTTCGGCCAGGCCGGGGTGATGGCGGCGCTGGCCAGCGTGCTGCCGCTGGCGAACATGCGCGACGCCTTCGCCCAGGCCGCCGGCACGCCGGAAAAGAAGCAGCTGAAGATCGGCTTCATCGCCATCACCTGCGCCACGCCCATCATCATGGCCCACCCGATGGGCTTCTATGCCCGCAACGGGCTGGAGGTGGAGGTCATCCGCACCGCCGGCTGGGCGGTGATCCGCGACAAGGCGATCAACAAGGAATACGACGCCGCGCACATGCTCAGCCCGATGCCGCTGGCCATGTCGCTGGGCGTTGGCGTGGCGCAGCCCATTCCCTGGGCGGTGGCCGCCATCGAGAACACCAACGGCCAGGCCATCACCCTGGCGATGAAGCACAAGGAAAAGCGCAACCCGCGCGACTGGAAGGGCTTCCGCTTCGCCGTGCCCTTCGACTACTCGATGCACAACTACCTGCTGCGCCACTACCTGGCGGAAAACGGCATCAACCCGGACACGGACGTGCAGATCCGCAGCGTGCCGCCGCCGGAAATGGTGGCCAACCTGCGCGCCGACAACATCGACGGCTTCCTGGGCCCGGACCCGTTCAACCAGCGTGCGGTGTTCGACGGCGTCGGCTTCATCCACCTGCTGACGAAGGAATTGTGGGACGGCCACCCCTGCTGCGCCTTCGCCGTGCCGCGCGCCATGCTGAGCGAGGCGCCGAACACCTTCGCCGCCCTGCTGCGCAGCATCGTCGAAGCCACCGCCTATGCGGCCAAGGCGGAGAACCGCAAGGAAGTCGCCACCGCGATCAGCGCGCAGAATTACCTGAACCAGCCGCAAACCGTGGTGGAGCAGGTGCTGACCGGCACCTATGCGGATGGCCTGGGCGGGGTGAAGCGCGAACCCGCGCGCATCAACTTCGACCCCTTCCCCTGGCAGTCCATGGCGGTATGGATGCTGACCCAGATGAAGCGCTGGGGCCAGTTGCGCAGCGACGTGGACTACAAGGCGGTGGCGGAGCAGGTGTTCCTGGCGCTGGACGCCGGCAACGCCATGAAGGCGCAGGGCCTGCCGGTGCCCAGCGAAGCCTATCGCAGCCACCAGATCATGGGCCGCACCTTCAACCCCGCCGCGCCCGCCGAGTGGACCGCGCCGAACATTCGCGGCTGAAGCCATGAACAAGCAGGTACCGGCCTGGCGCGCGGCCTTGGTCGCGCTGGGGATCTTCGTTGCCCTGATGGCGCTGTGGGAAGCCGCCGCCACCAGCGGCGGCGGCACCGCCGCGGTGGACCCCGAATATGCCGCACTGGTGGGGCAAGCCGCCGCCACCGGCGGGCAAACCCCCTTCCCCCGCCCCAGCGCCGTGGCGCTGCGGCTGTGGGAGCTGCTGCGCGACCCGTTCTACATCCGTGGCCCGAACGACCAGGGCATCGGCATCCAGATCGGCTATTCCCTGCTGCGGGTGACCGCCGGCTTCCTGCTGGCGGCGCTGGTGGCGGTGCCGTTCGGCTTCCTCATCGGCATGTCGCCGTTGCTGAACGCGGCGCTGAACCCGTTCATCCAGGTGCTGCGGCCGGTCAGCCCGTTGGCCTGGATGCCGCTGGCGCTCTACACCATCAAGGACAGCGCGGTTTCGGCGATCTTCGTCATCTTCATCTGCGCGCTGTGGCCGATGCTGCTGAACACCGCCTTCGGCGTGGCCAGCGTGCGGCGGGAATGGCTGAACGTGGCGCGCACGCTGGAAGCCGGCACGCTGAAGACCGCGTGGCGCGTCATCCTGCCGGCGGCCGCGCCCACCATCCTCACCGGCATGCGGATTTCCATCGGCATCGCCTGGCTCGTCATCGTGGCGGCCGAGATGTTGGTTGGCGGCACCGGCATCGGCTACTGGGTGTGGAACCAGTGGAACAACCTGTCCCTGGCGGACATCGTCATCGCCATCCTGCTGATCGGCGTGGTTGGCCTGTTGTTGGACCGGGCGCTTGGCGCCGTGGCGCGGTTGGTGGCCTGGCAAGAATGAGCGACCTGCACCCCTATGTTTCCGTGGAAGCGGTGACGCGCGCCTATCCCGGCCATACCGTGTTCCGGGACCTGTGGTTCGGCGTCAATCGCGGCGAGTTCGTCTGCCTGGTCGGGCATTCCGGCTGCGGCAAGACCACGGTGCTGAACATCCTGGCCGGGCTGGACAAGCCGGACAGCGGTGGTGTCATCGTCGATGGCGTGGAGATCAACGGCCCGTCACTCGACCGCGCGGTGATCTTCCAGGGCCATGCGCTGATGCCGTGGATGACGGCGGAAGCCAATGTGGCCTTCGCCCTGTCCTGCCGCCACAAGGGCTGGAGCAAGCCGCAGTTGCGCGAAGCGGCGCGGGAGGCGCTGGAGAAGGTTGGCCTTGGCGCCGCCGCCAACCGCAAGCCGTCCATGCTTTCGGGTGGCATGAAGCAGCGCGTCGGCATTGCCCGCGCGCTGGCGCTGGCGCCGAAGATGCTGCTGATGGACGAACCCTTCAGCGCGCTGGACGCCCTGACCCGCGGCGCGTTGCAGGACGAGGTCAGCCGCCTGGTGCAGGAGGCGAACCAGACCGCGTTCATGATCACCCATGACGTGGACGAGGCGATCCTGCTGGCCGACCGCATTCTGCTGATGACCAATGGCCCGGACAGCCACGTGGCCGAGGTGGTGCAGAATACCCTGCCCCGCCCGCGCGACCGCGCCAACCTGCACAAGCTGCCGGGCTATCACGCGCTGCGCGACCACATCCTGGAATTCCTGCTGACCCGCAGCCGGGAGCTGCGCGGCAATCCGCAACCCGGCTGGGACCGCAAGGCATTGCCTGTCGTCCGCCCCGCCGCCTGACTTTTCCTGATTTTCCCTTGGGAGAACCCCGATGAACGACGCCAAGACCGAACTCGCCCACAAGATCCTGAAGCTGAAGAAGAAGCAGGGCCTGAAGTGGGCCGACATCGCCGCCCGCATCACCATGTCCCCGGTATGGACCTGCGCGCTGTGCATGGGCCAGATGAGCGCCGAGCCGCAGCACGCCCGCGGCATCGCCGACCTGCTGGGCCTGGACGAGGAGGAGGAAGCGACGCTGTGCGAGATTCCGTACCGTGGCGCCCAGCCGATGCCGCCGACCGACCCGCTGATCTATCGCTTCTACGAAATGGTGCTGGTGTACGGCACCACCTGGAAGGACATGATCCATGAGGAGTTCGGCGACGGCATCATGTCCGCCATCGACTACGACATGGTGCTGGAACGCCTGCCGGACCAGAAGGGCGACCGGGTGAAGGTGACCATGACAGGCAAGTTCCTCAGCTATAAGAGGTACTGAGGAACAGCCTTGAAGGAGCGCGGGATGCGCATTGCAGTAGTGGGCGCCGGCGGCGTTGGCGGGGCGTTCGGCGCCGCGCTGGCCCAGGCCGGCGCGGATGTTACCTTCATCGCGCGTGGCGCACACCTGAAGGCGATGCAGGAAAACGGCCTGCGCGTGCATGGTGGCCGTGGCGAAACCCACCTGGTGCCGACCCAGGCCACCGACGACCCGGCCAAGGTGGGCGTGGTGGACCTGGTGATGTTCTGCGTGAAGCTGTGGGACGTGGAGAGCGCCGGCGAAGCCATCAAGCCGATGGTCGGCCCCAACACCGCGGTGCTGCCGTTGCAGAACGGCGTGGATGCCAGCGAACGCCTGTTGCCGATCCTCGGCGCCCGCGCGGTGATGGGCGGCGTGGCGCAGATCAGCGCCACCATCGAGGCGCCGGGCGTCATCCGCCAGACCGGCACCTTCATGAAGCTGATCTTCGGCGAGATGGACGGCAGCATCACCCCGCGTGGCGAAGCCTTCCTGGCGCTGTGCCAGAAGGCCGGCTTCGACGCGGCGCTGAGCGACAAGATCCTGACCGAGCTGTGGCTGAAGTTCATCCTGCTGGCGGCGAATTCCGGCATGACCGGGCTGACCCGCCGCACCATGGGCGAGTTGCGCGACGACCCGGACATCGCCCCCTTCATGCGCGCGGCCGCCGAGGAAGTGGCCGCCGTGGCCGTGGCCAAGGGCGTGAAGCTGCCGGATGGCGCGGTGGACCGCATCGTGGCCGGCTGGGCCAAGGCGCCGCCGAACATGCGCGCCTCCATGGCGATCGACCTGATCCGCGGCAACCGGATCGAGCTGCCCTGGCTTTCGGGCAAGGTGGTCAGCATGGGCCGTGAACTGGGCGTGCCCACGCCAACGCATGCGCTGATCTATGCGGCGCTGAAGCCCTACATCATGGGCGCCGTCGCCGGGTAGCGTGCCGCGAGCAGCGCGTAGCTTTGCGGCTGCGCGCTGCCCACCACTGCCGAGACATCCAGCCCAGCCACAGCGCGGGCGGCATCCTCCCCCACGCATTGTACCATCAGGGCGCCGCCGATCAGGCCATCGCCCTGGCGCAGCGCGGCTTCGTTGTTCGGCGGCGTCTGCGTGGCGGCAGCCTGCCACAGTTGCACCTGCGCCACGTCGTCCCGCGCACCCAAGGCCGCCAGCGTGCCAGCCTCGGCCCGCGGCGCGGCGTCGGTGCGCCACACCACGGCGTGGGAGCCGAGCAGCGCGCCCTGGCTATGGGTGACTACGCAGACGGTCCGCAGCATGTCGCGGAAATGGGCCATCACATCCCGGGTCCATTCCGTCGGGTTGTCCAGCCGCGCCAGATAGGCGGGGGAAGCCAGCACCGCCGGCTCCGCCACCTGGTAGAAGCAGAAATACTGCCGGTCCGCACCCAGCGCCTGGTAGCGCTGGCCGAACTGGAAGCCCGGCACCCCCACCCGCTCGAACAGATGCTGGCGATTGTACCAGCGCGGAAACAGCTGCTCCGCGCCGGGGGCCAGGTTGTGCCAAAGGGCGAGGATACCCGCCATCAGCGCCCCTTGTAGACCGGCTTGCGCTTTTCCAGCGTCGCCTTGCGGGCTTCGGCGGCGTCCTCGGTCTTGCTGAGTTCGTAGGTGAAGTTCTGCTCGAACCGGTAGGCGTCCTTGGCCGGCATCAGCTCCACCATGTTGCAGCTGGTCTTGGCGTACTTGATGCCCAGCGGCGCCTTGCTGGCGATCTCGGTCGCGATCGCCATGGCTTCGGCGTGCAGCTGGTCGCGCGGGACGCAGGCTTCGATGATGCCGCGGCGGTAGAGTTCGGCGGCCGGGATGCGCTGGCCGGTCATCATCATGCGGCGCATCTTGCTCTTGCCGAACATCTCGTTGAGCATCGCCGCGCCGCCGGCCAGGCCGACATCGATCTCCGGCATGCCGAACACCGCGTTGTCGCTGGCCAGCATGATGTCGCAGAACGCCATGATGGCGAAGCCGGCGCCCAGCGCCGCGCCGTTCACCGCGCAGATCACCGGCTTGCTGCATTCCTTGATGCAGTTGAAGCTCTCGCGCGTCAGCCGGTTGTGCCAGTTGAACTGGCCGGCATTGCTGGCGTCCGGGCGTTCCTTCAGGTCGGCGCCGGCGCAGAAGATGTTGCCCGCGCCGGTCAGCACCACCACGCGGATATCCTCGCGGTCATTGGCCTGGTCCATGATCTCGATGATGCGCTCGCGCATCGCCCAGTTCATGGCGTTCACCGGCGGGCGGGTCAGCGTGGCCACGGCCACGTAGTCCTTCACCTCAAGCGTTACGGTGGTCTCGGTCATTTCGCGTCGTCTCCGGCGGCATCAAGCACGTGCAGGGAATAGGTGAAGGCGGCGCCGGCGTTCAGCGCAATGGCCACGCCCAGCGCCTCGGCCATTTCGGCCTTGGTGGCGCCGGCGGTCTTGGCGCGGCGCACATGGGCGTCGATGCAGCCATCGCAGCGGGTGGTCACGGCCACCGCCAGCGCGATCAGCTCGCGGGTCTTGGCGTCCAGATGCGTGGTCTTGGCGGCACCGGCGGCCAGCGCGCCGAAGCCCTTGACCAGTTCCGGATGCAGCCCGTTCAGTTCCTTGCCGCGCACGCGCGCGGCGGCGTTATAGGCGTCCCAGTCCTTGATGGCGCTCATTCTGGCGTTCCCCGGAATTGCTTCGGGCGCCGAGGTTGCCCCCCGACGCCCGTGCAATATCCCGCGAAGTGGGCCGCCCGGCTAGAGCCTGATCAGCACCGACCAAGCCCTAGCCTGTTGTTCCGTCGCGTGATTCACGCCTGCGGTGATGCCACCTCAGGCGATCACGCTTCAGGGCTCAACCTGCTCCGGCTCGGGCTCACGCTCGTTCTCGTCGCCACTTTCCGGCTTCGGCAGGGCCGGCGGCGTGGCTTCCATCACGTCGAAGGCCAGCGCCCCGTCGCGCAGCCCCACCTTCACCGCGCCGCCCTTGGTCAGCTTGCCGAACAGCAGTTCCTCGGCCAGCGGCTTCTTGACGTATTCCTGGATCACCCGGGCCAGCGGCCGGGCGCCATAGAGCGGGTCGTAGCCCTTCTCCGCCAGCCATTCCTTGGCGGCCGAGGACAGCTCGATCGTCACGTTGCGGTCGGCCAACTGGGCTTCCAACTGCATGACGAACTTTTCCACCACATGGCCGACGATTTCCTGCGTCAGCCCGGCGAAGGGCACGATGGCGTCCAGCCGGTTGCGGAATTCCGGCGTGAA
>CANBXZ010000110.1 GCA_947373495.1 Acetobacteraceae bacterium
TGATGGACCATGCCGAGGCCCTGGCGGTGCTGGGCCTGGCCGAGGGCGCCGACCGGGAAGCGATCCGGGCGGCGCATCGGCGGTTGATGCAGGCGGCCCACCCGGACCATGGTGGCAGCGACTGGCTGGCGGCCCGGGTGAACCAGGCCCGCGACCTGTTGCTGAAGCAATGACCCTCCGAGGGACGCAAGGGGGCTGACATTTGGGGCGACACAACACGACGGTAACCGTCTTGCGCCTGTACTGCCCCAGGGCTACGCGCTTATTCGTCCTTTAGAAGACCTTACCAGGGAGATTTCCTTGCCTGCTCCGAAGCCGCTGAAGAAAGCCGTTCTGCCGGTTGCCGGCCTTGGCACCCGCTTCCTGCCCGCCACCAAGGCGCTGGCGAAGGAAATGCTGCCGGTGGTGGACCGGCCGCTGATCCAGTATGCCATCGACGAAGCGCGTGAGGCGGGGATCGAGCAGTTCTGCCTGATCACCGGCCGCGGCAAGACCGCCATCGTCGAGCATTTCGACGTGGCGTTCGAGTTGGAGCGCACGCTGATGGAGCGCAACAAGCAGGCCGAGCTGGCCGTGCTGCGCAGCATGGCGATGGAACCCGGCAGCATGGTCACGGTGCGCCAGCAGGTGCCGATGGGCCTGGGCCACGCGATCTGGTGCGCCCGCAGCTTCATCGCCGACGAGCCCTTCGCCATCCTGCTGCCCGACGACCTGATGCAGTGCGACGTGAGCTGCACCAAGCAGCTGGCCGATGCCTACCGGGAAACCGGCGGCAACGTGGTGGCGATCGAGGAAGTGCCGATGGAGCGGGTGAACCGCTACGGCGTGCTGGACGTGGAAAAGGACATGGGCCGGCTGGTGAGCGTGAAGGGGCTGGTGGAAAAGCCGCCGATCGACCAGGCGCCGTCGAACCTGACCGTGATCGGCCGCTATGTGCTGATGCCGGAAGTCATCGGCCACCTGGCCAAGATGGAAAAGGGCGCCGGCGGCGAGGTTCAGCTGACCGACGGCATGGCCAAGCTCATCGGTACCCAGCCGTTCCACGGCCTGCGGTATGAGGGCAAGCGCTTCGACTGCGGCGACAAGACCGGCTTCCTGGAAGCCCAGATCGCCTTCGCGCTGAAGCGGGACGACATGGCGCCGGCGGTGCGCGAGTTCCTGAAGAAGTACACCTGAGCGCGGAGGACGCGCGATGCGCATCGCCATGGTTGGGGCCGGCTATGTCGGCCTGGTTTCGGGTGCCTGCTTTGCCGAGTTCGGCGTCGATGTCTGCATCGTGGACACCGACGCCGCCAAGGTGGCGGCGCTGCGCGAAGGCCGCATCCCGATCTATGAACCCGGCCTGGACAAGCTGGTGCTGGAGAATGCCCGCGACGGCCGGCTGAGCTTCACCACCAGCCTGGACGAGGCGGTGCATGGCGCCGACGCCGTGTTCCTGGCCGTGGGCACCCCGAGCCGGCGTGGCGATGGCCATGCCGACCTGACCTATGTGTTCGCCGCCGCCGAGCAGGTGGCGAAGGCGGCGCAGGGGCCGGTGGTGCTGGTGACGAAATCCACCGTGCCGGTGGGCACCGGGGCCAAGGTGAAGGCGCTGGTCGGCGCGACGCGGCCGGATGTGGATATCGCCGTCGCCTCCAACCCGGAATTCCTGCGCGAAGGCAACGCCATCGGCGACTTCATGCGGCCGGACCGGGTGGTGATCGGCGTGGAGCAGGGCGCTTCGGGCGAACGGGCGCTGGCGGTGCTGCGCCGGCTGTACCGGCCGCTGTACCTGTTCGAGACCCCGATCGTGGCGACCAGCATCGAGACCGCGGAGCTGATCAAGTACGCCGCCAACGCCTTCCTGGCGACCAAGATCACCTTCATCAACGAGATGGCCGACCTGTGCGAGAAGGTGGGCGCGGATGTGCATGATGTCGCCCGCGGCATCGGGCTGGATGGCCGGATCGGCCGCAAGTTCCTGCACCCCGGCCCGGGCTATGGCGGCAGCTGCTTCCCGAAGGACACGCTGGCCCTGGCCCGCACCGCGCAGGACTACGGCGCGCCGGTGCGGCTGGTGGAGACCACCATCGCGGTGAACGACGCCCGCAAGGAACAGATGGCCGCGCGCGTCGTTGCCGCCTGCGGGGGCAGCGTGCAGGGCAAGGTGGTGGCGGTGCTCGGCCTGGCCTTCAAGCCGGAGACCGACGACATGCGCGACAGCCCGGCGCTGGTGCTGGTGCCCAACCTGGTCGCCGCCGGCGCCACGGTGCGCGCCTTCGACCCGGCGGCGGCGGAGAATGCGCGGCCCCTGCTGCCGGCCGCGGTGCACTATGCCACCAGCGCGCTTGACGCGGCTCAAGGCGCCGACGCCGTGGTGCTGCTGACCGAATGGAACGAGTTTCGCGCCCTGCCACCGGAACGCCTGAAGGCGGCGATGCGCGGCGATGTCCTGCAGGACTTGCGTAACGTTTATGATCCCGAGGCCATGCGGGCGGCCGGTTTCCGCTACGGCAGCATCGGCCGGCCCTGAGACGAGGATTGCAGCCATGACGGTTTTTACCCATCAGTTCGAAGGCACCGTGCTGCGCGAATACGACATTCGCGGCATCGTCGGTAAGACGCTGAACCCCGAGGACGCCTTCGCCATCGGCCGTTGCTTCGGCAGCGTCATCGCCCGCGCCGGCGGCAAGAAGGTCGTGGTCGGCATGGACGGCCGGGTCTCCTCGCCCGAGCTGGAGCCGCAGCTGGTGGCGGGCTTGCGCGCCTGTGGCCTGGAAGTGCTGCGCATCGGCCTGGTGGCCACGCCGATGACCTACTACGGCACCTATGCGCTGGAAGCCGATGGCTGCGTGATGGTGACCGGCAGCCACAATCCGCCGGACTACAACGGCTTCAAGATGATGCTGGGCAAGAAGCCGTTCTTCGGCGCCCAGATCCAGGACATCGGCCGCATGGCCCGCGAGGGCGACGTGGTGCCTGCGGCCGTCGGCAGCGACCGCAAGGTGGACATCACCGAGCAATACATGGCCCGCGTGCTGCAGGACTATGACGGCGGCGAGCGCAAGCTGACCGTGGTGTGGGACCCGGGCAATGGCTCGGGCGCGGATGTCACCAAGCTGCTGGCGGCGCGGCTGCCGGGCGAGCATTTCGTCATCAACGGCACCGTGGACGGCACCTTCCCGAACCACCATCCGGACCCGACGGTGGCCAAGAACCTGGAACAGCTGATCGCCGAGGTGGCCAAGCAGAAGGCCGACCTGGGCATTGCCTTCGATGGCGACGCGGACCGCATCGGCGTGGTGGATGGCGAGGGCAACATCCTGTTCGGCGACCAATTGCTGGTGGTGCTGGCGCGGGATGTGCTGAAGCGCCACCCCGGCGGCACCATCATCGCCGACGTGAAGGCCAGCCAGGTGCTGTTCGACGAGATCGCCAAGGCCGGCGGCACGCCGCTGATGTGGAAGACCGGGCACTCGCTGATCAAGAGCAAGATGGCCGAGACCGGCAGCCCGCTGGCCGGCGAGATGAGCGGCCACATCTTCTTCGCCGACAAGTGGTACGGCTTCGACGACGCGCCCTATTCCGCGGTGCGGCTGCTCGGCATCATCGCCCGTGCCAGCGAGACGCTGGGCCAGATGCGCGCCGGCCTGCCGGTGGTGATCAACACGCCCGAGCTGCGCTTCGACTGCGATGAGGCGCGCAAGTTCGTCGTGGTGGAGGAGGTGAAGGCCCGCCTGGCCGCCGAGGGCGCCCGCGTGCAGGCCGTGGATGGCGTGCGGGTGCTGACCGAGGATGGCTGGTGGCTGCTGCGGGCCTCCAACACCCAGGCGGTGCTGGTGGCGCGCTGCGAGGCTTCGACCAACGCAGGCCTGGAACGGCTGAAGGCCATGCTGGTGCAGCAACTGGTCGCCAGCGGCCTGGCCGCGCCGGACTTCAGCGGCGAGAACGCCGGCCACTGACAAGCGGCACGGGACGGGGTTAGGCTGCCGGCAAAACACCGGAGAAACGCCATGACCCCGACCCGTCGCACCCTGCTGGCCGCCGCTGCGCTCTCGCCCTTCGCGGCGCGGGCGCAGGAGGCGTTCCCGAACAAACCCATCCGCATCATCGTGCCGTTCCCGGCCGGCGGCACCACCGACATCCTGGCCCGGCTGTTCGCCCAGCGCCTGAGCGAGACCATGGGCCAGCCGGTGCTGGTGGAGAATCGTGGCGGTGGCGGCGGCTCCATCGGCGCCGATGCCGTCGCCAAGGCGGCACCGGATGGCTACACGCTGCTGTTCCACAACCTGACCTTCAGCACCACCACGGCGGCGCTGGAACGCCTCGGCCGCGCGCCGCACAGCATCGAGCGCGACTTCGCCCCCATCTCCATGGGCGCCAACGTGCCGATGATGCTGCTGGCCATTCCCGCGACCGGCGCCAGCGACCTGCGCGGCTTCATCGACTGGGCCAGGGCGCACCCGACCGAGGCGTTCTACGGCTCCACCGGCCCGGGCAGCACCATCAACCTGGTGGGCGAGTTGCTGAAGCGCGACGCGCAGATCCGCATGGAACACGTGCCGTTCCGCGGCGCCGCGCCGCTGGTGCAGGAAATGCTGGCCGGGCGCATCCAGTTCGGCGGCGACCAGCTTTCCTCCTCCCTGGCGCGCATCCGGGGCGGCGAATTGCGGCCGATGGCCACCCTGGCCGCCCAGCGCGCCACCGCGCTGCCGAATGTGCCGACGGTGCGCGAACTGGGCTATCCGAACCTGGAACTGCTCGGCTGGAACGGCTTCTTCGCCCCGGCGCAGACCCCGGCGCCGATCCTGGCCCGGCTGCACCGGGAGATTGCCGCCGCCGCCCAGCACCCGCCGCTGCGCCAGCGCATCCTGGACCTGGGCGCCGAGCCGGGCGGCGACATGCCGGAGGTGTTCGGCGCCGCGGTGCGCGCCCAGGTGGCGCAGGTGCGCCCGCTGGTGGCCGAGTTGCAGATGACGGTTGAGTAGGCCGCTCTTCCTCTACGGCACGCTGCTGCGGCCGGCGGTGCTGCGCCGCTTCGGCGGCGAGCCGCGCCGGCTGTGCCCGGCCCGGGCCGAGGGCTGGTGCCGTGTGGGGCTGCGCGGCACGCCCTATCCCACCTTGCGGCGCGGGGCCGGCACGGTGGCCGGGGCGCTGCTGCGGGTGCCGCCGGCGGTGCTGGCGCGGTTGCACGCCTATGAGGGCCCACCCTACCGGCTGGCGCCGCTGCGGGTCTTCACGCCGCGGGGTGCGGCCTGGGCACGGGCCTGGGTGGCGCCGCCCTGGCGGGCGACACGGGACGCTTGGCATTGGCCGCCGCCCGGCTGAGACTGCCCGTATGACCCCGCTGTTCAACCCCGCCGATTTCCACCTGCCCGCTGGCGTCGCCCATGTGTGCGCCGCCGGGGAAACCCCCTTCCTCAAGCGCCACGAAGCCGCCTTCCAGGCCTATGCCCGGGACAAGAGCCTGGGGCATCGCGGCCGGGCGCCGCAGGAAGCGCAGATCCAGCGCGCGCGGGAAGGCGCGGCGGCGCTGTGGGGCGTGCCGGCCGAGGAGATCGGCTTCGTCTCCAATGTGGTCGAGGGTGTGGCCATGGTGGTGGAAAGCCTGGACTGGCAGCCCGGCGACAACGCGGTGATGGACCCGGACGAATATCCCTCCGACGTCGGCCCGCTGGCGCTGCGGCGCAACCCGAGCGTGGAACTGCGCTTCGCCTCACCGATGGACCCGGCGGCGATGGCGGCGCGGGTGGATGCGCGCACCCGGATGATCGTGGTCTCGGCGGTGTCCTACCTCAATGCCCAGCGGCCGGACCTGCTGGCGTTGCGCCGGGTGGCGGACAGCGTGGGGGCGCTGCTGCTGGTGGACTATACCCAGGGTGCCGGCTGGATGCCGATAGCGGCCAGCGTCGCCGACTTCGCCTTTTCCGCCTGCTACAAGTGGATGCTGGGCACCACCGGGGTGGCCATCGCCTACTGGAACCGGGCGCGCCAGCCAGGCTGGGCGCCGGCCTCGGCCGGGTGGTTCAACATCAGCGGCAACAGCATCATCGGCGGTGGACGGCCGGACTATGCCGGCGGCCTGGTGCTGAAGCCGGATGCCATGCGCTTCACCCGCGGCAACCCGGCGCATGCGCCGATCTATGTACTGAACGAGGCGCTGGACTATCTGCGCGCGCATGAGATGGCGGCGGTGCAGGCGCATGTGCAGCGGCTGACCACGGCGTTGCTGGGGCGGCTCGACGCCATGGGCCTGGCCAGCACCACGCCGCGGGAACCCGCCCGGCACGGCGCCAGCGTCTGTGTGGAACACGCCCAGGCCGATGCGATCGTGGAGGCGATGTATGACCGCGGGGTGCGGGCCTGGGGCGGGCGCGGCCGCATCCGCTTCAGCTTCCATGGCTATAACGGCCTGGAGGATGTGGCGCGGATCGAGGCCGCGTTACGCGCCAGCCTGCCGTAGGCGCGTACCAGGTTAAGCAACGCGCCAGCCTGCCGTAGGCGCGTACCAGGTTAGGCAACGCGCCAGCCTGCCGTAGGCGCGTCCCCAGGAAGCGACGCGCCAGCCTGGCATGGGCGAGCGGTGCCCGGCTTGCCGGCTTCCGCGCCCCGGGCCTAGGCTTTCCTCCAGAAGAAATTCAGGAGGAAGCGCATGGCGGCGTTGCATCCCATCAATGGACCGCAGGTCTGGTACGGCGCCGAGATGGCGCAGCGCCAGGATTGGCTGCGCCCGCTGCGCACGGCCGAGATCGACGAGTTGCACGCCGCGGTGCAGCGGCTGGACGCCACCGGCATCGACATCGCCGCCATCGGGCCGGAGCATCTGCAGGTGCCCGGACTGGCGCCGCTCGTCAGCGAGGTCCGTGAAGCCACGCTGCGGGGCCGCGGCTTCATCCTGCTGCGCGGCATGCCGGTGGACCGCTGGAGCATCCGCCAATGCGCCATTGCCTATTTCGGCCTGGGCACGCTGCTGGGGGAGCCGGTTTCGCAGAACGCCATGGGGCATATCCTCGGCCATGTGAAGGATATCGGCGCCGACTACGCCCAGCCCAACCATCGCGGCTACCAGACCGCGGCGCGGCTGCCCTACCATTGCGACAGTTCGGACATTGTCGCCCTGCTGTGCCTGAAGCCGAGCAAGGCCGGCGGCAAGTCCAGCCTGGTCAGCTCCGCCGCGCTGTACAACGAGATGCTGGCCCGCCACCCGGACCTGCTGCCGGAACTGCTTGCCCCGGTGTATCGCGACCGCCGTGGCGAGGTGCCGGACGGGGCCGAGCCCTGGTACGCCGTGCCGGTGTTCAGCCCGATGCCGGATGGCAGCCTGGTGGCCACCTATGTCCGCAGCGCCATGCGGAAGGCGCAGCGCTTCCCGGAGGTGCCGCGCACCACGCCGGCGCTGGAAGCCGCCTGCGACGCGATGGACGCGCTGGCCGAAGACCCCGCCATTCACCTGGACATGGACTTCCGCCCCGGCGACATGCAGTTCGTCAGCAACCACACCATCATGCATTCGCGCACGGCGTATGAGGACTTCCCCGAGCCGGAGAACCGCCGCCACCTGTTCCGGCTGTGGCTGGCCTGCGAGGACGGGCCGGCGCTGCCCGAGATCTATACCCGCGCCTGGCAGGGCAGCACCAGCAAGGGCCGCCCGGCCGGCATCCGCGTGCCGGGCGTGCCGCTTTCGGCGCCGCTGGATGGCAGTTGGTAGGCGCCATGATCCACCTGAACCTGTTCATCCAGAGCCGCGGCCACCACGAGGCGTCATGGCGGCATCCCGGTGCTTCCGCCCTGCCGCTGACCGACATTCGCTACTACGCCGAATGCGCCCGGCTGGCCGAGGCGGCGAAGTTCGACAGCATCTTCCTGGCCGACCAGTTGGCGCTGGGGGACGACGTGGCGCATGCGCCGCGCACCTGGCTGGAGCCGATCACCGCGCTGGCGGCGTTGAGCGCGGCGACGACGCATATCGGCCTGATCGGCACCTGCTCCACCACCTATACCGAGCCGTTCAACCTGGCGCGGCAATTCGCCTCGCTGGACCATATCACCGGCGGGCGCGTGGGCTGGAACATCGTCACCAGTTGGCTGGCGGCGGCGGCGCGCAACTTCGGCGATGCTGGCCAGGTGAGCCACGCGGACCGCTACGCCCGCGCCGAGGAGTTCATGGCCGTGGTGAAGGGGCTGTGGGACAGCTGGGCGGATGACGCGGTGCTGGATGACCGCGCCACCGGCCGCTACCTGCGCGACGGCGCGCTGCGCCCACCCAACCACACGGGCGCGCAGTACCAGGTGGCGGGGCCGCTGAACCTGCCGCGCGGGCCGCAGGGCCGGCCGGTCTTCGTCCAGGCCGGATCCTCCGAGACCGGCCGGCGCTTCGCCGCCCGCCATGCCGAGGCGGTGTTCACCGCGCAGATGGAAAAGCTGACGGCGCAGGAATTCTACCGCGACCTGAAGGCGCTGGCGGTGGCCGAGGGCCGCGACCCTTCCCAGGTGGTGATCCTGCCCGGGCTTTCCCCGGTGATCGGCGGCACCGAGGTGGAAGCGCAGCGCCTGGCGCGCGAACTGGATGATCTCTCCGACCCGGAAGTGGGCCGCAAGCGGCTCAGCGGGCGGTTCGGCGGGCACGACTTTTCCCACCTGCCGCTGGACCGGCCCCTGGCACCGGAGGACTTCCCCGACCCCGGCACGGTGGAGGCGGCGCGCAGCCGGACCGAGGTGATCGTCGGCCTGGTGCGGCGGGAGAAGCCGACGCTGCGGCAATTGCTCAGCTACCTTGCCGGGGCGCGCGGGCATTACGTTACCGCCGGCACGCCGGAACAGATCGCCGACCTGATCGCCGACTGGTGCGCCGAGGGCGCGGCGGATGGCTTCAACGTGATGCCGCCGGTGCTGCCGGCCTCGCTGGAGGTGTTCGCCGCCGAGGTGATCCCGCTGCTGCAACGCCGCGGGCTGTTCCGCACCGCGTACACGGCGGAGACGCTGCGCGGGCATTACGGGCTGCGGCGGCCTGCGGTAGGGTAGCCGGCAGACGAGGAGCCACACCCATGTTGCAGCACCCCCCCGCCGAGCCCGGCATGCGCGAGGAAGATGTCGAGACCCCGGCGCTGCTGCTGGACCTGGACGCCTTCGAGCATAACCTGGACCTGATGGGATCCCTGCTGGCGCCCACCGGCGCCAAGCTGCGGGCGCATGCCAAGACGCATAAATCCGCCGTGGTGGCGCAGCAGCAGATGCGCCGCGGCGCGGTGGGCCAATGCGTGCAGAAGGTGACGGAAGCCGAGGTGCTGGCCTGGGGCGGCATCCCCGACATCCTGGTCTCCAACGAGGTGGTGGGCGCGAGGAAGCTGGCCCGGCTGGCGGCGCTGGCGAAGATCACCAAGGTGGCGGTGTGCGTCGATGACGAAGCCCAGGTGGCGGCCTGCGAAGCGGCCGCCGAGGCTGCCGGCATCCGCCTGACCGTGCTGGTGGAGATCGATGTCGGCGCCGCCCGCTGCGGCGTGCCGCCAGGCCCGCCCGCCGTGGCCCTGGCCGAGAAGATCGCCGCCAGCAAGCACCTGATCTTCGGCGGCCTGCAGGCGTATCATGGCAGTGCCCAGCATCGGCGGGCACCGGAACAGCGCGCCGAGAGCATCGCCGCCGCCGCCGAGATGTGCCGCCGCACCGTGGAGCAGTTGCGCCAGCGCGGGCTGGACTGCCCGATCGTCGGCGGTGGCGGCACCGGCACCTTCCGGCATGAGGCGGGGAGTGGCGTCTATACCGAGATCCAGGCCGGCAGCTACGCCTTCATGGATGCCGACTATGCCCGCAATGAGGACGCGCCACCGTTCCAGCAAAGCTTGTTCGTGCTGGGCACGGTGATGAGCCGCAGCATGCAGGGCGTGGCGGTGCTGGATGCCGGGCACAAGGCGGTGGCGGTGGACAGCGGCCTGCCACTGGTGTGGCAGCGCCCCGGGCTGGTCTTCACCAGCGCCAGCGACGAGCACGGCAAGCTGGAAGTGCGCGACGGCGTGGCCCCGGCGCTGGGCGAAAAGCTGCGCCTGGTGCCCGGCCATTGCGACCCGACGGTGGACCGCTACGACTGGTATGTCGGCGTGCGCAAGGGCCGGGTTGAATGCCTGTGGCCGATCGCCGCGCGCGGCGGCATGGCCTAACCGGCCAGCAGCCGCAGGCAGGCCTCGAAGCCGGAGAAATCCAGCATCGGGTCGGCGCCCAGCGCCGGCCCGCGCACCAGCGGAAAGCCACCCTCGGCCAGGCCGCAGGCCAGCATCAGGTTGTCGGCCAGGCCGAAATCCTCCACCGCCAGGCCATCCGGCGCCACCCGGGCGGCCAGGTCCCGCGGGTCGGTGCTGTAGCCCAGCGCGCGCTTGCCGTGGCCGATCATCCAGCCGAGTTCATATACCGTGCCCGGGTCCGCGCTGGGGCCGCGAAACGGCGACAGGTTGGCGATGACCACATCCGCCGCATGCATGCGCGCCAGGTTGCGGCGATAGATCGTCACCGCCGCATCCGTCGCTGCCTCATTCTCCTCCAGCGGAAACAGCCCGGCGAAGCCATGCGCGGCGCAGAGCGCCAGCTTGCGTGCGCCGATGTCGCGCGCCGCCGGATGGAAGACCTCCGGCCCCGCGAGGTAGATGGTGAGCCCCTGCATGGCCAGAACGACTAGCCGAAAGCCCCGGCCGGTGCGACCGTGCCAACCAACTTTGGAGGAAACAACCATGAGCAGCACCCAGCCCGCGCATTCTCCCTACCTGGCGGTTCGGGAGGAGTGGTTGGCCCAGCGTGTGGAGCCGGCGCTGGACCCGAGTCTGCCGATCATCGACCCGCATC
This sequence comes from Acetobacteraceae bacterium, assembly GCA_947373495.1. Taxonomy (GTDB): domain Bacteria; phylum Pseudomonadota; class Alphaproteobacteria; order Acetobacterales; family Acetobacteraceae; genus CAIMOR01. The sequence continues at coordinate 10,807 of CANBXZ010000110.1, forward strand.
ACCACCTGTGGGACCGCGCCGACTGGCGCTACCTGGTCCGCGATTTCGCCGCCGACCTGGCCCCAGGGGATAATCTAGGCCACAACATCGTCGCCACCGTGTTCATCCAGTGCCGCGCCATGCACCGCGCCCACGGGCCGGAAGCCTTCAAGCCGGTGGGGGAAACCGAGTTCGTGCTCGGCCAGGCGGCGATGAGCGACAGCGGCGCCTTCGGGCCGACGCGCGTGGCGCTGGGCATTGTCGGCCATGTGGACCTGCGCCACGGCGCCCTGGCCCGCAACGTGCTGGAAGCGCACATCGCCGCCGGCAATGGCCGGTTCCGCGGCATTCGCCACATCTCCACCTGGGACGCCGACAGCAGCCTGCTGAACCCGGCCTACCAGCCGCCGCGAGACATGTTCCATTCGCCCGAATTCCGCGAGGGCTTCGCCCAACTCGCCCCGCTCGGCCTCAGCTTCGACGCCTGGCTGTACCACCCGCAGATCGGCGACCTGGCCATGCTGGCCCGCGCCTTTCCGGGCACCCAGATCATCCTGGACCATGTCGGCGGGCCGCTCGGCATCGGCCCCTATGCCGGGAAGCGGGATGCGGTCTTCGCCACCTGGAAGGCCAGCATCCGCGACCTGGCGAAGTGCCCGAACGTGGCGGTGAAGCTGGGTGGCCTCGGCATGCGCATCGGCGGCTTTGGCCTGGAATCCGGCGCGCTGCCGCCTTCCAGCGACGATCTGGTGGCGGCGTGGAAGCCCTACATCGAAACCTGCATCGAGGCGTTCGGCGCCAGCCGCTGCATGTTCCAGTCCAACTTCCCGGTGGACAAGGGCAGCTACGGCTATGGCGTGTTCTGGAATGCCTGCAAGAAGCTGGCGGCCGGCGTCAGCCCGGGCGAAAAGGCGGCGCTGTTCCACGACACCGCCGCCCGGGTTTACCGGATCTAGAGCGTGATCGCCTGAGGTGCGCGCACCGAAAGGCGTCGATCACGCGACAGGCCAAGCTGGCTGGTGATCGCCTGAGGCAGCGGCACCGCAGGGCGTCGATCAGCCGCTCAGAACCGCAGCATCACCTTGCCGATGACGCCACCGCCCTCGACCAGTTCATGGGCGGTGGCAATCTCCTCCAGCGGCAGCACCTGGCCGATGCTGTGGACGATCTGGCCCTGCGCCATCCATTG
>CANBXZ010000111.1 GCA_947373495.1 Acetobacteraceae bacterium
CTGCTCCATCATGAAGGAGAAGTCCTCGCTGCCCATGCCCGGGGACTTGTTGGTGTCCACCTTGTCGGCGCCGGAAATCTCCCGCGCCACGCTCACCACCATGTCGGTCTGTTCCGTCGCGTTGACGGTGGGGGCGAAGATCAGGCGCCAGTCCACTTCCGCCGTGGCGCCGAAGCCGGCCGCCACGCCGGCCGCCACGCGGCGCATGCCTTCCTCGATCTGCTGCGCCACCTCGCGCCGGAAAAAGCGCGCGGTGCCGGACAGCGTCGCCTTCTGCGGGATGATGTTGAACGCGTCGCCACCCTGGATCTTGGTGATGCTCAGCACCGCGGTGTCGCGCGGGCTGAGGTTGCGGGCGACGATGGATTGCAGCGCGGTGCCGATGTGGCAGGCGGCCAGCACCGGGTCGATGCTGGCTTCCGGCCGGGCGCCATGGGCGCCGCGGCCTTCCACCGTGATGTCGAAGAAGGCGCCGCCAGCCGCGGTGGCACCGGGGCGGATGGCGAACTCGCCCAGCGGCAGGTTCGGCCGGTTGTGCATGCCGTAGATGGCATTGCACGGAAAGCGCTGGAACAGCCCGTCCTGCAGCATGGCCAGCGCGCCGCCCATACCTTCCTCGCCGGGCTGGAAGATGAAGTTGACGGTGCCGTTGAAGTTCTTCGTCTCGGCCAGGTACTTGGCGGCGCCCAGCAGCATGGTGGTGTGGCCGTCATGGCCGCAGGCATGCATCATGCCCTTCCGGGTGCTGGCATAGGGCGCGCCGCTGGCTTCCTGCATCGGCAGCGCGTCCATGTCGGCCCGCAGGCCGATGCTGCGCGCGCCGTTGCCGTTGCGCAGCACGCCGACCACGCCAGTGACGCCAACGCCGCGATGCACCTCGATGCCCCAGCTTTCCAGCTTCTGCGCCACCAGTTCGGCGGTGGCGAACTCCTCCATGCCGATCTCGGGGTTGGCGTGGATGGTGCGGCGGATTTCCGTCAGCTCGCCATGGCTGGCGCGGATCTTCTCGATGGCGGACATGCGGCTTCCCTCAACTGCGGCGGACATTCCAGAACACTATCACGCCGGGCACCAGCCCGGTGATGTTGCGCCGATGCGCCGACATGCCGAAATACTGGCCGGTGGGCATGAAGACTGCCTCATCCAACGCCACGCGCTGGATTTCCGCCGCCAGACGTTGCTGTTCCGCCAGCGTCGTCGCGTCCAGCCACTGGTCGCGCAGTTCCTCCAGCTTCGGCACGCTGGGCCAGCCGAAGAAGGCGCGGGTGCCGTTGGCGCGAATCACCTGGGTGCCGATCGGGCTGACCATGTCCACGCCGTTCCAGGTGGTCTGGTACATGCTCCAGCCGCCCTTCTCCACCGGCTCCTGGCTCGCCCGGCGCTGCACCACGGTGCCCCAGTCGCTCACCGCCGCCTCCACATTGAAGCCCAGCCGCACCATCAGGTCGCGCGCCACCTCGGAAAGCGCCACCAGCACGGCCTGGTCGGTCGGCGCCAGCAGCACCACCTTCTCGCCCTTGTAGCCCGCCGCCAGCAATGCGCGGCGGGAGGCTTCCAGGTTGCGCGGCCTGGTCAGCACCTCCAGGCCGGCGTCGCTGGCCATCGGCGTGCCGGGGGCGAAGACCCCCACCGGCGCATGCCAGCCTTCCGGGTCCACGCCGGCGGCCGCGGTCATGAAGTCCTGCTGGCTCATCGCTTCCAGCAGCACGCGGCGAATCGCCGGGTTGTTGAACGGCGGATGCAGGTGGTTGAACACCCCGGTGCCCAGGGCGCCCAGCGGAGACAGCCTGGTCACGGCCAGGTTGCGGTCTCGCCGCAGCGGCGCCAGGAAGTCGTTCGGCGGGTTTTCCCACCAATCCATCTCGCCGTTGCGCAGCGCGGAAAGGCTGGTGCCGCCATCCGGCATCACGGTCCATTCCACCCGGTCGAAATGCACCTGCTTCGGCCCGCTGGTCCAGGAAACCGCGCCATCCTCGCGCGGGCGGTAGCGGGCGAAGCGCTCATACACGGTGCGGGCGCCGGCCACGCGCTCATCCGCCTTGAAGCGGAACGGGCCGCTGCCGATGATCTCCGGCACCTGGCGCGCCGGGTCGGTCATCGCCAGCCGTTCCGGCATCACCACCAGGGCCGGCGGGCCAACCTTGGCGAGTGCATCCAGCATGGCGCCATAGGGGCGGTGCAGGCGAATGGTGAAGGTGCGGTCGCTCGGCGCCGCCATCTCCGCGGTGCGCGCCAGCAGCGCCTGGCCCAGCGGGTCGCGCTGCGCCCAGCGCTTGATGCTGGCCACGCAGTCGCGGCCGCGCACCGGCTCGCCATCATGGAACTCCAGCCCCTCGCGCAGGGTGAAGGTCCACAGCCGGTTGTCGTCCTCCACCGTATGGCCGGCGACCATCTGCGGCTGCGGGCGCAACTGCGCGTCCAGGCCATAGAGCTGGTCCCACACCATCAGCGCATGGTGGCGGGTGATGTAGGCGGTGGTCACCACCGGGTCCAACACCGTGACATCGGCCTGCGGGATGTAGCGCAGCACGCGGCTGCCGGCGGGCTGGGCGAAGCCGGGGGCGGCCAGGGGGGAAGCCAGCGCAGCGGCTGCGCTGCCCAACAGGGTGCGACGGTGGATCATGGAGGGGGCCCTATCTCTTGCGGAACAGGCCGTGGCCGGCACGCCAGCAGAACAGGCCGGGGCCTTGGCATGCAAGCCCCCCGTGCAAGCCCCCCCCGTGCAAGCACCCGGTTTCGCGGGCACGCGGATTGCTTCACGCTGGGTGCCTGCCAACGGAGGGCGCGATGTCGGCACCACCCCCCAACGCCATGATGCACCTGGCCCAGCGAGACGACCTGAAGGGGGCCCTGCGGCTGGGCTGCCACCTGGCGCTGCTGCTGGCGGCCGGGGTGGCGGTGGGCCTGGCCCAGGGCTGGTGGCTGCCGCCGGCGCAACTGGTGCTGGGCATGCTGATGGCGGCGCTGTTCGCGCCCTTCCATGAAACCAGCCACTACACCGCCTTCGCCAGCCGCCGGGTCAACCAGCTTGTCGGCTGGCTGGTGGCGCTGCCCGGGCTGCACAACTGGCCGATGTACCAGGCCTTCCATCGCCAGCACCACCTGCACACCCACGACCCCGCCCGCGACCCTGAATTGCTAACGCCCGACCCCAGCGGGCCCTGGAGCTATGTGCTGCGGGTTGCTGGCTTCCAGTATTGGCGCAGCCGGCTGGTCTGGCTGTGGGACGGGCTGCGCGGCGATGTCTCGGCGCATCGGTTCATCCCCAATGGCCAGCAGGCCAACATGGTGCGGGCGCTGCGGCTGCAACTGGCGCTGACGCTGGCCGTGGTGGCGCTGGTGGCGGCGCTGGCCGGCTGGGGCGCGCTGCTGCGGTTCTGGCTGGTGCCGGCGCTGCTGGGGCAGGTGCCGCTGCGGATGTACCTGCTGACCGAACACACCGGCCTGCCGCATGTGCGCGACGGCCTGGCCAATACCCGCACCACGCTGACCACGGCGCTGCTGCGGCTGGTGATGTGGAACATGCCCTACCATGCCGAACATCACCTCTACCCCTTCATCCCCTTCCACCAATTGCCCGCGGCGCATGGCGAACTGCGCGGCCGGCTGCAGGCGGTGCAGCCGGGCTATGCCCGCTGGCAATGGGGCTACCTGGTTTCGCTGTTGAGGACTTCCGCATGACCGATGAAGGCGTTTTCTCCCTGGGCGACCTGGCGCTGCGCCAGGGCGGCGTGCTGCGCGACGCCAAGCTGGCCTGGCGCAGCCACGGCACGCTGAACGCGGCGCGCGACAATGTGGTGCTGTACCCCACCAGCTACGGCGCGCATTCCTCGGAACTCACCTGGCTGATCGGCCCCGACGGCATCCTGGACCCGACCCGCTGGTTCATCCTGCAGCCGGACATGTTCGGCAACGGCGTCTCCTCCTCCCCCAGCAACACGCCGGACTGGCCGGCGCTGGTGACGGCGTGGGACAATGTGGCGGCGCAGCAGCGCCTGCTGGCCGAGGTGTTCGGCGTGGCGAAGCTGCATGCGGTCTATGGCTGGTCCATGGGCGCGCAGCAGGCCTACCACTGGGCGGCGGCCTTCCCGGAGATGGTCTCCCGCGTTGTCATCAACTGCGGCAGCGCCCGCACCGCGGTGCATAACCAGATCTTCCTGCGCAGCCTGATGGCGGTGCTGGAAGCCGCGCCGGAATACCTCGGCAACGGCCAGTTCAGCGCCAAGCCGGTGAAGGCCATGCGCGCCTTCGGCCGCATCTACGCCACCATGGCGCTGAGCCAGGATTTCTATCGCGCCAACCTGCACCTCAGCGCGCTGGGCGCGCCGGACCTGGACACCTTTTTGCGGACGGATTGGGAGGAACGCTTCGGCCGCCGCTACGCCGGCGACCTGCTGTGCCACCTGAAGACCTGGGATTCGGGCGACATCGCCGCCGGTGGCGACCTGGCCGCGGCGCTGGGCGCGATTCGGGCCCGCGTGCTGCTGATGCCCGGCGCGACCGACATGTATTTTCGCGTGGCCGACAACGAAGCCGAATTGCCGTTGCTGCAGCATGGAATTCTGCGGCCCATCCCCAGTATCTGGGGCCATCGGGCCGGCAATCCGCAGCCCAATCCGCCCGACGCGGCCTTCATCCGCACCGCCGTCCGGGAATTCTTCAACTAGCCCGCTTGCGGGGTTTCGCTGTGGGGGTTATACGGCCGCTCCGCGACGGACCCCGACGACGGAGCGTAGCTCAGCCTGGTAGAGCACTGTGTTCGGGACGCAGGGGCCGGAGGTTCGAATCCTCTCGCTCCGACCAATCCGGGTCCGGATGGACGAAGCCCCGCTGGCCGCAAGGTCGGCGGGGTTTTTCGTTTGTGGCCCGGGCGCGCGAAAGCCGCCGCCCTGGCCGGCAGGCGCCAGCCAGGGCCGCGCAGCAGCCGCTTCAGCCGGTGCGGCGGAAGTTCAGGTTGTAGGCGCAGCGCCCCTGGGTCCAGGCACCGACGAACTGCTCGTTCACGATCTGCCCGTTCACCGCGATGGTGCGGTCGATCTGGTCGGTGGCGCGCAGCGCGCCGTTTTCCTGCACCATGCCCTGCATCGGGGAACCGCGGCCCGGGTTCATGTCCACCAGCGCGCGGCCGTAATGCACCGTCATGCTGCGGGTGCCGCGCACGGCGTTGGGGCAGCTGTAGGCGCCGCTGGTCGGGGTAAGGGTGCCGGCATAGGTGCCGTCGTAGCGGGTGATGGGCCCGCTGGGCCGCGCCGGGGCGCTGCTGGTGGCCGCGTGGCCTGCGGGGGTGGGGGGTTCCGCCCCAGGGCCGCCACAGCCGGCCAGCAGGGCCAAGGGAAGCGCCAAGGCCAGCGCCAGGTGATTGTTCATGGTGTATCCGTTTCCTGCCTGCGCACGCTGTCCAGCAGCGCGCGTTGCCGTTCCGCCTGGCGTTGGTCGTCGGCCTTTTCCGCCGCGGTGCGGCCGTGTTTCACCCGGTTGGCGGCCGCCTGGCTGGCGGCTGCGGCCCGGGCGCGGGTCTTCTTCACACGGTTCAGGTTGACGACCTTGTCCATCCGGCCAGATTAACCCTCCTTTCAACCCATGGGGAACGCCATGAACGTCACTTTGACCGCGGCCGACGGCCACACCTTTTCCGCCTACGTCGTCGGGCCGGAAAACGCCAAGAAATCCCTGGTGGTGATCCAGGAGATCTTCGGCGTGAACAAGCACATGCGCCGCGTGTGCGACGACTTCGCCAAGGCAGGCTACCGGGTGGTGTGCCCGGCGCTGTTCGACCGCACCCAGCGCGACGTGGAACTGAACTACGAACAGGCCGACGTGCAGAACGGCCTGGCGCTGCGCGCCAAGATCGACGAAGGCAAGGTCATGCTGGACATCCTGGCCAGCGCCGCGGCGCTGCCGGCCGGCGCCAAGCGCGGCATCGTGGGCTATTGCTGGGGCGGCAGCCTGGCCTGGCAGGGCGCCACGCGCACCAAGGCGTTCGACGCCTCCAACTGCTGGTATGGCGGTGGCATCGCCGCCAACAAGGACGAAGTGCCGAACTGCCCGGTGGAAATGCATTTCGGCGAAGTGGATGCCTCCATCCCGATGACCGCGGTGGACGCGATTCGCGCCGCCCAGCCGGGCGTCGAGATCTTCGTCTACCAGGGCGCCGGCCATGGCTTCGGCTGCGAGGACCGCGGCAGCTACAAGCCGGCCGACGCCAAGGTGGCGGACGACCGCACCCTGGCCTTCTTCGACAAGCACCTGGCCTGAAGCCTGGAGCGTGATCGCCTGAGGTACGCTCACCGCAAGGCGTGGATCACGCGACAAAGCACCCCGCGGGAGGCGGATCGTCGCTTCAGTCAGCGCCGATCCGCCTCCAGGCGCCCGCGACGGCAACGCCGCACCGCGGGCACCAGAGTTCGTGATCCAGGCGTCGGCGGCCACCCCGCCGCCGGCGCGCAACCAGTACGCCCCGGCGACGTTCCCGCTTGCAACCGAAATCGGGAGCAAGCGCCATGGGTTCGCCTCTTCTCATCATCCTGTTGGTCGTGCTGCTGCTGGGCGTGCTGCCCACCTGGCCGCACAGCGCCAACTGGGGTTATTTCCCCAGCGGCATCCTCGGGCTCATCGTGGTAGTGCTGGTCATCATGGCGTTGCTGGGCCGGGTTTAGGCCGCCCACGGCCGGGGGGCGTTGCCGGGCACGGCGGAGCGCAGCATCCTGCCGGCAAGGTTCGTTCGGAGGACATCGCCATGCCCAGCATCCGCCCCGCCCATTTCGTCCACGTGGTCTACCGCACCCGCCGCTTCGCCGAGATGGTGGCATGGTACGAGGCGGCGCTGGGCTGCACCGTACGGCACCAGAACCCGGTGCTGGCCTTCCTGTCCTACGACGCCGAACACCACCGGGTGGCGCTGATCAACCTGAACGCGTTGCAGCCCGACACCAGCCAGGACGGCGCCCGTGGCGCGGTGGGCGTGGACCATGTGGCCTATACCTACGCCAGCGCGCACGACCTGCTGGAGAACTACGCCAACCTGAAGGCCCTGGGCATCCGCCCCTATTGGTGCATCCACCACGGCGTGACGATGTCGATGTACTATGCCGACCCGGACGGCAACCAGATGGAGTTGCAGGTGGACGCCTTCGCCACCCCCGAGGCCGCCGATGCCTTCATGTCCGGCCCGCGCTTCGCCCAGAACCCCATCGGCGTGGAATACGACCCCGACGCGCTGCTGGCCAAGCTGCGCGCCGGGGCCACCGAGGCCGAGTTGCTGACGCGCGAAGCCGACCTGCCCGTCTCCCCGGTGCGGCGGGCGATGGCGCCGGCCTGAAGCCCGGCGCCACGCCACGCGGGGCAAGGCCCTCAGGCCTTGGCCCGGGCCACCAGCAGCGCGGTCAGCTTGGCGTCGCGCTCGGCGGCCAGCTCGCGGGTGGTCTTGCCGGCCACCTCCTCGGCCACGCCGGCGATCAGTTGCGCCTGCAACGCCGGGGTGACGGTGGGGGTGCCCAGGTCCGGCCACCAGCTGGTCACCGCCGGCATCAGGTGGTGCATGAAGGCGGGGTAGCCACCCTCCCCGCCCGCCAGGTGGAAGGTGGCGTGCGGCCCCATCAGCGCCCAGCGCAGGCCGGGGCCTTCGCTGATGGCGGCATCCACATCCGCCACCGAGCCGACTCCCTCGGCCACCAGGTGCACCGCTTCCCGCCACAGCGCCGCCTGCAACCGGTTGGAGATGTGGCCCGGCACTTCCTTCAGCACCTTGATCGGGTGCTTGCCGATGGCGCGGTAGAACGCGATGGCGCCATCCACCGCGGCTGCGGACGCCGTGCTGCCGCCCACCACCTCCACCAGCGGAATCAGGTGCGGCGGGTTGAATGGGTGGCCGATGACGATGCGTTCGGGATGGGTGCTGCCTTCCGCCAGGCGCGAGACCAGCAGGCCGGAGGTGGAGGAGGAGATGATGATCTCCGCCGGCAAGGCGGCCGAGATGGCCTGCAACAGCGGCAGCTTCACCTCATAGCGTTCCGGCGCCGATTCCTGCACGAAGTCCACGCCCTGCACCGCCTGCACCGGGTCGGGCTCGAAGCGCCAGCGCGTCGGGTCCGCATCCGCCGTGGCGCCGAGTTGGGCCAGCACCGGCCAGGCGTTCTCCACCATGCGGCGGATCAGCTCGGGCGCGCCCGGCGAGGGATCGGAACACACCACCTCCAGCCCGCGGCTGAGAAAATAGGCGCACCAGCTGGCCCCAATGGTGCCGGCACCGATGACGCCGACGCGGCGGATGGGCTTCTGGTTCATGGCGGTTTCCCCCTTTGCCTGAAGCCCGGATGCTAGCCCCGGATGCCCACCTGCCCCAACCCCGGCGGCACAAGCGGCATTTTGCCAACCTGACGCGCCGCCTCGGGGGGGACCTCTGAACAGCCTGGTTGGCCACCGCCAGCGCGGCTTCCGCCTAGTTGGCCACCGCCAGCGCGGCTTCCGCCGCGACGCCCAGGCATTCCTCCAACTGCGCCCGCAGCCGCCGCATATTCCGATGCCGCGCGAAGCTGCGCCGCAACGCCTCCCGCGTCTCCAACTCCCGCCGGGGCAACTCGGTAGCCGCACAGCCCATGTCGCCGGCGACACTCAGCAACAGCCCGGCCAGCGTGCTGTCGAAGGCGCTGGCCGGCGGCGGCTGCACCTGATGCACCGAAACCCGGCTCAACAGCGGCGCCGCGATGCCACGGGTCTCGTTCGCGGCCATGATCCACAACACATGCCGCAGGTCCGCCGTGGTGCGCAGGCATTCGTCGAACCAGCCGCCGGCGCTTTCCGGCTCCACCATCGCCAGCAGCGTGTCCTGCGCCCGGCCGTTGCTGTCGCGCTGGCCGCCGGCCTTTTCCACCTCGTCGAGAAACAGCACCGGGTTCGGGGCGCCCAGCCGCGCCATCTCGGAAACCGGCCAGGCCGGCGTGGCGGCGGACCAGCCCCGCGCGGTGCCCTGCAGGCAGCGATTATCGGTGGCGCCACCCAGGTTCAGGCTGCCGAAGGGCAACGCCAGCGCCTGCGCCACGCGGCGGGCGAACCAGGTCTTGCCGACACCGGGCGGGCCCACCAGCAGCAAGGGCCGCAACCGCGGGCTCGGCCGGCCGGCATGGGCGGAAAGCGCCAGGGTGCGGCGCAGTTCCGCCAGCGGCGCGGCGAAGGCCGGCGCCTGCCGGGCCAGGGCGGCCAGCCGGGCAGCGGCGTCGCGCGGCACCTGGCGCAGCGGCATGGGCTGGCACAGCGGTTCGTAATTGGCCCATTCGGCCCGGTCATTCGGGGGCTCGAAGCGGCCCAGCACCCGGATGCCAGGGCTGCACAGCGGCGGCGCGGGCGGCGCGGGCGGCAGTTCGGCCAGCAGAATCGGCTCCGGCGCCTCCCTCAACTCGCCCAGCCGGGTCAGGGTGGAAAGGGCCGCTTCCGGCGGCGGCAGGAAGCGCAGCCACAAATCCGCCGCCAGCCGCGCCCCCAGCACGAAGCGCCGCAGCGCCGCCGGGTCGGCCGAAAGCCCGCGCGCACCGGCATGCAGTTGGTGCTGCAACGCCTCCACCGCGCTCAGCGCCGCCTGGCGGCTCAACGCCCCGCCGCGTTCGGCCACCACCCGCGCCGCCGCCAGCACCAGCGGCCAGCCTTCGGCATAGCGCCCGGCCAGCGGGGCGAAGCGGCTGGCGAAGCGCAGCAGCGCCGCGTCATCCCCCGCCGCCACCGCATCCCCCAGGCGAGAGGGAAACAGCGGCGACTGGATATGCGCGATCAGCGCCGCTTCCAGCGCCGTCACTTCCTCGGCTTCCAGCGCCAGCCACAGCCATAGCGGCTGGGCCCGCCCGGCACCGAACAGCAGCGCGGCGCCGGGGGCGGCGGCGGTCGTCTCCAGGGTGGCCTGGCAGTCCAGCATGGTGTCGGGCAAGGGAGCGGGCTCCGGTAGATGGTCACGAGATTGAACATCGTATTCAATCTTCTGTGAAGCATCTTGCGCTGGACCGCCGCAGGTCGGCCCCGGGTGTGGCCCGCGGCCCACACCCGGGAAGCCGTCTCATGCCCAGCGTCCCAAGGTCACGCCGCCACGGCCCACCGGCGCCGGGCAGGCGCTTCCGCGGCCCCGCGGCTGCCCCGCCTTGGCAGCGGCGCCCCCGCCGGCGCAGGCCGAACCTTCCCGCGCGGGGCCTCAGGCGCCCAGCAGGCGGCCAGCCACCGCGTCCAGCTTGCGCAGCAATGCCGGGTCGCGGCGTTCCGGGGCGGTGATGATGGCATTGTCCAGCGCCCGGTCGCAGCCGGCGCGGCACAGGCCACGCGGCGCACCCAGCGCCGGGATCACCGCCTTCACCAGGGCCTTGGCCTTGTCGGCATTGCCCAGCAGCACCTTCACCACCTCGTCCACCGTCACGTGGTCATGGCCGTCGCGCCAGCAGTCATAATCGGTGACCATGGCGACGGTGGCGTAGCAAAGCTCGGCCTCGCGGGCCAACTTGGCTTCCGGCATGTTGGTCATGCCGATCACACTGCACCCCCAGGACCGGTAGAGCTTGCTTTCCGCCTTGGTGCTGAACTGCGGGCCTTCCATCACCAGGTAGGTGCCACCGCGCGTCACCGGCAGGCCGAGGCCGCGGGCGCTGGCTTCCAGCGCATCCCCCAGGCGCGGGCAAACCGGGTCCGCCACGCTGACATGGGCAACGCAGCCGCTTTCGAAGAAGCTCTTTTCCCGCGCGAAGGTCCGGTCGATGAACTGGTCCACGATGACGAAGTGCCCCGGCGGCAGTTCTTCCTTCAGGCTGCCCACGGCGGAGAGCGACAGAATCTCGGTCACGCCGCTGCGCTTCAGCGCGTCGATATTGGCGCGGTAGTTCAGCCGGCTCGGCGGGGTCGGGTGGCCACGGCCGTGGCGGGGCAGGAACACGCAGCGCACCCCGGCCAGGCGGCCGAACAGCAACTGGTCCGAGGGCTCGCCCCAGGGGGTGGGCACATGGCGCCACTCGCGCTCCTCCAGCCCGTCGATATCGTAGAGGCCCGAGCCGCCGATCAGGCCGATGACGGGTTCGATGAGGTCTGCCATGCGCGTGCTCCGCGAGTTGCTGCGGCCGGGGTTCTAGACCATTTCGCGCCGGCTTTGCGTGACGGAAAATCGCGCCCGGCTGCCCTTGGCCCGCGGCGCGGCGGCCTGCCCAGCGGCGCCCCGGCATGGCAGGATGCGCCGCTGAAGGAGAGCCCCATGCCCTACAAGATCGCCCTGCTGGCCGCGCTGCTGCTGGCAGGCTGCAACGAAGGCCCGGTTCAGGTGGACCCGGGGCTGGAACGCGGCACCGCGCTGGCCCCGCCCGGCATCACCATGGCGCCGGCCCGGTAGGGCAATCTGCCGCCGCGCGGCTTTGCGGCAGCCCGTCCGGTTTTCCGCGCGCCCCTTTGCAGCCCTCCGGCGAGGCCGCCCTGCCGGCAGTCGCCCCACACGCCGCGTGTCCAGGCCCCGGAATTGCGAAGGGCCGCCCCGAGGGGCGGCCCTTGCCGTTCATGCCAGGCGGGTTCCGCTCAGTGCGGCACGTTGGCCCAGATCTTCCGCTTGGTGGCATAGGCCAGACCGCCGAGGATGATCAGGAACAGGATCATCTTCACGCCCATGCGCTTGCGGGCTTCCATCTCGGGCTCGGAAGCCCATTGCAGGAAGTTCGACACGTCGCTGGCCATCTGCGCCACGGTCGCCTTGGTGCCGTCGGCGTATTCAACCTGGCCTTCTTCCCGCAGCGGCGCCGCCATGGCGATCTGGTTGCCCGGGAAGTAGTGGTTGTAGTTCATGCCCTGGCCCATGGCGACGCCGGCCGGCGGCTCGG
>CANBXZ010000112.1 GCA_947373495.1 Acetobacteraceae bacterium
TGTCCGCTCCGCCGGGACCGGAAACGACAGCTTGTCGGTCAGGCGGACCCGCAATGCTCCCGCCGCCTGCTCGAGCTGGCAGGGAATGAAGTTCATCGCCGGTGAACCGATGAAGCCGGCCACGAACTTGGTGGCGGGCGAATGATAGAGATCGTTCGGCGTGCCGACCTGCTCGATCAGCCCTGCGTTCATCACCACGACGCGGTCGGCCAGGGTCATCGCCTCGACCTGGTCGTGCGTCACGTAGACCGTGGTGGTGCGCACTTTCTGGTGCACCTTCTTGATCTCGGTGCGCATCTGCACCCGCAGCTTCGCATCCAGGTTGGAAAGCGGTTCGTCGAACAGGAACACCTTGGGGTCGCGCACGATGGCGCGGCCCATGGCCACGCGCTGGCGCTGGCCGCCGGAAAGCGCCTTCGGCTTGCGGTCCAGCAGCATGCCGATGTCGAGGATGCGCGCCGCCTCGTTCACCCGGCGGTCGATCTCGGCCTTGGGGAATTTCCGCAGCATCAGCCCGAAGGCCATGTTCTCCCGCACGCTCATATGCGGGTACAGCGCGTAGTTCTGGAACACCATGGCGATGTCGCGGTCGCGCGGCGGCACGTCGTTCACCACCGCGCCGCCGATGTCGATCTCGCCGCTGGTGATCTCCTCCAGCCCCGCGATCATGCGCAGCGTGGTGGACTTGCCGCAGCCGGAAGGCCCGACCAGCACGACGAACTCATGGTCGGCGATTTCCAGGTCGATGCCCTTCACCGCCTGCACGCCGCCTTCGTATTCCTTGATGATCTTCCGCAGCGATACCTGAGACATGGCGGGTCAGCCTTTCGTCGCACCGGCGGTCAGGCCGGCGATGTAATAATCCATGAGGAAGGCGTAGACGACCACCGGCGGCAGCGCCGCGATCAGCGCCCCGGCCATCAGCTGGCCCCAGGCGAAGGTGTCGCCGCGGATGAGCTGGGAGACCACGCCGATGGTCAGCGGCATGCTGTCCGGCTGGGTGATGAAGGCGGTGGGATAGACGAAGGCCGCCCAGGACACGGTGAAGGCGAAGATGGTCGCCGCGATGATGCCGGGCAGCGCCACGGGGATGAAGATCTTGGTCAGCATCTGCATCCAGTTGGCGCCGTCGATCAGCGCCGCCTCGTCCAGCTCCTTCGGGATGCTGGCGAAGTAGCCGATCATGATCCAGGTGCAGAACGGCACCGTCAGCGTCGGGTACACCAGCACCAGGCCCCAGATGCTGTTGAGCAGGCCAAGCCCGCCGACGATCTGGTACAGCGGGATGAACAGCAGCGTGTCCGGCACCAGGTAGGTGAGGAAGACGCCGGTGGCCAGCACCTGGCTGCCGAAGAACTTCATCCGCGCCAGCGCGAAGGCCGCCAGCACCGAGATCACCATGGTCACGGCAACCACCGCCACGGTGACGATGATGCTGTTGTAGAAGAAGCCGCGGAACATCGGGTTGCCGATGATGGCCCAGTAATTCTCCAGCGTCGGGTGGTGCACCATCCAGGGGTTGCCCGCCAGGTCCGCCACCTCGGCGCTGGTCTTCAGGCTGGTCAGCAGCATGTAGACCGGCGGCGCCAGCATCACCACGGCGGCGATGACGAGGGAGACATAGGCGGTCACCAGGGCCCAGCGGCGTTCCTGGCGCAGGCTGCCGATCTTGCGACCAAGGCCGGGCAGCATGTCGGACGGGCGTGCGGTGGTGGTGGACATCACGCCATCTCCTTGTTGCGCTGGTTGACGCCCTTGAGGACGAAGTAGGCGATGAAGGCCAGCAGCGGGAACATGAACAGCGACACCGCCGCGCCGCGCGGGATGTTGCCGCTCAGCACGCCCACCTGGAAGGCGTAGCTGGCGAACACATGGGTCAGGTCGCGCGGGCCGCCATTGGTCAGCACGCGGACGATGTCGTAGTTGGCGAAGGTGACGATCAGGCTGAACAGCACGGTGATGCTGATGATGTTGCGCATCATCGGCAGCGTGATGTGGCGCAGCCCCTGCCAGCCGGTGGCGCCATCGATGGCGGCGGCTTCATACAACTGGTCCGGCACGCTCTTCAGCGCCGCCAGGTACATGATCATGAAGAACGGCGCGCCGTACCAGACATTGACGATGATGACGGAAACCCGCGCCCACCACGGCTCCCCCAGCCAGGGGATGGAGGGGAAGCCGATGGCGTTGATGAGGAAGTTGATCGAGGAGTAGGAGGGCTCGAACATCCACCACCAGCCCAGCGTGGAAAGCGCCGGCGGGATGACCCAGGGCACCAGCAGCATGCCGCGCCACTTGCGCTGCCCCTTGGCCGGGATGTGGTGCAGCATGTGCGCCAGCCAGAAGCCGATCAACGCCTTCAGCAGCACGGCGGTGATGGCGAAGAAGCAGCTCTGCCAGATCACCGCGCGGAAGGTTTCGTTGTCCAGCAGGATGTCGAAGTTCTCCAGCCCGATGAAGGCTGTCATCCGGCGGTTCAGCGTGGCCAGGTAGATGGCATAGCCGGCCGGCCAGGCCACCAGCCCGGCGATCACCGCGATCAGCGGCAGGGTCATCAGGAAGGCGATGGTGGAGCGGCGGCGGGCGAAGCGCTTCATGGCGCTGCCAGGCGCAGGCGCGCCCACCGGCCTTGCGGCAAGCACGGCAGCATTGCTGTCCGAGGCCATGCGAGGTTCCTCTGGTCGGGACGGAAATGGGGCGGGGCGGGCGGCACCTGCCACCCGCCCCCGGCTTCAGGCCGGCGTGGTCAGCCGCGCCGCATGTTGTTGATCTCGCGTTCCAGCCAGGCCATGGCGGAATCCACCGTCTCGCCGCCCTGGGCGACGCGGGCGATGACCTTGGTGTTCAGCGCCTGGATGTACATCTGGCTGGCCAGCTCGGCCGGGGCCGGGCTGAAGGCGATGCTGGGCTGCGCCTGGTGGTGCGGCTTCAGCGGGTAGTTGAAGACGCTGCCGACCGGCGGGCCCTCGGTTTCCCACACCTTGAAGTCGGACATGCTGGCGAAGGGCGGAATGTCGTAGCCACCGCTCTTGATGGTGGTCGCCTCGGCGCTTTCGCGTTGGCTCAGGAACTCCAGCATTTCCTTCGCCGCGGTCTTGTTGCGGCCGAAATTCCAGATGCCGGTGGTCCATGGCAGGTAGGCGATGAAGCGGCCTTCCGGGCCGGACGGCATCGGGATGGTCCAGCACTTCTCCGCCACCTGCGGCGCGTCCCGCTTGGCCACCGCCCAGGCCGAGGGCGGGTTGAACACCAGCGCCGAACGGCCGGAGATCAGCGCCCGGTTGTTGGAGGCATCATCCCAGGCCCAGACATCGTTCGGCAGGAAGCGGCTGAGCCGGACCGCGTATTCGATGGCGGTCTTCAGCTTGGCATTGCCGCGCACCGTGGGCTTGCCGGAGGCATCGGTGATGTGGGCGCCGTAGCTGAGGAACAGCGCGCCGACCCAGTCCACCGCGTCGGTGAACTGGCCCATCGGCAGGCCGAACGGGAAGCCGGCCTTGTGGCACTTCTCGGCCGCGACCAGGAAGGTGTCCCAGGTCCAGGTATCGGCGCCCGGGCCACGGGTATTGCTGGCCGGCCACATCGCCCGCACGTCGATGCCGGCATGTTCCAGCATCAGGTCGTAGCGCACGCAGGCCGGCTTGTTCTGGGTACCGGAGGTGGCCGGTACGCCCAGCCACTTGCCGCCATGCTTGGCCAGGAATTCGGCCACCGGGTTGATGGCGCCGTACTTCGCCACCAGGCGGCCGATCACATCGTCCACCGGCTCCAGCTTGTCGGCATAGGCGCCGACATCCCACGGGGTCAGCGAAATGCCGTCATGCCCGCTGCGGGACTGCGCCTGGGCGGCGGCGGTCAACTGCAGTTGGTTGCCGGTGGTGTTGATGAAGTCCAGCGCCACCGTCACCCGGTTGCGTTCGCCCCATTGGGCGCACAGCAGCTTCAGCGCGTCGTTGCCGCCCGGCACCCAATGGTCCCAGAAGGCGAAGCGCAGGCTGCCGGCGGTGCCCTGCGCATGCACCATCGGCGCGCCCAGCACGCCGGCCGCGGCTACCCCGGCGCCCGAGCGCAGCACGGTACGGCGGGTTGTCCCGTTAGTCGTCATCCGGTTCGTCCTCCTGCTTGCGGTCGGGGTTGCGCCCGCCGCGGGTCCGATTGGTTCGGCCCTGGTTGTGCGGCAGGGTATCCACGCGCCGCCGGCGAAAGCAACCGCCCATCGCGGTGAGCCCGATGACCGAACCGCAACCTGGCTGCCATCGCCCTGACAACATCACGCCGGCGTTTGACCACGCCGCGGCGTACCGCCACCCTGGGTGGTGATGAATGACCTCGGAGACGCCTTCAACGCCGCCTGGCACCTGCTGGTCGGGCCCGACCCCGCGCTGGCGGGCATTGTCGGGCTGTCCCTGCAGGTCAGCCTGCTGGCGGTGCTGCTGGCGGCGATTCCCGGCCTGCCGCTGGGCGCGCTGCTGGCGGTGCGGCGCTTTCCCGGCCGCGGCGTGGTGGTGGCGGTGGCCAATGCCATGATGGGCCTGCCGCCGGTGGTGGCCGGGCTGGTGCTGTACCTGCTGCTGTCGCGCTCGGGGCCGCTCGGGCGGTTCGGCCTGCTGTTCACCCCGGGCGCCATGGTGCTGGCCCAGGCGGTGCTGGTGGCGCCCATCCTGGTGGCGCTGTCCCGCCAGGCGCTGGAGGCGCTGTGGGAGGAATATGAGGAACAGCTGCGCAGCTTCGGCGCCGGCCCTGGCCAGGCGGTGCGCACGCTGCTGTGGGAAGGCCGCTTCACCCTGTTGACGGTGCTGCTGGCCGGCTTCGGCCGGGCCGCGGCGGAAGTGGGCGCGGTGATGATCGTCGGCGGCAACATCGAAGGCTATACCCGCACCATGACCACGGCGATTGCGTTGGAAACCAGCAAGGGGGACCTGCCCTTGGCCCTGGCGTTGGGCGGCGTGCTGCTGGCGGTGGTGCTGGTGGTGAACGGCCTGGCGCAACTGCTGCGCGGCGCCGCGCTGCAGGCGGCGCGCTAGCCGCATGGCGCATGCCCTGCCGTTGCGCCTGAACGCGCTGCGCTACGCCGTGGGCGCCACCGAGATCATCCGCGGCATCACGCTGGAGCTGCGCGACGGCGCGCCCAGCCTGTTGGTGGGGCCGAACGGTGCCGGCAAATCCGTGCTGCTGCGGCTGCTGCATGGCCTGCTGCAACCCACCGGCGGCGCGCTGGAATGGGCCAACCCGTCGGGCCGCCCGCCCGGCCTGGGCCCGCGCGATGCCATGGTGTTCCAGCGCCCGGTGCTGCTGCGCCGTTCGGTGCTGGCCAATGCCGCCTATCCGCTGCGCCTGCTGGGGCATTCCCGGGCCGAGGCGGCGCTGCGGGCGGAAGCGGCGCTGGAACGGGTGGGCCTTGGCCGCCTGCTGCATCGCCCGGCGCGGCGACTCTCCGGCGGCGAGCAGCAGCGCCTGGCGTTGGCCCGGGCCTGGGCGCTGGCGCCGGAGGTGCTGTTCCTGGACGAACCCACCGCGGCGCTGGACCCGGCAGCCAGCAAATCCGTCGAGGCGATCGTCGTTGCCATCGCCGCCAGCGGCACCAAGGTGGTGATGACCACGCACGACCTGGCCCAGGCCCGCCGGTTGGGTGGGGAAGTCTTGTTCCTGCATCATGGCCGGGTGCTGGAACGGGCTGAATCCCAGGCGTTCTTTGCCGGCCCTCGCACCGAGGAAGCCGCCGCTTTCCTGCGTGGCGAGTTGTTCTGGTAGAACTTCCAGAACGCGAGACCTGGGCGGGGTTGAATTTATTTATCCATGTTTACGTGATGCGCGATGCAATGGCGGAGGTTCTTCGCTATATACTTCGGGTTCGTCAGGCGGCGGAATACTGCACCAATAAATGAACGTCCCCGCCGGGGGCGTGGCAGCTTCTGCGCGCCTGCGGTCCGGAGGATTGCGGCATGAGCAGCCATACACCCAGCTTCACGGAGCGGGCGGCCTCCAAATGGGCGGAACTCAAGCCGGTGGTTTTCGGCGTGGTCATCGGCCTGATCGCCGGGCCGGTGCTGTCCGGCTTCAGTGGCTTCCAGGTGCGTACCAGCGCGGCGCAGGCCGCGGCCCATGCCAACATCGTGGAACTGCAGGCCGGCATCTGTTCGGCCCAGGCCCGGGTTGAGAACGCCACCCCGGCCACGCTCGGCTGGCAGGCGCAGAACGACCTGGCGCGCAAGCACGCCGCCATGCCCGGCTCCACCGCGGTGGACCCCGAAGTGGTCTACGCCTGCGCCGGCAAGCTGGCGCGCTGACCCGCGGGCGCCCCCGGTGCGGGGCGCCAACGGCCCGCCTGAACAACCAGCCGGAGGATGCCATGGCCAAGGGCCAGAAGCGCAGCAACCGCGAACTGAAGAAACCCAAGGCGGATAAGAAGGCGGCGCCGGTCTCGGCTTCCCCGTTCAGCCGCCCGCCACCGCCGCAGAAAAAGCCCAGCCCGGCCCGCGGCGAAAGCTGAACACCGCCCCCGGCCAGCAAGCCCCGGCCAGCGAGGAACCCCCATGTCGATCCACCGCTTTGCCATTGGGCAGAAGATTGAATTCGTCCCCGGCCGGTACGACGGCGCCGCGCCCAGCGGCCTGTACACCGTGGTTCGGCAATTGCCGAATGATGGGTTGGACCGGGAGTACCGGGTGAAGAACAGCCGCGACGGGCATGAGCGCGTGGTGCGCGAAAGCCAGTTGCGCCGCGGCCCCGGCACCCCGCTGGACTGAAGCCACCGGTTGCCGCCCGGCGGTATGGCCACTGGCCCCGCTGCCCCGCTGCCCCGCTGCCCCGCATGCCAAGGCCCGACCTGCGGCCCACACGCGGCGCCGCCGAAGGGTGGCCGTGGCGCATGCCGCGTCGCCACGGGCAGCACAGGCGGCCCGCCCAGCGGCGGGGGCGCGAAGCTTCACCCTGCATGCGTCGGGCATGACTGCCCCTGGCATCGCCGCCGGGGGCCGGCAGGTTGCCCAGGATTGCATCAACATGGTGGGCGGCGTGCCGTTCCGTGGCGGGCGACGCCTTGCCCTTTGCGGCGCCGGCGGGGAACATGCGGCATGGACATGCAGCGCTTCGAAGCCATCGTCATCGGTGCCGGCATGGCGGGTGCCACCGCCGCCGCGCAACTGGCCGCCAGCGGCCGGAAGACCGCCCTGCTGGAAGCCGAGGAGACCGCCGGCTATCACACCACCGGCCGTTCCGCCGCCATCTGGATATTGAACTACGGCGGCGTTGATACCCGCATCCTCACCGGCGCTTCCCGCGCCTTCTTTGAAAACCCGCCACCCGGCTTCACCGAGGCGACGCTGGCGCACAAGCGCGCGGTGATCTTCATCGCCCCGCCGGAACAGCAGGCGCACATGGCGCGGATGATCGCCGAGGGCGAGGGCATGGTGCCGATCTCGCCCGAGGGCGTGCGCGCCATCGTGCCGGCGCTGAAGCCCGGCTACGCGGTGGCGGGCGGGATCGAGGCCGATGCCTTCGACATGGACGTGGCCGCGCTGCACCAGGGCTATCTGCGCCAGCTGAAGCAGTTGGGCGGGGTGCTGGCGCTGCGCCAGCGCGCCGGCCGCATTGAACGCGTGGCCGGCGAATGGCGCGTGGCCACCGCGGGCGGCGACGTGTTCGTGGCCCCCGTGGTGGTGAACGCCGCCGGTGCCTGGGGCGACGAGGTGGCCGGCATCGCCGGGGTGCGCCGCATCGGCCTGCAACCCAAGCGCCGCACCGCCTGCATCATCGACCCGGGCGACTACGACGTGACCAACTGGCCGCTGCTGGGGGATGCCGACCACACCTGGTACGTGCGCCCGGAAGCGCGCAGCAAGCTGATGGTCTCCCCGGCCGACGAAACCGACGACACGCCGCATGACGTGCAGCCGGATGAGTTGGATGTCGCCATCGCCATCGACCGCATGCAGCAGGCGCTGGACATTCCGGTGAAGCGCATCGAGCATAGCTGGGCCGGGCTGCGCAGCTTCACCCCCGACCGCAGCCTGGCGATTGGCGGCTGCGAACAGCCCGGCTTCTTCTGGATGTGCGGCCAGGGCGGCTATGGCATCCAGACCGCGCCGGCCGCCGGGGCGCTGGTGGCGGCGCTGGTCAATGGCAGCGACCCCGGCGCGGAGTTGGCCCGTGCCGTGCCGCTGACCGACCCGATGAGGTTCCACCGATGATCCCCGGCTTCGCCGAGGTGCAGGCCGCCGCCGCCCGGCTGGCTGGCCGCGTGGTGCACACCCCCATGCTGCGCCACGCGCTGCTGGACGAGTTGACCGGCGCCACCGTGCTGGTGAAGCCGGAGCCGTTGCAGAAGACCGGCAGCTTCAAGCTGCGCGGCGCCACCAACGCGGCGCTGCTGCTGGACGCGGCGGCGCGGCGGGCCGGCATCGTGACGCATTCCTCCGGCAACCATGGCCAGGGCGTGGCCTGCGCCGCCGCCATGCTGGGCATTCCCGCCCTGGTGGCGATGCCGCAGGACGCCCCGGGCATCAAGGTGGAGAGCACCCGCCGCTGGGGTGCCGAGATCCACTTCTTCGACCGCCACACCACCGACCGCGATGCGCTGGCGCGGCACCTGGCCGAGGCGCGCGGCGCCACGCTGGTGCCGCCCTTCGACCATGCCGATGTCATCGCCGGCCAGGGCACCGTGGCGCTGGAACTGCTGGCGGACGCCAAGGCCGCCGGCCTGACGCTGGACAGCCTGGCGGTCTGCACCGGCGGTGGCGGCCTGGTGGGCGGTTGCGCCCTGGCCATGGAAGCCCTGGCGCCCCAGGCGGAAGTCTGGGCGGTGGAGCCGGAGGGCTGGGACGACTATGGCCGCAGCCTGCGCGCCGGGCATCGCATGGCCAATGATGGCAAGGGCGACAACCTGTGCGACGCGCTGCTGAGCAAGCAGCCGGGCGAGATGACCTTCGCCATCAACCACCCGCGCCTGGCGGGCGGCGTGGCGGTGACCCCGGCCGAGGTGTTCGCCGCCATGCGCTTCGCCTTCCAGCACCTGAAGGTGGTGGTGGAACCGGGCGGCGCGGTGGCGCTGGCGGCGGTGCTGGCCGGGCGGGTGCCGGTGCGCGGCAAGACCGTGGGCGTGGTGCTCAGTGGCGGCAATGTGGACCCGGTGGTGTTCCAGCGCGCCTTCGCCGCATGAAGCTGGGGCTGCGCCATCGCCCGCTGCTGCTGGCGGCGGCGGCGTTGGGCGTGGCCTTGGGCGTGGTGGCCTGGACCGTGGGGCTGCGGCCTTCCCAGGCGGTGCTGCTGGGCTGGTGCCTGGCGGTGCTGGTGTGGCTGGGGCTGATGACCGCCGGCATGCTGCATGCCTCCCCCGCCGCCATGGAACAGCGCGCGGCGCGGCTGGATGAAGGCCGCTGGGCGATGCTGGCGGCGACGCTGGCCGCCGCCCTGGCTTCCCTGGCCGCGGTGATGTGGGAGATTGCGGCGGCGCCCAGCCCGGTGCCGGCCAGCACGCTGGTGCTGGCGCTGGGCAGCATCATGCTGTCCTGGGTGTTCGTGCATGCGCTGTTCACCACCCACTACGCGCATGAGCATTGGCTGACCGGCAGCGGTATCGAGTTTCCCGGCAATGCCCGGCCGGACCTGCTGGAGTTCCTGTATTTCGGCTTCACCATCGGCATGACGTGCCAGGTCTCGGACGCCACCACCCAGACGGCGGCGATGCGCCGCCTGGTGCTGGTGCATGCGCTGGTGAGCTTCCTGTTCAACGCGGTGATCCTGGCCGCCGCGGTGAACCTGGCGGCTGGGTTGCTGCGGTAGGGGCTGGCGGTCCTCCGCCGTGCCCGGGGTGAAGAATTCACCCGAAATCTTTGTTGCAATGCAGCAAAAGCCTCGGTTATTCACCGCCGCACCGCGCATTCCGTAAAGGTCGTAAACCATGGCCAGGGCATTGATCGGCCGCACCGTGCGACGGTTGCGGCTGGAAAAGGGCATGGCGCAGCAGGCCCTGGCGGCACGGCTGGGCATTTCCGCCAGCTACCTGAACCTCATCGAGCATGACCAGCGCGCGGTGACGGCGACGCTGCTGATCAAGCTGACCGAGGTGTTGCAGGTGGACCTGGCGGCGCTTTCCGGTGTGCGGGAAAAAGCGTTGCAGACCGGCCTGCAGGAAGTGCTGCGCGACCCGCTGCTGGGGCTGGACGTGGTGCCGGAAGCCGAGGTGGCGCAACTGGCCGGCAGCGCCCCCAACGTGGCCCGCGCGGTGCTGGCGCTGTACCGCGCCTGGCGCGTGGCGCGGGAGGACAGTGGCGGCATCGCGCTGCCCACCGGCCGGCGCATCCTGCTGCCCACCGAGGAAGCGCGGGACTTCTTCCATGACCGCGCCAACCACTTCCCGGCGCTGGAGGCGGTGGCCGAGCGGCTGGGCGCCGAGTTGGCCGTGGGCCCGCACGAGATGAACCACGCCGTGGCCCAGCGGCTGCGGGAACGCCATGGGCTGGCGGTGCAGGTGGTGCCGATGCAGGGCGCGCTGCGCCGCTATGATGGCGCCAGCCGCCGGCTGGACCTGGCCGACAGCCTGCCGCGCGAAAGCCGCGGCTTCCACCTGGCGTTCCAGTTGATGCTGCTGGAAGCCGGCGAGGCGGTGGCCGAGGCGATGGCGGGGTTCGAGCCGTCCTCGGCCGAAGCCGCGGCGCTGATCCGCATCGGCCTGCTGAACTACGCCGCCGGGGCGCTGCTGATGCCCTATGCGCCGTTCCTGGCCGCGGCCAAGGCGTTGCGGCACGACGCCGACGCGCTGGCCAGCCGCTTCGGCACCAGCTTCGAGCAAGCCTGCCACCGGCTGGCCACGCTGCAGCGCGAAGGCGCCCGCGGCATTCCGTTCTTCTTCCTGCGGGTGGACCCGGCGGGCAATGTGGACAAGCGGTTTTCCGCCGCCGGTTTCCCCTTCGCCCGCTTCGGCGGCTCCTGCCCGAAATGGATCGTCCACCACGCCTTCACCTCGCCCGGCCAGGTGCGGGTGCAGTTGGCGCAGCTGCCGGATGGCGGCAGCTTCCTGTGCTTTGCCCGGGCGGTGCAGGGCCGGGCGGCGCGATGGGGCGAGCCGGCGCCGGTGCATGTGGTGGCCATGGGCTGCGACATCACCCGCGCGCCGGAAGTGATCTACGCCGATGGGCTGGACCTGGACCGCGCCGCGGTCGGCATCGGCCTGTCCTGCCGGCTGTGCGACCGGGTGGACTGCCGTAGCCGGGCCTTCCCGCCGCTGGAACACCGGCTGGCGCTGGACCCGATGGTGGCCGGTGCCTCGCCCTATACCTTCCAGAAGCCGGGTCCTGCCCTTGGCCAGCCACCTGGCCCGCCCCTTGGCCAGAAGCCGGGTGGGCGGTAGCGGCGGGCGGCGCTATCCTGGCTGACCGTCCAGGACAAGGCGACAACCCGCATGCGGCTGAGCCGCCAGACCAACCTGTTGCTGCTGGCGCTGGGCGCCATGTTCGTGCAGCAGACCTTCGCCGCCATCGGCCGCAACATGCCCTCCGTCATCGCCCCGGCCATCATCGGCGACCTGGGGCTGGATGCGGCCTGGCTAGGGGTTTACGTCGGCGTGGCGGCGGCTTCGGCGCTGGCGTTCCAACTGGGCTGCGGCAGCTTCATCCTGCGCCACGGCGCCCTGCGGATGAGCCAGGTGGCGCTGGTGTTCCTGGCGCTGGGGCTGGCGCTCGGTACCTCCGGGTTGCTG
Organism: Acetobacteraceae bacterium; assembly: GCA_947373495.1. Lineage (GTDB taxonomy): Bacteria > Pseudomonadota > Alphaproteobacteria > Acetobacterales > Acetobacteraceae > CAIMOR01. Next base: position 11,696 of record CANBXZ010000112.1, read on the forward strand.
GTGATGTTCGCGCTGTCGGCCATCATCGGTGGCGGTGGCTCGGCCATCTCAACCCC
>CANBXZ010000113.1 GCA_947373495.1 Acetobacteraceae bacterium
GCCACCGCCCCCGGCCACCGCCGAGGCCACCGCGCTGCTGCCGCCCCCGCCGCCACCGCCGGCCCCGCCGATGCCGGAAGCCGCCGAGCCCGCGCCCCCGCCGGAGGAAGCGGAGGAGGAACTGCCGTTGCCGCCGCCACCACCACCGCCACCACCCCCCCAGCCGGCGCCGCAGCCCAGCGAAAGCCGCCGCCGCCCGGCCGAAAGCGCCGAGCCGGTGAACCCCACCCCCAGCGCCGATGGCAGTGCCCGCGTCGTGGGCGCCACCGCCGCGCCGGCCCTGGACTATCAGCCGCCCCAACCCAGCTATCCCGAAGGGGCCAGGCTGCGGGGTGAAACCGGCAATGTGCGGTTGCGCATCCATGTGGATGCCAATGGCGCGGTGACGCGGGTGGAAATCCTGGAAACCTCCGGTTCCCGGGAGTTGGACCGCGCCACCGAGGCGCATTTCCGCCGCTTCCGCTTCCGCCCGGCGAAACGCGACGGCCAGCCCGTTGCAGGAGAGGTGACCACCGGCATGCACTGGACCCTGAACGGCACGGCGGCGAACCGGCCATGGTGAAGCTGGACGTCATCACCACCCGCGGCGGCGACGGGGGTGAAACCTCGCTCGGCGACGGCACCCGGCTGGCCAAGGACGCGCCGCGCGTGGCGGCGATGGGCGATGTGGACGAGGCCAATGCCGCCATCGCCCTGCTGCGGCTGCACACCACGGGCGCGCACGACGCCATGCTGGCGCGGATACAGAACGACCTGTTCGACCTGGGCGCCGACCTGTGCGTGCCGGGCAGCGAGGGCGGCCTGCGCATCACCGACGGGCAATGCCTGCGGCTGGAGGCCGAGGTCGTGGCGATGAACGCGGCGATGCCGAAGCTGGCCAGCTTCGTGCTGCCCGGCGGTACCGCGGCGGCGGCGCATGCCCACCTGGCCCGCACCGTGGCGCGGCGGGCGGAACGCGCCGTGGTGCACCTGGCGGCGACCGAGGCGCTGAACCCGGCCGCGGTACGCTACCTGAACCGGCTGAGCGACCACCTGTTCGTGCTGTCCCGCGCCCTGAACGGCAATGGCGCCGGCGATGTGCTGTGGGTGCCGGGCGGCGCGCGCTGAGAATGTTCCACTGCGTGATCGTCTGAGGCGCGCTCACCGAAAGGCGTGAATCACGCGACACATCAATGATCCAGAGCGTGATCGGCGCCTCAGTCAGCGCCGGTCACGCTCTACGCGGCGGCTGCCAGGCTGCCGCTGGCGGTGCGGTTGCGGCCGCTGGCCTTGGCGGCATACAGCGCGCTGTCGGTGGCGCGCAGCAGCGCGTCGGTATCCGCCTGATCGTCCGGCAACGGGGCCACGCAGGCAGCGCCGAGGCTGACGCTGACCACATCCAGCGGCGGGTTGCCCAGATGCTCCAGCCCCACCGCCAGCACGTCCTGGCGTAGCCGCTCGGCTACCTCCAGGGCGCCGGCCAGGTCGGTATTCGGCAGCAGCACGGCGAATTCCTCGCCGCCATAGCGCGCCGCCAGGTCGCCCGGGCGACGGGCGGCATTGGCCACCGCCACCGCCACCTGGCGCAGGCAATCATCGCCGGCGGCATGGCCATAGCGGTCGTTGAACAGCTTGAAGCGGTCCGCATCCACCAGCAGCAGGGCGAGGGAGGAGCCCTCGCGCACCGCGCGGCGCCATTCGCGGTGCAGCACCTCGTCGAAGCGCCGCCGGTTGGCCAGCCCGGTCAGGCCATCGGTCTGGGCCATGGATTCCATCTGCTCGAAGGCTGCCAGCAGTTCGGCCTCCGCCGCCTTGCGGTCGGTGGCGTCGCGCAGCGCCAGCACCACTTCCGAAGGCTGGCCCTGGCGGTCGCGGCCCAGCCGGCCATGGCCTTCCACCCAGGCTTCGCTTTCATCGGCGCGGCTGAAGCGGAAGGTCACCGTCATCTCCTCCGCCGTGCCGGCGATCAACGCCGCCAGGGAGGAGGCGACCCAGGCACGGTCCTCCACGATGATGAACGCCATCAGCGGCTGGCCGACCAGGGCTTCCGGCTGCCAGCCCAGCACCCGCAGCGCCGCCGGGGAGGCGTAGCGGAACTCCCCCTCCAGCCCCATCCGGGCCACCACATCGCCGGAGTTTTCGGTCAGCAGGCGGAAGCTGGCTTCGCTTTCGGCCAGTTGCTGTTCGCGCCGCATCCGCTCCGTCACGTCGGAGACGGTGGTGACCCAGCCGCCACCGGGCAGCGGCCGGCCGGTAATCTCCACCCCCCGGCCATTCGGCCGCACCCGGCTGAGCCGGTGCACCTGGCCGGCACTGCTGGAGGCCAGCCGCTGCCGGGCCAACTCATCCGGGTCGCCGGGGCCGAATTCGCCGCGGTTGGCCAGGTGGCGGGCAACCTCCAGGTAGGGGCGGCCACGCACCAGCAGCAGCGCCGGCAGGTCCAGCAGTTCGGCGTAGCGGCCATTGGCGGCCATCAGCCGGCCCCGGCCATCATAGGCGGCCAGCCCCTGTTCCATCGCGGCCAGCACGCTGTCCAGCAATTGGGCCTGGCGCCGATGCTCCTCGGCGCCGCGGCGCTGGGCCTGGCGCAGCCGGGCATGGGCGGCCAGCAGCGCCGCCACCGGCAGGCAGGTGGCGGAGAGCACCAGCAGGAAAAGCTGCAACTGGCGCACCTGGTCCGGCATCGGGCCCTGGCCGGCCAGGGTCAGCGGCAGCAGCAGCGCCGCCACCAGCGCCAGGCCAGCCACCGCGCCCCCCATGCCCAGTTGCCAGACCACCAGCAGCATGGGCGGGAACAGCACATAAAGCGGCGCCGGGCTGGAAAAGGCCCCAAGCCCGAGGCAGGTGCCGGCCAGCAGCACCAGGCAGCCCAGCCCGGCCAGCCCGGGGCGTGGCCCCGGCCGCCGCCGCGCCCGCAGCGTTGCCAGGGCGGCCAGCAGCGGCGGGGTTATCACCGCCAGCCCCAGCGCATGCGCCAGCCACCAATTCGTCAGGCTGGCCAGCGGCGGCACCGCCCGGCTCAGGTACAGCAGCAGCGCGGCCGGCAGCGCCCCGGCCATTGGGGCCAGCACCACCACCAGGGCGAAGCGCCCCAGGTCGCGCAGCCGCGCCAGGTCCACGTTGCGGCCGCGCCGGTCGCGCATCACCAGCGCCGCCGCCAGCGCCTCGCCCTGGCCGAAGCAGGTCAGGGCCACGGCGTTCAGCGGCGCCGCCCCGGCCAGCAGGCAGCCCAGGGTGATGCCGCCGAAGCCGCCGCACAGCAGGTGGGGCCAGGCCGCGCGGGGCTGGCGCAGCAGCGCCACCAGGGTAATGGCGCTGCCCGGCCACAACAGGGCCAGGGCGCCGGCCTGCTGCGTCAGCCGCACCGACACCAGGCTGATGACGCATTGCAGCAAGCCGAGCAGCAGGGCGTCCCCGCGCCGTTCAACCGGCGTGGTCGGGGCCAGGCCGGCGGCGGGGTATATGTTGAAGCCCCAGAGCAAAGTTCCGTCCCATCCGCAGCCAGCCAAGGCAGCCTGCGGCAGGGTACCTTGCGCTGAGGTTAAGCCCGGCTTATTCCGCTGCGCGCTTGGCGAAAATCCCCATGTTGTTGTAGGGCGCATAGGGCGGGAAGGCGCCGATCGAGGTCATGTCCACCTCCACCAGCACCGGCCCCGGGGTGGCGAAGGCCTGCTGCAGCACCGGCACCAGGTCCTCCGTGCGGCGCACCACATGGCTCGGGCAGCCGGCCACCGCCGCCAGCTTCTGGAAGTCCGAGCTTTGCAGGTCGCCGAAGTACATCCGGCCATCCTGCAACGCGCCCTGGATGTGCTTGATGACGCCATAGCCGCGGTCGTTCATCACCATCACCACCAGTTCGGCGCGTTCCTGCACCGCGGTCCACAGTTCGGTCTGGTTCAGCGCGAAGCCGCCATCCCCCACCATGGCGATGGCCTTGCGGCCGCGGCCGGCCATGGCGGCGCCGATGCCCAGCGGCAGCCCCGGCCCGATGGCGGCGGAAACCGGGTGCACCGCGTCGCGCGGGCCGTACACCGGGAACACCCGGTTGCCCCAGGAGGAGTTGGAGATGGTGATGTCGCGCACCCACAGCGCGTCGCGCGGCATCGCCTCGCGCACCAGCCGGGGGAAGTCGGCATAGGGGCCGAGCGTGTCGCAGTATTCCGCCGTGGCCTTGGCCTTCATCGCCTGGAACTCGGCGGCGAAGCCGGCTTCCACCTGCATCCTGCCGGCCAACCGCCTGGCCAGCCCGGCCATCACCAACGCGGCGTCGCCATTGACGAAGCAGGTGCTGGCATAGGTGCGGCCATTGGCGGCCGGGTTCACATCCACATGGATCAGCGTCTGCGGCAGCTTGAGGTTCAGCTCCAGCGTCTCATGCGCGCGCAGCTTGCTGCCCACCACCAGCATGGCGTCCACGGTTTCATAGAACCGCACCACGCGCGGGCTGCCATTGCCGTGCAGGCCGCCCAGCGTCATCGGGTGGTCCTCGCTGATGATGCCGCGGCCGTTCCAGCTGGAAACCGCGCCGAAGCCAAGGTTCATCAGTTGCATCGCCTCGGCGCCGGCTTCCTTGGCGCCATTGCCCAGCCACAGCATCGGGCGCTTCGCCCGCAGCAGGATCTCGGCGGCCTCGTCCAGCGCGGCCTCGCTGGGCACCAGGGCGGGCGGGATCGGCAGTTCCAGCGTGTCCAGCGCCGCCGGGCGCTGGATGACGGTGCGCTGGATGTCGATCGGGATCTCAACGCTCACCGGTCCGCGCGGCGGGGTCAGCGCCTCGGTCGCGGCGCGGGTCAGCACGCCCAGCGCCTCGGCGGCGGAGCGGATGCGCCAGGCGGACTTGCTGACCGCGGCCAGCATCTGCAACTGGCCGGGCACGTCGTGCACGCTGCCGGTATCACGGTCGAGGAACTTGGTCGGGGTCTGGCCGGTGATGTGCAGCAGGGAGGAGCCGGCGAACTGCGCTTCCACCAGGCCGGGCACCACATTGGCCGCGCCCGGGCCGGTGGAGGAGAACATCACCCCCAGGTGTCCGCTGACCCGCGCATAGGCATCCGCCATATGGGCGCCGCCCATCTCATTGCGGGCCATGACGTAGCGGATGGCGTTGCGCCGGCCGATGCCGTCCAGCATCGGGATGTTGTGCACCGAGACGATGCCGAAGCAGGTGGTGACGCCGATGCGCGACAGGAACTCGGCGACCAGGTCGCCGACATTGTAGGTGCTTTCCGCCATGGCTGCGTTTCCCCGTTTTTCCGTGCGCGCAATCTGCCACAGAAGCGGGGCTTGGCCAGCCCTGGCGGTGCTGCCGGCCCTGGCGCCGGCGGCCCGGAGGAGCGGGCGCCCGCATGGCCGCGGCCTGTGCCGCGCGGCCCAGGGCCGCGGAGGCGGCCCGCCCGGCGATTGAGGGCGTTGGTGTCAGTCCTCGAACACCAGCGTGGCCTCGGGCCCCGCCACGTCCCGCCCCGGGACAGCGTCCGCCGGGCGCGAGGCAAGCGGGTATTCGCCCGCGGGTTGCCCCACCCCGGGACTACCCCAGCCGGCTGAACACCTGTTCCCGGGCGCGGGCGCCATGCGCCACCAATGCCATGGCGGCGCCCTCGGCATTGCGGCGCACGGTCACGTCGTACCAGCCCTGCCAGGCGTCGCCGGGCACGTGCAGCCGCAGCAGCCCGGGCGCGATGGCTTCCAGCCGCCACGGCCCCACCTGCCGCATCGGGCCGTGCACCAGCACCTCCAGCCCGGCGCCGCGCGGCAGCACGGTCCAGTCGGTGTCCAACTCCTCGCAATGGTAGTGGCCGGTCAGCCCGGCCGGCCAGGCCACCTCGGCCGGGGCGCGGTGCAGGGCCAGGCAGTGCCCGGCATCGGCATGCAGCACCAGGCCCTCGCCACGCGGTTCCAGCGCGAACTCGATGGCGGCGCGGCGCGCGGCCAGCCGGCCGCCGGGGGTGGCGGCCAGGGCGAAGGGCACGCCATGCTGGGTCACCACGGGCGTGCCGCTGCCGTCCAGCGCCAGGTCGAAGTTGACCGCGCCATCATCCGCCACCCAGCGCCCGGCCAGCGCGCCCAGATCGGCCGGCAGCGCCGGGGCGGGGGCCAGCGCCGGGTCGTTGGCCAGGGCGGCCGCCAGCGCCTGGTGCGCCAGCCAATGCGGGTCCTGCCCGGCATGGTTGGCCAGCGCGAACACCGCCAGCCCGCGCGACGGAACCCGCAGGAAACAGGTCTTGAAACCCGGCCACAGCCCGCCGTGGCTCACGGTGCGCAGGCCACGCCAGGGGCGCACCTCCACGCCATGGGCATAGGGATTCAGGCTGCCATCGGGGAACGGCGCCTGGGCCTGCAACGCGGCATCCAGCCAGGGGTGGGCGGCCAGCCAGCCGGTCCACAGCGCCAGGTCCTCCACGCCGCTGACCAGGCCACCCTCGCCGCCCAGCGGAAAGCCATGCTGCGCCCGGCGGAAGCCGCCGCCGGCATCGGGCAGGTAGCCGCTGGCCAGGCCGGGCACCGGTTCGGCCAGGCTCGGCGTGTGGCGGGTGCGGGTCATGCCCGCCGGGGCGAACAGCCGGCGTTGCAGGAAGCTGCCGAGGGCCTCCCCGGCCACCTGTTCCACCACCTGGCCCAACAGCATGAAGCCGGTGTTGCAGTACAGGAAGCGGCTGCCGGGGGTGAAGTTCAGGCTGCGCTGGCGGCCCACCGCGGCCAGCAGGTCGCTGGCCCGCACCGGCTCCGCCAGGTCCACCCCGGCCAGCCGCATCAGCTCCAGCATGTCCCGCAGGCCGGAGCTGTTCTGCATGCAGTGCGCCAGGGTGACGGTGGCGCCGAAATCCGGCAGCGCCGGCAGGTGCTGGCGAATGTCATCGCCCAGCGCAAGCCGGCCTTCGCGCGCCAGCAGCAGGATGGCGGCGCAGGTGAACTGCTTGCTGACCGAGGCGATGCGGAAGCTGGTTTCCGGGCCGATCGGCACCGCCATTTCCAGGTTGGCCAGGCCGGCGCTTTCATGCAGCACCAGCGCGTTGTCGCGCAGGATGCCGATGCTGACGCCGGGGCTGCCGGGCTGCGCGCAGGGGGCCAGCAGGGCGCGGACGGTGCGGCGCAGCCGCAGCAGGTCTAAGCTTGTCATCCCGTTCAGCCTGAAGCCTTGGCGGCGCACCGGCAAGTGCGGGACTGCCGGCTTCAGTTATGGCCGACCAAGGCCAGCAGCGCGGCTTCATCCACCTTGCCGCCGGGCAGCCGGGGCAGGCCGGGCAGGCAATGCAGCGTGGCCGGGTGCATCGGTGGCGGCAGCGCCTGGGCCAGCCGGGCGCGCAGCAGGGCCGGCAGCCCTTCCGCCGCGGTGCCCGGTGCCGGCACCACGAAGCCGCGCAAGGTGTCGCCACCCGGGCCGGGGCGGGCCAGCACCACCGCCGCCGCCACGCCCGGCACGGCGCGCAGCACCGCCTCCACCTCGGCCGGTTCCACCCGCACGCCGCGCACCTTGGCCTGGCGGTCGCTGCGGCCCAGCACCTGCAGCAGGCCATCCGGCCGCAGCCGCGCCAGGTCGCCGGTGTGCAGCACCCGCAGGGCGGGGTTCTCCGGGTCGGGCGCAATGCCGCCCGGCAGGCAGCGCCCGGCGCGCCATTCCCCCAGCGCCACCTGGTCCGAGCGTACCACCAGCGCCCCGGCCTCGCCGGCCGGCACCGCGGTGCCCGAGGCGTCCAGCAAGGCGTAGTCCAACTGGTCCAGCAGGTAGCCGGCGGGCAGCGCGGCCTCCGTGGCGGCGAAGTCGGCCGGCACCCACCAGTCCGCGATGGCCATCTCGGTCTGGCCATAGCTGATGGTGATGCGGCAGCCGGGCGGCAGGCGCTGGCGCCATTCGGCCAACTCCTGCGCCAGCAGGCCGGTGCCGGTGGTGCGTACCGCGCGCAGCCGGGCGGTGGCGCTGCCGCCGCTGTCCAGCGCCAGCAGCATCCGCAGCACGGCGGGAATGCCCAGCACCGCGGTGGCGCCCTGCTGCCGCGCCAGCGCCAGCAAGCGCCGGCCGCCCAGCCGCGCCGGGTCTGCCAGCAGCACGCCGGCGCCGCTCAGCAGCGCGGCGATGCTCGCCCCCAGCCCGGCGATGGTGCACAGCAGGTTCAGCACCAGCATGCGGTCCGCCGGGTGCAGCCGCAGCAGCCGGCCGTTGCGCCAGGCGCGGCGCAGCTCGATGCATTCCGACAGCACCATGCCCTTCGGCATGCCGGTACTGCCGGAAGTATAGACCACCAGCGCCGGGGCATGCAGCGGCAGCCGCGCCGCCGGGGTGGCCAGCGGCGTCGCGGGCAGCGTGGCGTCCAGCCAGGCCAGGTCGGGGGCGTCCAGCCGGGTTTCGGCCAGCGCCAGCACCACCTCGGGCGCCGCCTGGCGCAGCGTGGCCAGGCTGCGTTCCGCCGGGTTGTGCGCGTTCAGCAGCAGGCAGGGCCGCCCGGCGGCGCTGCACGCCAGCACCGCGGCCAGTGCCAGCGGGGCGGAGGGCAGCAGCAGCGCCACCGCGCCCTGGCCCGGCGCCCGCTCGGCCAGCAGCCCGGCCAGCCGCAGCGCCTCGGCCCGCAGCGCGGCGAAGCTCAGGCTTTCCAGCCCATCGGTCACCGCCAGCGCCTGCGGCTGGCGCGCCGCCACGGCCTGGAAGTTGGCGAAGATGCTGGCCTGGGCGAAGCCTTCCGGCCAGGGCAGCAGCGGCGCCTCCACCGCGCCGTTCAGGTCGGGCTGGTGCGGCGGCGCCGGCTGCCAGGGGATGGGCATCGGCATCGGCCGCCGCCTAGTGCAGCTTCGGCGCCTTCAGGAAGCTGCGGCGGTCGGCCGAGACCACGGTGATGTCGCGCGGGGTGTTCTCCCGCGTGGTTTCCAGGTGAACCCGGCAGCCGGCGCTGCCGCAGGCCCACAGCGCCCGCCACAGGCTGGGCAGGTCGGTCACCTTGGTGCCGCCCACGGCGTGGATCCGGTCGCCCTCGCGCACCCCGGCCTTCATCGCCGGCCCGCGGGCAGCGAGGGAGGAGACCACCACGCAGTCGTCATCCTCGGTGGCATAGAGCCCGAGCCAGGGCCGTGCCGGGCGGTTCAGCCGGCCATAGGCCAGCAGGTCGTCCAGGATCGGCGGCAGCAGGCTGGCCGGCACCACCATGTTGAGGTCCACCCGGCGGCCCTTGCCGTCCTGCTGCTGCATCACCAGGCTGCCGACGCCCAGCAGCCGGGCCTCGCCGCCCGGGCCGGCGCCGATGAGCCCGGCACCGCCCCAGCTGGGATGCGCCGGGGAGGTGAAGATTCCCTCGTCCAGCAGGTATTCCCAATAGCCGGCAAACTCCTGCCGCGCCGCCACGGTGGCGCGCAGCGCATGCTTGCGCCCGCCGGCCGAGGCCAGCACCGCCACATCACCAGGGCGCGGCGCCTCGCCGGTTTCCATCCGCAGCGCCGGCAGGTCCAGCTTGCCCAGCGCCTGGATCAGGCCGAAGCCGGTTTCGAAATCGAACGCCAGGGCATGGCCGGGAATGACCTTGCCATCGGCGGTGGTCAGCCAGATGGTCTCGGCTTCCGTCACCAGGTAGCCGACGGTGGCGATCAGCCCGTCCTGGCGGATGACCACGCCGCTGCCCACCCGTTCGGTGCCCAGCGTATTGGCGCTGAAGGCATCCGGCGGCACCATCGCCTTCACCCCGACCACCGAGCGCAATGCCAGGTCCAGGTCGAAGGCGTGGTCGCTCGGGTCCGGTTGAAGCTCCGGCGGAATTTCCCAGTCGCTGCTCGCCATGCCCTACCGTCCGTCTCGCGCGTCAAAGCGCAGGATATCGGGGTGCCGGGCCATTTCGCAAACCCGCAGGGAATCGGCGCCGCCGGGGCGGGTGATTTCAGCGCGCCCAGGCGCCCAGCATCACCCCTTCGGCCAGCTTGTTCTGCACCGTGAAGTCGGTGTCCTGCGGGCCGCCGCGCAACGGGTCGGTGAACCAGCGCCAGACCAGCACCGCCTCCACGCTCGGCCGGTCGAGGTGGAACAGCCAGCGGGCCAGCACCTCCGCCTGCACCCGGGCGTCGGGCTGGGTGCGGCGGTCCTCCACCACTTCCCAGGGGCGGGCGGCGGCACCGGCGGCGCTGCGCAGGCCTACCTCCGCCACCCAGATCCGCCGACGCCAGCGGCTGGCCAGGCGGTCCATCCGCTCGGCCTCGCGCCGCATCACCGGGGTCCATTCCTCCGGCCCGTCATCCCGGCCCAGCGCCGGGTACAGCTTCAGGCCAATGGCATCCAGCTGGTCCCAATGCTGCACCTGGTCGGCCATTTCGGTGCTGTCCACCACCTGCAGCAGCTTGCCACGGAAGGCGCCGCGCACCTGGCCGATCAGGCCGCGCCATTCCGGCCGGGCCAGGCTGCGGGACAGGCCGGTGCCGACCGAAAACGCCTCCGCCCCGGCTTCCTGCGCCAGCCGGGCCAGGTGCAGCAGGCCGGTGGTGTAGCTGGCGAACCAGCGGCGCCAGGCTTCGGCATTGGCCAGCATTATCTGCCCAGGCTGGCCGCCCTGCACCCACAGGTGCGGCTTCACCACCACCCGCAGCCCCAACTCCCGCGCCTGCTGGATGCCGGCCTGCAACTGCGCCGGGGACATGTCGCTGCCCAGGCTCACCTCCGGGCTGGTGCTGCCGGACTGCCAGAGGAAGGGCACCACCGCGACCGAATCGGCCCCGGCGGCGGCGGCGCGGCGCAGTGCCAGCCGGGCATCCGGCCCACCGAAGGGGTGGGTTTCCACCTGCGCCATGTTCACCCCGCGCCAGGCGGCGCCGGGGCCGGGCGTTGCCACGGGCGCCGCGGCCGGGGCGGCGGCTTCCGCGGGCAGGCGCGACCGGGCCGGCTGGCCGAGGGCCGGCAGGGGCAGCAGGAAGGGGGCGGCCAGCAGGCCACGGCGGCGGAATGGTTCTGACATTGGCGCCAACAGTCTTATACCGGCCGCGCCAAAGCCGCGAGGAGGAGGAATGTCCCGACTGGTCATCCTGGGGGCCGGCGGCCACGGCCGCAGCCTGATCGAGCTGCTGCGCGCGCTGGGCGGCTGGGAGGTGCTGGGCGTGCTGGACGCCCGGCCGCCCGCCGGGCCGGTGCTGGGCGTGCCGGTGCTGGGCGACGAGGCGGCGCTGCCGGCGCTGCGGGCCCAGGGCGTGACCCAGGCGGTGGTGGCCATCGGCGACAATGCTGCCCGGCTGGCGGCGGCCGCGCGGCTGCGGCGGCTGGGCTTCGGCTTTCCCGCGCTGGTCCACCCCAGTGCCATCCTGGCCGGCAGCGCCACGCTGGCCGAGGGCGTGGTGGTGCTGCCGCGCGTGGTGCTGGGGGCGCAGGCGCGGGTCGGCGGCTTCGCCATCCTCAACAGCGGCTGCATCGTGGAACATGACTGCGTGGTGGGCGAGGGCGCCCATATCGGCCCCGGCGCGGTGCTGCCCGGGCATGTGACGGTGGGCGCCCGGGCGATGCTGGGCGCGGCCAGCTGCTGCCTGGTGGGAGCCTCGGTCGGCGCCGATGCGGTGGTGGGCGCCGGTGCCGCGGTGGTGCACCCGGTGGCGCCGGGCAGCCGGGTGGCCGGAGTGCCGGCGCGGCCGCTGGCATAGCGTGGGTTCCGGGTGCCTGGGCTGGCTGCCTGGGCTGGCGGGCTTTGCGCTGCGGCGAATGGCGGTGGGGCTGCGTCACCGAACGGCAGGGATGCTCGCGGCAACAACC
>CANBXZ010000114.1 GCA_947373495.1 Acetobacteraceae bacterium
CGCTGGTGGCCGGTAGCGCCACCCTGCTGGTGGTGGCCACCGGCCGCGCCACCCGGCTGGGCGGCGTGGCGGCGGCGCTTTCGCAGCGCCGGCCGCCCACGGCGTTCGAGAAGGGGTTGCGTGGCCTGGGGTTGCTGATCCTGCGGCTCACCGCCTTCCTGGTGCTGTTCGTGCTGCTGGCGCACCTGGCGTTCCATCGGCCGGCGCTGGAAAGCTTCATGTTCGCCATTGCCCTGGCGGTGGGGCTGACGCCTGAGTTGCTGCCCATGGTCACCACCGTCACGCTGTCTCGCGGCGCCATGCGCATGGCGCGCAAGCAGGTGGTGGTGAAGCGCCTGGCCGCCATTCACGACCTGGGCGCCATGGACGTGCTGTGCACCGACAAGACCGGCACGCTGACCGAGGCGCGGATTTCCCTGGCCGAGAGCAGCACCCCGCGCACGCTGGAACTGGCGGCGGTGAATGCGCTGCTGGCCGGCGGCCTGCCCACGCCGCTGGACGCGGCCATCATCGGCGCGGCCGGGCAGGGCGCGGCGGCGGGGTGGGTGAAGCTGGCGGAATGCCCCTTCGGCTTCGAACGCCGGCGCAGCTCCGTGCTGGTGGAGCATGCAGGCCGGCGCCTGCTGGTGGTGAAGGGCGCGCCGGAAGCAGTGCTGGCGGCCTGCGCCGCGCCCCCGGCCGAGGCCCATGCCGAAGCCGAGCGCCGCGGCGCCGAGGGGCTGCGGCTGCTCGGCGTGGCCTGCCGCGAGGTGCCGGAGGGGGAGGATTGCACCACCCCGGCCTGCGAGACGGGGCTGAGCTTCGTGGGCTTCTGCGCCTTCCTCGACCCGCCCAAGGCCAGCGCCGGCCTGGCGGTGAAGCGACTGGCCGGGCTGGGGGTGAAGGTGAAGGTCATCTCCGGCGATGCCGCGCCGGTGGTGCGCCACCTGGTGGCGGCGCTGGACCTGCCATGCAAGGGGCTGCTGACCGGCGACGAGATCGAGGCGCTGGAAGCCACCGCCCTGGCCGACCGGGTGCAGGATGTGGATATGTTCGCCCGGGTTTCGCCGGACCAGAAGCGCCGGGTGATCCTGGCGCTGAAGGCGCGGGGCCATACCGTGGGCTTCATCGGCGATGGCATCAACGACGCCCCCGCGATCCATGCCGCCGATGCCGGGCTTTCGGTGGAAGGCGCCACCGATGTGGCGCGGGCGGCGGCGGACCTCATTCTGCTGGCGCCGGACCTGGGCGTGCTGGCCGACGGGGTGGAGGAAGGCCGCCGCACCTACGCCAATGTGATGAAGTATGTGCGGATGGGCACCTCCTCCAACTTCGGCAACATGCTGTCGATGGCGGTGGCCAGCCTGTTCATTCCGTTCCTGCCGCTGCTGCCGGCGCAGATCCTGCTGAACAACCTGCTCTACGACCTGTCCGAGATCGGCATTCCATTCGACAACGTGGATGAGGCCGCGCTGCGCGCGCCGCACAGCTGGGACATGAAGGAGGTGCTGCGCTTCACCCTGGTGATGGGGCCGCTGTCCTCGATCTTCGACCTGGCGACCTTCGCCATCCTCGTGCTGGGCTTCGCCGCCACGCCGGAGGAGTTCCGCACCGCCTGGTTCGTGGAAAGCATGGCGACGCAGATCCTGGTCATCTTCCTCATCCGCACCGCGGGCCCGGCCTGGCGCGGGGCGCGGCCGCACTGGGCACTGGCCGTCACCTCCCTGGGCGCGTTGAGCGTGGCGCTGGCGCTGGCGCTGGGGCCGCTGGCGCCGGTGCTGGGCTTCACCGCCATGCCGGGGGCGCTGCTGGCCAGCATCTTCGCGCTGGTGCTGCTGTACCTGGCCCTGGCGGAGGCACTGAAGCGCCTGGCGGTGGCCCGGTGACACCAGGCGCTTGCCCCTGGCGCCGCGCCGCGACACATTACCGGCAAGCATGCTGAGGAAACGCGCCAATGGATCTGCGCTTCACCCCTGAGGAGGTGGCCTTCCGCGAGGAAGTCCGCAGCTTCATCGCCGAAAACCTGCCGCGTGAAACGCGCGAGCGGATGCGGCTGGGCTACAAGCCGAAGAAGCAGGAAATCATCGACTGGATGCGGATTCTGAACCGCAAGGGATGGTCTGCCTTCAACTGGCCGAAGGAATATGGCGGCCCGGGCTGGTCGGCCATCCAGCGGATGATCTTCCTGGAGGAGAACCTGGCCGCCCCGGCGCCGGAACTGCTTTCCTTCAACATCACCATGCTCGGCCCGGTGCTGATCCAGTTCGGCACCCAGGCGCAGAAGGACCACTTCCTGCCACGGGCCAAGAACCTGGACGATTGGTGGTGCCAGGGCTTCAGCGAACCCGGCGCGGGATCCGACCTGGCCAGCCTGCGCACGCGGGCGGAACGGGATGGCGACCACTATGTGGTCAACGGCCAGAAGATCTGGACCAGCACGGCGCACAATGCCGACTGGTGCTTCTGCCTGGTCCGCACCAACCCCAACGCCGCCAAGCGCCAGGAAGGCATCAGCTTCCTGCTGATCGACATGAAAACGCCGGGCGTGGAAGTGCGCCCGATCATCAGCATCGACGGCAGCCACCACCTGAACGAGGTGTTCTTCACCGACGTCCGCGTGCCGGTGGAAAACCTGGTGGGCGAGGAGAACAAGGGCTGGTCGGTGGCCAAGTACCTGCTGGGCAATGAACGCACCGGCATCGCCCGGCTGGGTTCCAGCAAGGCCGCGGTGCGCCGTTCCAAGGAAGTGGCGCGGGAGGTGCGCATGAACGGCCGGCCGCTGATCGAGGACCGGCCGTTCCGCACCCGTGTGGCGCAGTTGGAAGTGGACATGAAGGCTTTGGAGATCACCCAGCTGCGCGTGGTCTCGGCCTTCGCCAAGGCCGGCGGCAACAAGCCGGACCCGATTTCCTCGGTGCTGAAGGTGAAGGGGACGGAACTGCTGCAGAACTCCTCCGAGTTGTTGATGGACGTGGGCGGGCCGCAGGCCATGCCGGCGTGGCAGCAGGAACTGGCGGCGCTGAGCAATGAGCCCGAGATCGGCCCCGACTGGGCGCCGCAGATGGCGCCGGCCTACCTGATGCTGCGGGCCGCCAGCATCTATGGCGGCACCAATGAGATCCAGAAGAACATCCTGAACAAAGCGGTGCTGGGGCTGTAATCATGGATTTCGACCTGACCGAAGACCAGCGCCTGCTGACCGACAGCGTCAGCCGCCTGCTGGCAGACAACTACGGCTTCGAACAGCGCAAGCAGTTGCTGAAGGCCCCGACCGGCTGGAGCGAGACGCTCTGGGCGCAGTATGCGGAACTCGGGCTGCTCGGCCTGCCGTTCAGCGAGGATTTCGGCGGCTTCGGCGGCAGCGCGGTGGACGTGATGCTGCTGATGCAGTCCTTCGGCCGCCACCTGGTGCTGGAGCCCTACCTGGCCACCGTGGTGCTGGCCGGCACCGCACTGCGGCTGGCGGGCAGCGAGGAGCAGCAGGCGGAACTGCTGCCGGCCATCGCCGCCGGGGAGCGTCGGCTGGCCTTCGCGCATTATGAACGCCAGGCCCGCTACGACATGACGGACCTGCTGACCACGGCGAAGCCGCACGGCGATGGCTTCCTGCTGGAAGGCGCCAAGTCCGTGGTGCTGCATGGTGACAGCGCCGACACGCTGATCGTCAGCGCCCGCACCGCTGGTGGGCGGGACGACGCGGCCGGCATCTCCCTGTTCCTGGTGGACGCCGCCAGCCCCGGCATCGCCCGCCGCGGCTATGCGCTGCGCGACGGCTCGCGCGCCGCGGAACTGTCCTTCTCCGCCGTGCAGGTGCCGCGCGAGGCGCTGCTGGGGGAACAGGACAACGCCCTGCCGGTGATTCGCCGCGTGGTGGAAGCCGGCATCGCCGCCGGCGCCGCCGAGGTGGTGGGCGCCATGGAAGCGATGCAGGCCATGACGCTGGACTACCTGAAGACCCGGGTGCAGTTCGGCAAGCCGATCGGCGAAAATCAGGCGTTGCAGCACCGCGCGGCGGAAATGATGATCGCGCTGGAGCAGGGCCGTTCGATGGCCATGCTGGCGGCGATGATGCTCGACGAGCCGAACGATGCCGAGCGCGAGCGCAACATCAGCATGGCCAAGGTGGGCGTTGGCCAGGCTGGGCGCTTCGTGTCGCAGAACGCGGTGCAGTTGCACGGCGGCATCGGCATGACGGAAGAATACGCCATCGGCCATTTCTTCCGCCGGGTGATGGTGTTCGAACACCTGTTCGGCGACACCGCCTACCACCTGGACCGCTTGGCGGACCAGGTGGCGTAAGGCCGCGAAGCGGCTGGGGCGCCGCGGCGCCTCAGCCCTTCCTGACGTTCCAGAACACCGGGAAGCCGCGCAGCACCCCGGTGATGTTGGTACGATAGGCGGTCTGGGAGGTATATTGGCCCAGCGGAATGCTCGGCACGTCCTGCATCACCTGCACCTGCATGTCGCGGCAGATCTGTTGCTGCGCCGCCAGGCTTGGCGCCGCGAACCAGGCGTTGCGCTGCTCCTCCAGCTTTTCGCTCACGCACCAGCCCGGCCAGGCGGAGGTTTCGCCGCCATTGCCGCGCACGGCGTAGTGGTTGGCCGGGTCCAGGTGGTCCACGCCTTCCCAGCCGGTGTTGAAGCAACTCCACCCGCCCTGGTCCACCGGGCCGCGATTGTTGCGGCGTTGCAGCATGGTGCCCCAGTCGGTGGCGATGTAGTCGATGTTCATGCCGATGTTCTTGAACATGTCGGCGGCGACATCGCCGATGGCCTTGAACTGCGGGTAGTCGGTGGCGACCAGCATGGCCACCTTTTCCCCGCCGTAGCCGGCTTCGCGCATCATGCGCTTCACCTTGTCCAGGTCGCGCGGGCCTTGCAGCGGCTCCAGCCCGGCGGTGCTGGCCAGCGGCGTGCCGGGGCAGAAGATGCCGTGCGGCGTGTGATAGTCCTTCGGGTCGGTGCCGACGATGGACTGCATCATCGCCGCCTGGTCGATGGCGTGCAGCACGGCGCGGCGGATGGCCGGGTTGTTGAACGGCGGCTGTAAATGGTTCAGCCGCATCATGTTGACCTGGCCGCTGAAGTTGATGACATCCAACTTCACCCGGCGGTCCCGCCGCAGCAGCGGCAGCAGGTCGTGCGCCGGGTTTTCCCACCATTCCTGCTCGCCCTGCATCAGGGCCGAGGCCTTGGTGGAAGCGTCGGGAATGGTGGTCCATTCCACCCGGTCCAGGTGCACCACCTTGGTGCCCGAATTCCAGTCCGGCGTCCCCCCCTGGCGCGGCACGTACTTGTCGAACTTCGCATAGACCGCGCGCGCGCCGGCCACCCTTTCGCTGGCCACCCAGCGGAACGGGCCGCTGCCGACCATGTCGGTCACCTGCTTGAACGGGTCGGTATTGGCGAAGCGTTCCGGCATCATCGCCGGCATGGGGGAGGTGATCTTGCCCAGCGCATCCGGCAGCAGCGGGAAGGGCCGGTTCAGGCGGAACACGATGGTCCGGTCGTCCGGCGCCGCCAACTCGTCGGTCGCCGCCATCAGTGCGCCGCCCAGCGCATCCCGCTTGGCCCAGCGCCTGATGCTGGCCACGCAGTCCCGCGCCAGCACCCGCTCGCCGTCGTGGAACAGCAGGCCGGGGCGCAGCGTCAGCGTCCACAGCTTGCCGTCATTGGCCACCACATGGCCCTCGACCATCTGCGGGGAAGCCTTGAAGCTGGCGTCCATGCCGTAGAGCGTGTCGTAGATCATGTGGCCATGGCCGCGGGTGACGTAGGCCGTGGTGCCATGCGGGTCGAGGTAGGACAGGTCGATCTGCGGTACGAATTTCAGCACGCCGGCGCCCTGGGCGCGGGCCAGCCGTGGCGCGGCCATCATGGCGGCGCCGGCGGCAAGAAGGTCGCGGCGCTTCATGGGCTGATGCCTTTGGCGAGGTGGGTCATGCGCACTCCTGTTGGATGGCTGACCGGCGGCTTCCCTGTGCGGCAAGCCTAGACCAAAGGCGGCGCGGATAGCACCAACGAAGTCTCAACCCGCCGGGAAGTGCCACCCCTTCGGCGCGCGGCCCAGCCAGCGTTCCGGCTCGCCGGCCCAGCGGGCGGAACCGGCCAGCGAAACGCCCCAGCCGGCACCCACGCCCAGCACGCGCAGCCCATCCTCGGCATGGGCGCGGTAGCCGACATGGTGATGGCCATGCACCACCAGCTTCGCGCCCATGGCGCGAGCCAGGTCTTCCAGTACCGCCACGCCGCTGGGGTGGGAGGAGGGGGCCTCATGCGTCACCAGCACATCGGCGCGCTGGCTGGCCAGCAGGTCGTAGTCCTCCGGCCAGATCGCCATCGCCGCCAAAGAGTGTTCCAGCGCGGCGGTGGCCTGGGCGCTCCAGCCCGGGCCCAGCGTGGTCAGGTCCTCGGGCAGTTCGGCGCGGCGGCGCAGGCGTGGCGGGTTGGGCGGGTGCCAGACGCGCGGCCGGAAGGTGCCGCCCAGCCCGGCGATGCGCACGCCGGCAATCTCCCGCACCTGGGCATGCAGGGCGCCGGTGGTGCTGCGCGGGTTCAGCCCGGGGTCCACCAGGTTGGCCCACATCTCCGGGCCGCCATCGTAGTCGTGGTTGCCGAAGATCCAGTGCAGCGCGGCACCGGCGTGGAAGATCGGCCGCGCCAGGCTGTCCAGCGGTTCATGGCATTCCATGTCCCCCAGCAGCACCACGGCCTCGGGCGGTCGGTCCAGTGCCGCCAGCCCCTTGGCCACATGGTCCCAGCGGCGATGGATATCACCGACGAAGACGATGCCCTCGTGGTCGAAGCCGGTCAGATCACGCCCTCCGCCGCCAGCGCCTCGACCTCGGCCGGGGAATAGCCGCACAACTCGCCCAGCAGGCGCACATTGTCCTCGCCATAGCCCGGCGCGCCGCGGCGGGTGATGCCGCCGGCATGGCCCGGCGTGGCCGATAGCTTCACCGCCGGCAGTTCCGTCACCGGCCAGGCGCCGATCTTGGTGCCCTCGATCTCGGTCAACCAGCCCAGCGCGGCCAGTTGCGGGTCGCGGTCGCAGCGGTCCTCGGCGTTCTGGCACACGCCGGCGGCGACGCCCGCGGCCTGCAGCGCCAGCATGGTGGCCTCGGCGTTCTGCGTGCTGGTCCAGGCGGTTACCGCGGCTTCCAGCGCCGGCTGGTTGGCCAGGCGGGCGGCCAGGGTGGCGAAGCGCGGGTCGTCCAGCCATTCGCGGTGCCCGGCCACCTGCGCCAGGGCCTGGAACTCCGCTTCGGTGAAGCAGGCGATGGCGAGCCAGCGGTCGGTGCCGGTGCAGCGGAAGGCACCATGCGGCGCGGCCGGCTTGTAGGGGCTGCGATTGCCGATCCGGCTCCAGACCCGGCCATTGGCCGAATGGTCCAGCACCGGCACGCCGCCGAGGAAGATGCCGCTTTCACACTGCGAGCCGTCGATCCACTGGCCCTGGCCGGTGCGGTCGCGGTGGAACAGCGCGCCGAGGATGGCCATGGAGAAGCCGTAGGCGCCCATCCAGTCGAGGAAGGAATAGCCCCAGCCGGCCGGCATGGCGGGTTCCGGCAGGCCCGACATCTCGGAGGTGCCGGCGAATGCCGCCGCCACCGGGCCGATGGTGCGGAACCGGCCATAACGGCCGATGCCGCCCATGCCGGATTGCTGCACGTAGATGATATCGGGCTTGATCTGCTTCAGCGCCTCATAGCCCAGGCCCAGCCGGGCAAGCACGCCGGGGGAGAAGCCCTCCGCCACCACATCGCTCTGCGCGATCATGCGGCGGGCGATCTCCAGCCCCTTGGGGTGGCGGATGTTCAGCGACAGGCCGCTTTTGCCGGCGTTCTTGTTGTTGAACTGGCCGCCCATATCGGGGTCGTTCACCGGGGTCAGCGGCGCGGTGGCGGTGCGGCGGGCGTCCCGGCCACCAACCGGGGCCATGGCGGCCAGCCGGGTGTCGGGATTCTCCTTCCATTCCACCTTGATGACATCGGCGCCCAGCGCCGCCGCCAGCCGGGTGCCGCCAGCCGAGGCCAGGAACCAGCTGAAGTCGAAGATCCGCACGCCCTGCAATGGAAACGCCTTGTCGTGCGCGGAAAGCCGCGGCGGCGCGTCGGCACGGGCGCGGGCCGGCACGCTGGGCGCCGGGGCAGGGGTGGCCAGCGCGCCCAGCACGCCGGCATTGTCCTCCCCCAGCAGCGGGGCGCGGCGGCCGGTTTGCCACTTCGTCTCGGTGGAGAGCCAGCGGCTGACCGGGTAGGTGAAGCTGCGGCCGTGCTCGGGGTGCTCCACCTCGGCGAAGGTGCCGCGTTCCTGCCAGTGCGGGTCCTCGGCATTCTCGTGCGGCTTGCGCAGCGGCGCCCACAGCAGCCCGGCGGCCTGGGCCTCCCGCCAGGGCAGGGTTTCCCAGGTATGGGCGCGGATGAAGCGCTGGATCACCTCGGTGATGTGCGCCGCCTGCTCGCTGGCATTGCCCGAGCCGGGCACGTTGCGGGCCCGGCTGTCGGCCTCGGCGCCTGGCTTCACCAGGTCTGCCTGCATGCCGTAGCGTTCCAGGAACGGCACCAGGTTCCCCTGGTCACGCACCGAGACCCCGGTGGCGATGCACCAGCGACCATCCTTGGTGTGGCCCACGCTGGGCACATGGGTCGGGTTCTCGCCGGCATGGCGGCAGGTCATGCGGAACAGCGGCGCCCGGCGCATCACCCAGGACATCACGTCCAGCTCCGGGTTCTTCGACGTCGCTTCATGCACCGCGCAGGACAGGTCCTGGCCTTGCCCGGTGTGCAGCCGGTGCAGCAGCGCGGCCAGGATGCCGACCACCAGCTGCTCGCCGGCGATGTGGTAGGCCTGCCAAAGCTGCGGTGCGATCGGCGGCAGGTCGTAGTGCTTCGCCGGGTCCGGGTCGTAGCCGCAGTTCATCATGATGCCGGACAGCGCCAGGTGCACCAGGTCGCTGCCCTTGAAGTCCTTCCACGGCCCTTCGTCGCCGAACGGCGTCATGCGGGCGATGATGAGGCGCGGGTGGCGGGCGCGCAGCGCGGCCACATCCAGGTCGCGGCGGCTGGTCAGCAGGATGTCGGCGCGGGCCAGCAGCGCCGCGCCCTCGGCACTTTCCAGCGCGCGGGTGACGGACTGCTTGCCGCGATTGTAGGTCCAGAAATGCAGCGAGCGTTCAGGGCCGGGCTGGTCGTTCAGGAACGGGCCGATATGGCGGGTGGCGGCGCCTTCCGGCGGTTCCAGCTTCACCACCTCGGCGCCCATGCCGGCCAGCATCAGGCCGGCATATTCAGCGGTCTCGTCCGCCACCTCCACCACGCGCAGGCCGTGCAGGATGCCCGGCGCATTGCTGGGCACCTGGCCGGGAAGGGTCTGGGTCACGGTGGTGGTCCTCGTCTCGTTCAATGGGGCGCCCGCAGATGGCAGGACATCATATTGGCGCCCGCAGGTGGCAGAACGTCATATTGGCGCCCGCAGATGGCAGGCGACGGCATGGCCATCGGCGTCGCTGACCAGGGGCGGTTCGGCCTGGGCGCAGAGCGGCACCGCCATCGGGCAGCGGGTGTGGAAGCGGCAGCCGGCCGGCGGGTTGATCGGGCTGGGCACGTCGCCCTTCAGCACCACGCGGCCGCGCCGCTCGCGCGGGTTGCTGGCCGGCACGGCGGAGAGCAATGCCTCGGTGTAGGGGTGGCGCGGCGTGGCGAACAATGCTGCCCGCGGGGCGAGCTCGACGATCTTGCCCAGGTACATCACCGCCACCCGGTGGCTGATGTGCTCCACCACCCCCAGGTCATGCGCGATGAACAGGTAGCTGATGCCGAACTCATCCTGCAGGTCCATCAGCAGGTTGATGACCTGCGCCTGCACCGAGACATCCAGCGCCGAAACCGGCTCATCCCCGATGATCACCTTGGGCCCCAGCGCCAGGGCGCGGGCAATGCCGAGGCGCTGGCGCTGGCCGCCGCTGAACTCATGCGGGTAGCGGCGCATCTGTTCGGGGCGCAGGCCGACGCGGCGAAACAGCGCCGCCACCTTGTCCTCCCGCCAGGTGGCATTGCCCAGGCGGTAGTTGATGAAGGGTTCGCCGACGATCTCCCCGGCCATCATGCGCGGGTTCAGGCTGGCATAGGGGTCCTGGAAGATCACCTGCATGCGCTGGCGGTGCGGATGCATGGCGCGGCTGTTCAGCCGGGTGATGTCCTGGCCTTCCAGATGGATGCTGCCGGCGGTGGGGTCCACCAGGCGCAGAATGGCCTTGCCGGCGGTGGATTTGCCGCAGCCGCTCTCCCCCACCAGCCCCAGCGTCTCGCCGGCGCCCAGGCTGAAGCCGATGCCGTCCACCGCATGCACCACCCGGCCGCCGCCCAGCGGGTAGTGCTTCACCAGGCCTTCCACCCGAAGCAGCGGCTCAGCCATGGGCGGCCTCCCAGCAGGCGGCCAGGTGGCCCGGCGCCACCTCCCGCAATGGCGGCGCCTCGGCGCGGCAGCGTTCGGTGGCCAGCCCGCAGCGGGGGGCGAAGGCACAGCCGGGCGGCAGCGCGGTCAGCGCCGGTACCAGGCCATCTATCTCGGTCAGGCGGCGACGGCCGGCACCGGCGCCACCCAGGTGCGGCATGGCGCCCATCAGGCCGCGCGTATAGGGGTGGGCCGGGTGGTCGAACAGCGCCTGCACCGGGGCTTCCTCCACCTTGCGGCCGGCATAGACCACCACGACGCGGTCGGCCATTTCCGCCACCACGCCCAGGTCGTGGGTGATGAGCACCACCGCCGTGCCGGTTTCCCGCTGCAACTCCCGCACCAGGTCGAGGATCTGCGCCTGGATCGTCACATCCAGCGCCGTGGTCGGTTCATCCGCCAGCAGCACCCGCGGCCGGCAGGCCAGCGCCATGGCGATCATCACCCGCTGGCGCATGCCACCGGAAAGCTGGTGCGGATATTCCCGCAGCCGGCGCTCGGCTTCCGGCATGCGCACCAGGCGCAGCACCTCCAGCGCGCGGGCCATGCAGGCGTCCCAGGCCAGGCCCTCATGCACCATCACCGTCTCGGCGATCTGCCGGCCGATGGTGATGACCGGGTTCAGGCTGGTCATCGGTTCCTGGAACACCATGGAGATGGCGCGGCCGCGCACCTGGCGCATCTCGGCTTCCGAAAGCGCCGCCAGGTCCTGGCCTTCCAGCAGAATCCGCCCGCCGGCGATCCGCCCATTGGGTTTCGGCACCAGCCGCATGATGGACAGCGCGGTCATGGACTTGCCGCAGCCGCTTTCGCCCACGATGCACAGCGTCTCGCCGCGGTCCACGCTGAAGGAGATGCCATCCACTGCCACGGCGGGCGGGCCCTCGGCGCTGGCGAATTCGGTGCGCAGGTCTTCCACCTGCAACAGCGGTGCCGCGCTCACAGCCGGCGCGCCATGCGCGGGTCGAGCAGGTCCCGCAGGCCGTCCCCCAACAGGTTGATGGCCAGCACCATCAGCGCCAGGAAGATGCCGGGGAAGCCGATGCTCCAGAACGCCAACTGCACGTAGAGCCGGCCCTCGGCGATGATGTTGCCCCAGCTCGGCACTTCGGGCGGGGTGCCGACACCGAGGAAGGACAGGTAGCTTTCCACCAGCACCGCGCTGGCGCAGATGTAGGTGGCCATGACGATCAGCGGCGCCATGGTGTTGGGCAGGATGTGCTTGCGCAGCAG
>CANBXZ010000115.1 GCA_947373495.1 Acetobacteraceae bacterium
CTGCTACCCTAGCCCCAGCCAGACCGCCGCCTGAAAGGTGACGAAGGCGGCCGCATAGGCCAGTGCCAGCATGTAGCCGAACAGGAACCACATCCACCAGGCGCTGCCGGTTTCCCGCTTCACCACCACCAGGGTGGAGGCGCATTGCGGCGCGAAGACATACCAGGCCAGCAGCGCCAGCGCGGTGGCGATGGACCATTTGCCGGCCAGCGCATTGCCCAGGGTCTCGGGCGCTTCCTCGGCGTTTTCAATGGCATAGACGGTGCCGAGCGAGGCCACCGCCACCTCCCGCGCCGCCATGCCAGGGATCAGCGCCACGCCGATCTGCCAGTTGAAGCCGATGGGCGCCAGCACCGGTTCCATCGCATGGCCGATCTTCGCCGCCAGGCTGTATTCGATGGCCGGCTGGGTGGCGCCTTCCGGCGGCCGCGGCACGCTGGCCAGGAACCAGATGACGCACATCATGGCCAGGATGGTGGTGCCGGCGCGCTGCACGAAGATGATGCCGCGCTGGTACAGCCCCAGCAGCACGTTGCGCGCATCCGGCCGCTTGTAGTCCGGCAGTTCCAGCATGAAGGGCTCGGGTTCCGCGTTCTGGAACAGGAAGCGCTTCAGCAGGAAGGAAACCCCCAGCGCCGAGCCGATGCCGGCGGCATACAACCCGAACATCACCAGCCCCTGCAGGCTGAACACCCCGCCCACCGTGCGGTCCGGGATGAAGGCGCCGATGATGAGGGTGTACACCGGTATCCGCGCCGAACAGGTCATCAGCGGCGCCACCAATATGGTGGCGATGCGGTCGCGCCGGCTGTCGATGACCCGGGTGCTCATGATGCCGGGGATGGCGCAGGCGAAGGAGGACAGCAGCGGGATGAAGGCGCGGCCATGCAGCCCGGCGCCGCCCATGATCCGGTCCATCAGGAACGCCGCGCGGGACATGTAGCCGAAGTCCTCCAGCAGCAGGATGAACAGGAACAGCACCAGGATCTGCGGCAGGAAGACCAGCACGCTGCCCACCCCGGCCAGCACCCCCTCGCGCAGGAAGCTCAGCAACAGGCCGGCGGGCAGGATGTCGCCGGCCAGCACGCCCAACTGGTCGAACCCGGCCTTGATGAGTTCCATCACCGGCGCCGCCCAGGTGAACACCGCCTGGAACATCAGGAACAGCACCGCCAGCAGAATGGCCAGCCCGGCCACCGGGTGCAGCAGCACCTGGTCCAGCCGGGCGGTCACCGTGTCGGGTGCCTCGGGGTGCTGCACGCTGGCGCGCAGGATGCGGTCGGCTTCCTTCTGCAACGCCCGTACCCCGGCGGCATCCGGCTCGCGCCAGCCCTCGGCGGCATGGGGCTGGTGCGGCGCGGCCAGGGCCTGGTCGATCTTCTCCAGCAGCGCCACGGTGCCACCGCGGCGCACCGCCACCGAGGTGACCACGGGCACCCCCAGCTCGGCTTCCAGCCGGGCCAGGTCGATGCTCATGCCGCGATGCCGGGCAATGTCGAACATGTTGAGCGCGAACAGCATGGGCTGGCCGGTGCGCTTGATCTCCAGCACCAGGCGCAGGCACAGCCGCAGGTTGGTGGCGTCGCCGACGCACACGAACAGGTCGGGCGGGGTTTCGCCTTCCAGCCGGCCCAGCACCGCGTCACGCGTCACCACCTCGTCCGGGGACCGGGCGCGCAGGGAATAGGTGCCGGGCAGGTCCAGCAGCTTCACCTGCCGGCCGGCCGGGGTGGCCAGGGCGCCTTCCTTGCGTTCCACCGTAACGCCCGGGTAGTTGGCCACCTTCTGGCGGCTGCCGGTCAGCGCGTTGAACAGCGCGGTCTTGCCGCAATTGGGCCGGCCAACCAGGGCCACGCGCAGGTCTCGGGCCAGCGGGAGAACTTGGTTCATCGGTTCAGTCCAGGGCTTCCACCAGCACCGCCGCGGCTTCGCGCCGGCGCAGCGCAATGGTCACGCCATCCACCCGCACCGCGATGGGGTCGGCGCCGAACAGGCCCTGGTGCAGCAATTCCACCATGGCGCCCTCGACGAAGCCCAGCTCCAGCAGGCGGCGTTCCAGTTCCTCCGGCGGCAGGGCGCCGGGAATGGGATTGACCGCGCGGATGCGGCCGCGAAAGCCGAGCGGCGCCGCGCCAAGATTGGCGGCGGTGCCTGCGGGCGTGGCGGTGGCGGTCATGGGTGCTGCCCCGATGGGCGGCAGGAATTGGGTGCTGGTTGCCATAAGGCCCCTCCCGGGCGCCTGGGCCGGACGTTAATGCGAATGGCTTGCAATTGCAAGCTGACCCCCTCTGAAGGCGCACAAGCTGGCCCCTGGGGCCAGCCGGGGCAAGGGGCTGGATCAAGTTCCCGTCGCCAGCCTGGTCGCCAGCCGGGCCAGCGGCCGGCGGCTCCGGCCCCCGGCAAGGCCGCCTGGCTGGCGGCTACGCCCCGCGCGGGGCGCCGCCCGGCATGGCGGCGCGGCTTTCGGCGGTGCGGCCGAACAGGTCGATCATCGCCGGGAACACCACCAGAATGAACAACGGCAGGATGATGGTGCCACCGACCACCACCACCGCCAGCGGCTTCTGCAGGTCGCTGCCGATGCCGCTGGCCACCGCCGCCGGCAGCAGCCCCACCATGGCGGCCAGGCAGGTCATCATCACCGGCCGCATCCGGTCCACCCCGGCCTGGTCCAGCGCCTGGCGCCAGGGCATGCCGCCATCCCGCAGGTGGTGGAAATGGGACAGCAGGATGATGCCCTCCATCACCGTGATGCCGAACAGCGCCAGGAAGCCGATGGCCGCCGGCACGCTGAAATGCAGGTCCATCAGGTCCAGGGCCGTCACCCCGCCGACGCAGGAAAGCGGCAGCAGGCCGAAGATCAGCAAGGTGTCCCGCAGCGAGGAGAACTGCACGTACAGCAGCACCCCGATCAGCGCCAAGGCCAGCGGCACCACCACCTTCAGCCGGGCGATGGCGTCCTGCAGGTTGCGGAACTCGCCCACCCATTCCAGCCGGTAGCCGGGCGGCAGCGGCACATGGGCCAGCACCCGCGCCTCGGCTTCCTGCACCGCGCTCTGCTGGTCCCGCCCGCGGACGGAGAACTTCACCGGCACGTAGCGGCTGGCATCCTCGCGGTAGATGTAGCTGGCGCCCGACACCAGGCGGATATCCGCCACATCCCCCAGCGTGGCGCCGGAAGCGGCGCTGATGGGAATGCGGGCAATGGCGTCGCGGCCCAGTCGGTAGGCGCCATCCAGCCGCACCGTGATGGGGAAGTTGCGGTCGCCGCCTTCCTCATACAGCCGCGCCGCTTCCTGGCCGCCGATGGCGGTCTGGATCACGCTGTTGATGTCCGCCACCGCCAGGCCGTAGCGGGCGGCGCGGGCGCGGTCGATGCGGATGGTCAGGGTGGGCTGGCCCAGGGTGCGGAAGGCCGCCAGGTCGGCGATGCCCTCCACCTGCGCCATCTCGGCGCGCAGCTGTTCCGCCAGCCGGGCCAGCACGTCCAGTTCCGGGCCGATGACCTTGAGCGCGTTGGCGCCCTTCACGCCCGAGGCGGCTTCCTGGACGTTGTCCGAGATGTACTGGCTGAAGTTGAAGTCCACGCCGAGGAATTCCCGCGCCAGCCGGGCCTGGATCAGGCTTACCAGCTCGTCCTTGGTGTGCGCCGTGGTCCATTGCTCCAGCGGCTTCAGCGGCACGAAGAACTCGGCGTTGAAGAAGCCGGCGCTGTCGGTGCCGTCATCCGGCCGGCCCTGCTGGCTGGTGATGGTGGTGACCTCGGGGAACTCCATCAGCGCCGCGCGCATGCGGTTGACGTAGTCGTTGCCCTCCTCCAGCGAGATCGTCGCCGGCATGGTGGCGCGCATCCAGATGCTGCCTTCCTCCAGCGTCGGCAGGAACTCGCCGCCCAGCTTGCCGAACTGCACTACCGCGCCGCACAGCAGC
The DNA here is from genome assembly GCA_947373495.1 of Acetobacteraceae bacterium. Classification (GTDB taxonomy): domain Bacteria; phylum Pseudomonadota; class Alphaproteobacteria; order Acetobacterales; family Acetobacteraceae; genus CAIMOR01. The sequence goes on from CANBXZ010000115.1 coordinate 3,931, forward strand.
AGGCCGGAGACGGCGATGGTGGCCAGCCGGCGGCGCATGGCGATGCCGTAGAGGTACTGGTGCGCCCGTGCCATGAGCCGGACGATCGGCATGACCTTTTCCTGGGTGTGGTCGCTGAACAGCGCCCCCGCCAGGGCCGGCGCCACGGTGAAGGTGGCGAACAGCGCGCCGCCGATGGCATAGGCATAGGTCTTGGCCATCGGGCCGAAGATGCGGCCCTCGATCCCGCCCATGGTGAACAGCGGGATGAAGGCGGCCACGATGATCAGCGCCGAGAAGAAGATGGCGGTGGAAACCTCCCCCGAGGCGCGCTGCACGATGAGCGGCACGCCGGAAAGCCCGCGGGTGGCGGCGGGGGGCGAATGCAGCCCGGCATGGCGCATGTGCAGGTGCCGGTACACGTTTTCCACCATGATGACGGTGGCATCCACCAGCAGGCCGAAGTCCAGGCTGCCCAGGCTGAGCAGGTTGGCGCTTTCGCCGCGCAGCAGCATCACCACCACGGCGGTGAAGAAGGCGAAGGGAATGGTGGCGCCGACCACGATGGCGCCCTTCAGGTCGCCCAGGAACAGCCACTGGATGAACACCACCAGCAGGATGCCCATGATGATGTTCTTCACCACATGGTGGGTGGTGACATCCACCAGTTCCTTGCGGTCGTAGATCGGCACGATCCTGACGCCGGGCGGCAGCACGCCGCCGGCGTTGATGGTGGCCACTTCCCGCTGCACGGCGGTGATGGTGGGCAGGGTCTGCTCGCCACGGCGCATCAGCACCACGCCCATGACGATGTCGTTGTCGGCTTCCTGCCCGGCCACGCCCATGCGCGGCAGGTTGCCCACCTCCACCCGCGCCACGTCCGACAGCAGCACCGGCACGTTGTTGTGCATGCCCAGCACCACGTTCTCCACATCCTCGGTGCTGCGGATCAGGCCGACGCCCTGCACCACGGCGGATTGCGGGCCGATGCTCTGCACCCCGGCGCCCACGGTGGCATCGCCATTGCCGATGGCCTTCACCACGTCCGGCACGTCCAGGCCGAAGGCGGTCAGCCGCGCCAGGTCCACCACCACGTTGTAGGACTTGGTGGGCCCGCCATAGGCGGTAACGTCGATGACGCCCGGCACCCGCTTGAAGCGGCGTTGCAGCACCCAGTCCTGCAGCACCCGCAGGTCGGTGAGGGAAAAGCCGGGCGGGCCGACGATGCGATAGCGCAGGATTTCGCCGATCGGGCTCCAGGGGCTGATCTGCGGTTGCACCCCGCCGGGCAGGGTGCCCAACTGGCCCAGCCGGTTCAGCACCTGTTGCAGCGCCTGGTCGTAGTTGAACGCGTAGGTGAACTGCGCCGAGACCACCGAAAGCCCGAACAGGCTGGTGGAGCGCACCTTGGAGAGATTGGCCATGCCGGCGAGGCCAACCTCGATCGGTACGGTGATGTAGCGCTCGATCTCCTCGGCGCTTTGCCCGGCATTCTGGGTGATGACCACCACGGTGGGCGGCACCGGGTCCGGGTAGGCTTCGATGTTGAGCTGCTGGAAGCCGGCGAAGCCAATGCCCAGGAAGGCGATGAACAACAGGATGACCAGGGCGCGCTTCTGCAGCGCGAAGGTGACGAGTTGACGCATGAGACGACCGGTTTGATCCCTGCTGCCGCCCACAGGGCGGATACTGGCTTCTGCATAGGCCCGGCCGTCTTACCGGCAGGCGGCCGCCCCGCTTACGGCTGCGCCATCTGGCCGCACGCGTCAGGCAGCAGCGGGGCATTCGACCCTGGCTCTCAACCCTGGCTTGCACCCTTGGCATGGGCTGGCACGCGCGGCCGGGCGTGGCAGGATGCCGCCGGGGGCAGGCTGCGTTCACATCGGCGCCTGGCGCGCACCTTGGCACGCACCCTGGCTGAGCCCCTGGCCCTTGGGCACCGCCAGGACCGCCAAAGGGGCCGCCACAGGGGCAGCCACGGGGCCGCCACGGGGCCAGCCTGCCTGAACGGAGATCGCTGCCATGTCGAAACCCGGGTTTTCCGCCGGCGCGGGCGAGGCGCTGGGGGCCCCGGCGCTGGCCATGGCCGCCACCTTCCTCGCCTTCGGCGCCGCGGTGCGGGAAGCCGGGCTGGAGCTGCCCTGGGCGCTGGGCGCCGCCTGGCTGATCTACGGCATGCCGGGGCAGTTGGTGCTGCTGCAATTCTCCACCCCGGGCACCCCCGGGGCCGGCCTGGTCGCGGCGGTGGCGGCGGCCACCGCGGCCAATGCGCGCTTCCTGCCCATGGCGGTGGCACTGACGCCCTGGCTGGGCGCCAGGCGGCGCTGGCTGGCGCTGCCCTTCATCGCCATCACCCCCTGGGCGGCGGCGATGCGCCGGCTGCCGCTGCTGCCGGGCGCGGAAAGGCTGGGCTGGTTCCTCGGCTTCGGCCTGGCCAGCTGGCTGGTGGCCGGGGCCGCCACGGTGGCGGGGCATCTGGCGGCGCCCTGGCTGGGGCCGGCGGCGCGGGCGGCGCTGCTGTTCACCAATCCGCTGTATTTCGCCCTGCTGCTGGCGCTGAACCTGAAGCTGCCCGAACACGGCCGCATGGCCCGGCTGAGTGTGCTGGGCGGGGTACTGGCGACGCCGGTGGCGCTGCTGCTGCCGCCGGCCTGGGCCTTGTTGGGTGCGGGGCTGCTGGGCGGCAGCGGCGCCTTCCTGCTGGAACGCTGGCTGGGCCGCGCCCGATGAGCGAGGCCGATGCCGCCCTGGCGCTCGGCGCCCTGGTGATGCTGGCGCTGCGGGGGCTCGGCATGGCGCTGGCCGGGGCGCTGCGGGCCGACCACCCCTTCATCAACTGGGCCGCCATGGTTTCCCAGGCCACGCTGGCGGCGCTGGTGACCATGGCGGTGGTCGCCCCCTCCGGCGCTCTGGCCGGGGTGCCGTTGCCGGCGCGGCTGGGCGGGGTGGTGGCTGGTGTCGCCGCGCTGCTGGTGCTGCGGGGCCGGCTGCTGCCGGCGCTGGGCTGCGGCCTGGGGGTGATGCTGCTGGTGCGCTGGGCCTGCGGGCCGGGCTGACCCGGTGGGGTCTTGTACGTGGCGCACGCAGGATGAACCTGCGTGCCCCTCAATCGCCGGGCGGGCCGCCTCCGCGGCCCTTGGCTTCGCGGCATGAGCCGCGGCGGCCATGCGGCGGCTCGGCCCGCAGGCTGCGGGCCGCAGGTCTGAACCTTCGTGCGCCTGGCCTTACCCGGCGGGCCCCAGTTGGCTGGCCCCGGCCACCGCCTCGGCCGGCAACCATACCCGGAACCGGGCGCCCTCGCCCGGCGGGCTTTCGATCAGCAACTGGCCCCGGTGCCGGATGACGATGTGCTTGACGATGGCCAGCCCCAGCCCGGTGCCCCCGGTGGCGCGGCCGCGGCCACGGTCCACCCGGTAGAAGCGTTCGGTCAGGCGCGGAATGTGTTCCTTCGGAATGCCCGGGCCGTCATCCGCCACGGCCAGGGTTACCCCGGCCACGCCGCGGAAGCTGCCGCGGCCGGTGCGCAATTCCACCTCGCCGCCCGGCCGGCCATGGCGCAGGGCATTTTCCAGCAGGTTCCGCACCACCTGGGCCAGTTGCCCGGTGTCCGCCGGCGCCGCCACCAGGCCCTCCTCCAGCACCAAATGCAGCCGCGCCTTGGCCGCCTGGAACAGCGGCGCCAGCGCCGCCGCCTCGGCCCGCACCAGGGCGGCCAGGTCGGCCTGGCCAGCCGGAGCCTGGTGTTCGGTGATCTCGATCCGGGAAAGCCCCAGCAGGTCGTCGATCAACCGGCGCATCCGGTCCGCCTGCTCGGCCATGATGCCGAGGAAGCGGGCGCGGGCCGGCGGGTCATCCTCGGCCGGGCCGCGCAACGTGTCGATGAAGCCGATCAGGCTGGCCAGCGGGGTGCGCAGCTCATGGCTGGCATTGGCCACGAAGTCGGCCCGCATGCGTTCCACCTGGCGTTCGCGGGTGCGGTCGGACAGCATCACCACCAGCGCGCCGCCATCGGCCAGGGGCGGGTCCATCGGCACCACCCGGGCCTGCAGGTCCCGCAGCACCGGTACCGGCAGCACCAGGTCGGCGGCCTGCGGGCGGCGCTCGGCCTGGGCATGGTCCATCGCCTCGGCCAGGGCGGGGTGGCGCAGCAGGGCGGCGGTGTCGGGGCCGAACAAGGCGCGGGCGGCGGCATTGGCGCGCAACGGCAGGCCGTCCCGCGTCAGCACCAGCAACGGGTCGGGCAGATGCTCCACGATGGCGCCGTCGGCCCGGCGCAACCGGCCGACCAATTCGCCGCGTTCCGCCAGGCTGCGCGCCAACCGGTGCACCCCTTCGGCCAGCCCGGCCACATCCGGCAGCAGCCGGGTCACCTCCGGCGCATGGAAGCGGCCGGATTCCGCGCCGGGCAGGGCCGTGGCCAGCCGGGTGAGGCTGTGCACCCACAACCAGCCCAGGCCCACCGCGGCCAGCCCGCACACCACCAGCGCCTGGCTGCCCCGCCACGGTGGCAGCGCGCCATCCAGCATCAGCAGCAACAGCACCAGCACCGGCACACCGCCGATCAACAATGCCGCCCACAGCACCCGGCCCGGTGAGGTCATGCCCTGGTGTCCCGCTTCCTCGGTCCGGCGGCCTTCGAACCAGGCCGCTGGCCATTGTTTCCCGTGGCCCGCCTGGCTGCTCGTGCGTCCGGCACCGGGCGACCTTCGCGGGCAATCATTCCAGGGTCTGGGCGGCGCTGGCTGAAACGCCGAGCGGATTCCAGCCTGTTCATCCGTCGGGTGATCCACGCCGGCCGGTGAGCAAACCCCAGGCGACCAGCCTGCAGGCCCCAGGCGATCAGCCTGCAGGGCAGAGGCCGGCCGGGCTGGGGCACCGAACGGCGGAAGCAGCGCGCGACCCAACCAGCCAAAGCGGTTTCCGCGCACCAGGGTGAGCGGAAAATGCCCTAGCTGCCGGCGGCGCCCGGCACCGGGGCCGGCTGTACCAGGCGCGGCTCACCGGACGGGTCCAGCGCGAAAACCGCCAGGCCGCGCGCCACCTGGCCATCCGGCATCAGGCGCAGCGGGCCATCGGCGCCGAGGAAAGCCTCGCCCACCGGCAAGACACCGCCGCCATCCCGCGCCGCGCGGGCCGCCATGCCGGCGGCGTCATACGCCACCCCGGCCAGCCGGGGCGGGCGTTCGCCGAAGGCGGCCTGGTAGCGACCCTCGAAGCCCTGGCGCGCCTGCGGGTCCGGCGCCGGAAACCAGGCACCGGCCAGCGCGGCTTCCTGCGCCAGCGTGGTGTCCTGCGCCCATAGCGCGGTGCCCATCAGCCGCGGCGGCCGCGGGAAGGCGGCGGCCACCGCCTGCGCGGCGTTGCGCGCGGCCAGCCCGGTTTCCACCAGCAGCAGCGCGTCCAGCGGCAACTGGCCGGCCATGCTGGCCACGTCCCGCACCGCCTGGGCCATGTCCACCCGCGGCGGATGCAGCAGCACGAAGGGTGCCGGCAGCCCGGCCTGGGCCAGCCGCGCCCGCAGCGCCTGGGCCATGCGGCGGCCGAATTCGTCTTCCTGCGCCAGCATGGCGAAGCGCGTGGCCCCGGCGCCGGCACCGGCCGCCACCATGCGGTCCACCTGCTGCGCCGGGGTTACCCCCAGCACCCACACGCCATTGCCACCGGCGGCGCCATCATTGGTGAAGGCCAGCATCGGCAGCCGGGCCGCGCGGGCGGCCCCGGCGGCGGCATTGGTTTCCGGCGAGGTCAGTGGCCCGGCCAGCACCCGGGCGCCGGCGGCAATGGCCTGGCGGGTGGCCTCGGCGGCGCCGGCCGGGGTGCCGCCGGTGTCCTGCGGCAGGAATTCCACCCGCGGGTCGGCCTGGTCGAACAAGGCCAGCTGGGCGGCGTTGAACATCGCCTCCCCCAGCGACCGGTTGGCGCCGGACAGCGGCAGCAGCAGCGCCACCCGGGTGCGGCTGACCTGCGGCAGCGCCATTGGCGCCGGCTGCGGCTGCCCCATTTGCGGCATGGCGCCAAAACTGGCCTGCCGGGGTTGCCCGCCACAGCCGATCAGCGGCAAGAGCAACAGCAACGCCCCGACGAGGCGAACAGGACTGGATGCAAGTGGCAAGCGAACCTCCCGTACCGAACCGGCCCCTGGCGGGACCTCCCCCAGTGGGGCTGACCTTGGTGGCGACGCCGATCGGCAATCTGGCTGACCTGTCGCCCCGGGCCCTGAACAGCTTCCGCGAGGCGAATGCGGTGCTGTGCGAGGATACCAGGGTAACCGGCAGCATGCTCGCGCGGCATGGCGTTTCGGTGACCATGATCCCTTTGCACGAACACAACGAGGATGACCAGATTCCGCGTCTGCTCGACCGGTTGCGGGCCGGCGAGGCGCTGGCCCTGGCGAGCGACGCCGGCACCCCCCTGGTGAGCGACCCCGGCTACCGGCTGGTGCGGGCCGCCATTGCCGCCGGGCTGCCGGTTTCGGCCGTGCCGGGGCCGAATGCGGCGGTGATGGCGCTGACGCTTTCCGGCCTGCCGCCGCACCCCTTCCTGTTCCATGGCTTCCTGCCGCCCAAGGCGGCGGCGCGGCTGGCGGTGCTGGCCCGGCTGCGGGGGGCGGAACGCGCCGGGCTTTCGGCGACCATCATCTTCTACGAAGCGCCGCACCGGCTGCCCGAGATGCTGGCCGGGCTGGCCGAGGGCTTCGGCGGCGCCCGCCCGGCGGCGGTGGCGCGCGAGCTGACCAAGCGGTTCGAGGAAGTACGCCGCGGCAGCCTGGCCGAGCTGGCCGCCTGGTACGCCGCGAACGAGGCACGCGGCGAGATCGTGGTGGTGGTGGGCCCGGCGCCGGAGGAAACCCTGGGCGAAGCCGACCTGGACGCCCAGTTGCAGACGGCACTGGAGGCCGGGCTCAGCCTGCGGGACGCGGCGGCGACGGTGGCCGAGGCGACCGGGTTGCCGCGCAAGCAGGTGTACCAGCGGGCGCTGGCGCTGAAGGGCTGAGCCGCGAAGGGCTGCGCCCCGGCAGCCCCGCGCAAGCTGCTGCGGGAAACCCCGCCAATGGGTGGCGCAGCCCTGCCGGCCCCTGCGCTACCCCTTCGGCTGCGGCTTTTCCCGGTTGCTGAACCGGGCATTGCCCAGCCCGGTGCCGATGGTCAGCACGCCCCAATGCGCAACCTCCTGCTGGAACGGCAGTTCCGACAGGCCCTGCACCACGGCGTCGTTGTGCAGCACCACCATGGTCTCGTGGCCGCCGATCTCGGGCAGCAGCTGCCGCAGGCTGTGCGGCAGGTTGAAGCGGCTGCTTTCCCAATTGCCCGGCAGGTTCTGGCCGCCGCGGCGAATGGCGCCATCGGGTTCGATGAGGCCGGGACAGCCGACGCCGATGAACGGCGCCAGCTTCAGCTTCTGCTTGCCGGCCTGCGCCACCAGGTCCCGCAGCATGTCGCCGAGGCGCTCGACCGCGGCTTCGCGGGTTGGCTTGTCGTCGCGGTGGCGCCAGACCTCGCGCTCCACCACCTCGGCCTTGGCCAGGTCCTCGGCCTTGTTCAGGTTCAGCCGCACCAGCCCGGCGCGCATGTTGGTGCCGCCGATATCCACCGCCAGGATCGCGTCATGCCCGCCGAACATCCAGGTGGGCGCCAGCTGCACCGCACCGACCAGGCCGGCTTCGTCCGGGTGGTGGCGAATGGGCTGCAACTGCACCTCAAGGCCCTCGGCCTTCAGCAGCAGCCCGGCG
>CANBXZ010000116.1 GCA_947373495.1 Acetobacteraceae bacterium
GCAAAGATAAAGCCTCACGCAAGGCGAGGGCACGGGCCCATGGCCGCCGGTTTGGCCCGGCTGTCCACAGGCATCAAGTTACCGCATAAGATACATTATGGAAAATAAAGCCGCCAGGGGATAAGCTGTGGAAAAGCGCCTGGCACTGCCTGGCGGCTTGCCGGAACGGTACAGGGCTGGAAACTCGGCTACACTGGGCCGGCATGACTGGACTGGCATGACTCGACGCCTGCATATCCTCACCGGGCTGACCTTGTTCGCCTATCTGGTGGTCCACTACGTCAATCACGCGGCGGCGGTGGTTTCCATCGGCGTGGCGGATGCCATGCTGGCGGCGATCCATCCGGTGCTGACCTCGGCGCCGGTGACCGCGCTGCTGCTGGGTGCCGTGCTGGCCCATGTGGCGCTGGGGCTGCTGGCGCTGTGGCGGCGGCGAACCCTGCGGTTCAGCCCGCGGGAGTTGGTGCAGTACGGCCTGGGCTTCGCGCTGCCGCTGGCCTTGCTGCCGCACATCGCCGCCACCCGGGTGCCGGACAGCCTGTTTGCCACCAATTGGGGGTACTACCGCAACGTATTGCTGGCGTTCTGGTGGCCAGACCCATGGCATGCGCTGTCCCAGGCGCTGCTGTTGCTGGCGGCCTGGGTGCATGGCTGCATCGGGCTGCGGCATTGGCTGCGGCTGCGGCCCTGGTTTCCCCGCTGGCGCCCGCTATTGGCCGGGCTGGCCCTGGGGCTGCCGCTGCTGGCACTGGCCGGCTTCGTCGCCGGCGGCAATGAGGTACGCCTGCGCGTCGCCGGCGACCCGGGCTTCCTGGCCGCGGTGCTGGCGGACCGCCCGGCCGAGGCCACCCGGGCCACGCTTTCCCTGCTGGCGAACCGCCTGGCCCTGGGGCTGCTGGCGGCCCTCGGCCTGGTGCTGCTGGCGCGTGGCCTGCGCTTCCTGCGGCATCGCCACCAGGGCCAGGTGCGCATCAGCTACCCCGATGGCCGTACCATCACCGTGCCGCCGGGTTTTTCGGTGCTGGAGGCCAGTTGGCTGCTCGGCGTTCCGCATGCCGCGGTGTGCGGCGGCCGGGGGCGCTGTTCCACCTGCCGGGTGAAGGTCAGCGCCCTGCCCGCGGCCCTGCCCCCGCCGGATGCCGCCGAACAGCGCGTGCTGCACCGGGTGGGGGCGCCGGCCGAGGTGCGGCTGGCCTGCCAGTTGCGGCCGCTCGGCGCCGTGGCCGTGGTGCCGCTGCTGGATGCGGCGCTGCCGCCCGGCGCGCTGCTGCGCTTCCGGGCGCCGGCCATGCTGGGCGAGGAACGCCCGGTGGCCATTCTGTTCGCCGACCTGCGGGACTTCACCCGGCTGTCCGAGCATCGGCTGCCCTTCGACGTGCTGCACCTGCTGAACCGCTATTTCCGCGCCATGGGCGAAGCGGTGGAAGCCGCCGGCGGCCGGGTGGACAAGTTCATCGGCGATGGCGTGATGGCATTGTTCGGCACCGTCGGCCCGCCGGACCAGGCCGCCGCCTGCCGCGCCGGGCTGGCCGCGGCGGCGTTGATGGCGGAACGCCTGGAGGCGTTGAGCACGGCCATGGCGGCGGAATTGGGCGAGCCGCTGCGCCTCGGCATCGGGCTGCATGTCGGGCCGGTGATTTTGGGCAGCATGGGCCATGGCCAGGCCACCGGGCTGACCGCCATCGGTGACGCGGTGAACACCGCCAGCCGGCTGGAAGCCGCCTGCAAGCAATATGGCGCCGAGGTGGTGGTCAGCGAAGCGGTGCTGGCCAGTGCCGGCCTGGCCCTGGCCGGGGAAGCGCACCAGATGGTGGTGCGCGGCCGGCGGCAAACCCTGGCGGTCAGGGCCTTCGCCCGGGCCGCCGCGCTGCCTCAGCCCAACGGCACGTCCAGCACCATGCCGTCGTAGCCGGCTTCGATGCCGGGCGGCAGCATGGCGCTCAGCGCCCGATAGTCCATGCTGGGGCCCATATGGGTCAGCACGGTGCGGCGCGGCTTGATCCGCGCCACCCATTCCAGCACCTGGTCCAGGTTGGCATGCACCTTGTGTGGCCGCAGTTGGAAACAGCCCACCACCCAGGTGTCCAGCCCCTGCAACTGCGGCATGCTTTCGTCCGGGATCATCACCACATCGGTGGAATAGGCGAAGTTGCCGACGCGCACGCCCAGGCTGTCCATCACCCCATGGTCCTGGCGGAACACGGTAACGGGCAGGCCCGCGGCCTCGAAGCTTTGGTCGTACTCCACCCGGCGAGGTTCCAGCGCCGGGCGGAAGAACAGCGGCGGCGTGGCCGGGCGGAAGGCGTAGTCGAAGCGGTCCTCGGTCTTCAGCAGCGTCATCCTGGTGCCGAAGCAGTCCAGCGTATCCTCGATGTTGCGGTTGACCTGGCGGATGTCGTCGATGCCCATGATGTGGTCGGCATGGGCATGGGTCAGCACCAGCGCATGGACCTTGCTGATGCGGTTGGCCAGCAACTGGGCCCGCAGGTCCGGCCCGCAATCGATCAGCAGGCGGCGGCCATCGGCGCCTTCCACCACGCAGCTGGTGCGGGTGCGGCGGTTGCGTGGCTCGCCGGGGTCGCAGTCGCCCCAGTCGCCGCTGCCATCGGCGCCGCCCAGCAGCGGCACGCCGCCCGAGCCGCCGGTGCCCAGCAGGGTGACCTTCAGCATCACGCGGCCTTCGCGAACAGCCGGAAGAAGTTGGCCGTGGTCAGGGCCTCGATCTCGCCCTGGCCAACCCCCCTCACCTCCGCCAGCACCTTGGCGGTATGCGCTACATAGGCCGGCTCGCACCTTTTGCCGCGCAGCGGCACCGGCGCCAAATAGGGGCTGTCGGTTTCCAGCAGCAGGCGGTCGGCCGGCATGTCGCGGGCAATGTCGCGGATCTCGGGCGATTTCGGGAAGGTCAAAATGCCGGAGAAGCTGAGGTAGCCGCCCATCGCCACCGCCTTTTCCGCCAGTTCGCGGCCGCTGGAAAAGCAATGCAGCAGGAAGGCGAAGTCACCGCCGGCGGCGCGTTCCTCGGCCAGAATCGTTGCGACATCCTCATCCGCCGCCCGGGCATGGATGGCCAGCGGCAGGCCGGTTTGCTGGCAGGCGCGGATATGGCGGCGGAAGTTCTCCGCCTGGGCCTCGCGCGGGGCCTTGTCGTAGAAGTAGTCCAGCCCGGTCTCGCCGATGCCGATCACCTTGGGGTGGTCGGCCAGCGCCACCAGTTCGGCCACGCTGGGCAACTCGCCTTCCCCGGCATTGTGCGGGTGGATGCCCACCGTGCCCCATACATCCGGGAAGCGTTCGGTGATCTGCTTCACCACCGCCCCCTGGGCGAAGCGGGTGCCGATGGTGACCAGCCGGCCCACCCCGGCAGCGCGGGCCCGGGTGACGATGTCCTCGATCTCCGCCTCGCTGAAATAATCGAGGTGGCAATGGCTATCGACCAGCATGCGGGATCAGGCCTTGGCTTCTTCGATCTTGCGGAACAGCGGCGCCGGCGGCGGCAGCGCGGTGCCCTCGGCCAGCGGAGTGGACAGGGCGGCGAAATCGCGCTGGTCGGCCGGTACGCCCAACTGGTCCAGCATCAACGCCATGGTGCCGGGCATGAAGGGTTGGAGCACGGTGGCATAGGCGCGCATGGCGGTGTGCAGGTGGCGCAGCACGGCGTTCATGCGGTTGAGGTCGGTTTTCTTCAGCGCCCAGGGGGCCTGCACGGTGATGTAGCCATTGGCTTCCCGCACCGCGGCCATCACGGTTTCCAGTGCCAGGTGGAAGGCCTGCTGGTCCAACTGGGCCTCCACCGCGGCCACCAGCGTGTCCACGCTGGCGAACAGCGCGGCATCGGCCTCGGTCCGTTCCGCCGCAGGGGGCAGCACGCCGCCGCAATTGCGCTGGATCAGCGAAAGGGTCCGGTTGGCCAGGTTGCCCAGCGCGTCGGCCAACTCGCCGTTCAGCCGGCGTACCAGCGCACCGCGCGAAAAATCCCCATCCTGGCCGAACGGCACTTCCCGCAGCAGGAAGTAGCGCACCGGGTCCAGGCCGTATTCCTCCACCAGCGCCAGCGGGTCGATGACGTTGCCCAGGCTTTTGCTGATCTTCTGGCCTTCATTGGTCCACCAGCCATGGGCATAGACCCGGCGCGGCACCGCAATGCCGGCGGCTTCCAGGAAGGCGGGCCAATAGATGGCGTGGAACCGCACGATGTCCTTGCCGACGAAATGCACGTCGGCCGGCCAGAACTTCCAGCGTTCGGCGTTCACATCCGGGTAGCCGGCGGCGGTGATGTAGTTGGTCAGCGCGTCCAGCCACACATACATCACATGCGCCGGGTCGCCCGGCACCTTCACCCCCCAGGTGAAGCTGGTGCGGCTGATGGAAAGGTCCTGCAGCCCGGACTTCACGAAGCTCATCACCTCGTTGCGGCGGCTGGCCGGGGCGATGAAGTCGGGGTGGGTCTCGTAGTGGTTCAGCAGCCAGTCCTGCCACTTGGACAGGCGGAAGAAGTACGAAGGCTCCTTCACCCAGGCCACCGGGGCGCCGGAGGGGGCGTACTTCACCCCGTCGCGCTCCACCAGTTCGTCGGGGCCATAGAAGGCTTCGTCCCGCACCGCGTACCAGCCCTCATAGGCGCCCAGGTAGATCTCGCCGCGCTTCACCAGTTCTTCCCACAGTGCGGTGCAGGCCGCCTTGTGGCGGGCTTCCGTGGTGCGGATGAAGTCGTCGTTGGAAAAGCCCATGGTCACGGCCAGGTCGCGGAAGCTCTGGCTGACCTTGTCGGTGAAGGCCTGCGGGTCCATGCCGGCGTCCTGCGCCGCCTTTTCCACCTTCTGGCCGTGTTCGTCGGTGCCGGTCAGGAAGAACACCTCCTGCCCGGCCAGCCGCTTCCAGCGCGCCAGCACGTCGGTCGCCAGCGACGTGTAGGCGTGGCCGATGTGCGGCTTGTCGTTGACGTAGTAGATCGGCGTGGTCAGGTAGATCGGCGGCATCGGTGGTTCTTTCCAGAACGGGCCGCCGGAAAGCCGCCCGCTCGACAATCTTTCAACGCGCGGAGAGCCAGGAAAGTCCGGTCAGGACCGCCTGCTTGCGGTCCAGGTTCAGCCGTTCCGTCTCATCCGCCAGGCGGCCCAGCCTATCCCACAGCACCGACCAGTCGGCAAGCGAACGGGCGGTGATGAAGCCCTCCCCGCCATGCCGGGCGGCGTGGCGGGTACCGGCGGCAATGGCGCGGCGCAGCAACTCGAAGAAGGTCACCATCGCCGCCGGGTCGCGCCGGCCGGCCACCTTGTCCGCCACCGCCATGGCCTGCGGCGGCTCCAGCCCCGGCAGCGCGGCCAGCACCAGTTCCACCAACTCCTGCAACGCCAGGCCATCCCCGGCCGCCAGGGTCAGCGCCCGGCCGGGCGCCCCCTCGGCGATGCGTGCCAGCGTGGCCCGCGCCGGCGCCGCCAACTCCGGCAGCCAGTGGCCCAGCAGGCCGGCCATGGCATCCTCCGCCAGCGGGTGCAGGTCCAGCCGGCGGCAGCGGCTGCGGATGGTGGGCAGCAGCCGGTCGGGGGCGCTGCTGGTCATCAGCAGCACGGTGCGCGGCGGCGGTTCCTCCAGCGTCTTCAGCAAAATGTTCGGCACCGTCAGGCTGTCGGCCCGCTCCACCTCGTCGATCACCACGCAGCGCCAGCCGCCCTCGGCCGAGGTGAAGGACAGGAAGCGCACCGCGGCGCGGGCGTCATCGGCGCGCAGCACTTCCTTCTTGCCCTTGTCGCCGGTGTTGGGCTGCACGGTGAACAAATCCGCATGCGCGCCGGCGTTGATGCGGCGGAAAATGGCGTTGTCGGCCGGCAGGTACAGCGGCACCTGGCCCGGCGGGGTTGGCGGCAGCCCGGCCAGCAACCAGCGGGCGAAGCGGAAGGCCAGCGTGGCCTTGCCGACGCCGGGCAGCCCGGCGATCAGCCAGGCATGGTGCAGCCGGCCGGACTGCGCCGCTTCGGCCAGCGTCTCGGCGGCGTGGTCGTGGCCGACCAGGTCGGGGTTGGCCCGCGGCTCGGGCGGCAGGCTCACCGGGGCAACCGCGCCTGGACCGTGGCCAGGATGGCGGCGGCCACCTGCGCCATCGGCAGGGTGGCATCCAGCAGCGCGCAGCGGTCCGGCTCCGCCGCCGCGATGGCGCGGAAGCCCTGGTGGACACGATGATGGAACGCCAGGCCCAGCGCCTCATAGCGGTTGGTGTCGCCGCGCGCCTCGGCCCGTTGCAGGCCCTGTTCCGGGGCGATGTCCAGCACCAGGGTCAGGTCCGGCCGCAGCCCTTCCAGCGCCACGCCGGCCAATGCCTCGAACGCCGCCCGCGGCACGCCCTGGCCGAAGCACTGGTAGGCCAGCGTGCTGTCGGCGAAGCGGTCGCACACCACCCACAGGCCGGCTTCCAGCGCCGGGCGGATGGTGGCGGCCAGGTGTTCGCGCCGGGCGGCGAAGTGCAGCATGCATTCCGCCACGCCGTCCCAGCGCGCCACCGCCTGGCCCAGCAACAGCCCGCGCACCGCTTCCGCCCCGGGCGAACCGCCGGGCTCGCGCGTGCGCAGCACCGGCAGGCCCCGGCCCGCCAGCGCCGCCGCCAGCAGCCGCGCCTGGGTGGACTTGCCGCCGCCCTCGCCGCCTTCCAGCGTGATGAAGCGGCCGCGCGGCGGTTGCCTCACGACCCCATCCAGCGGCCGATCACCTTGGGAATGCGGGTCAGCAGGCCCAGCTTTTCCACATCGGCCCCGGCATGCAGCGGCAGCGACATCGGCGGCACGCCCTGGCCGGAGATCTCCAGCCGGCCGAGTTCCTGGCCCTTCAGCACCGGCGCCGGGATGGGGGTTTCGTAGCGCACCTTGGCGGTCAGGTTGCGGCGCCAGCTGCGCGGCAGGGTCACCACCAGGTCGCGCCCTTCCCGGCCGCCGAAGATCAACGGCACGGTTGGCCGCACGCCCAGCCAGACCGGCACTTCCTCAACCACCTCGGCGGTCTTGAACAGCACCACGTTCTCGCATTCGCGGAAGCCCCACTCCATCAGGCGGTCGGGTTCCTCGGCGCGGGCGCGCATGCTGACCAGGCCGTTCACCACCAGGATCAGCCGGCGGTCGCCGCGCTTGGTGCTGGCGGTCAGGCCATAGCCGGCTTCCTCGGTGTGGCCGGTCTTCAGGCCATCGGTGCCGGGGGTCTTCAGCAGCATCGGGTTGCGGTTTTCCTGGGTGATGTTGTTCCAGGAAAAGCTGCGTTCGCCGAAATAATGGTAGTATTGCGGGTAGTCCAGCACCAGGCGCTTGGCCAGCCGGGCCAGGTCGCGGCAGGTCATCCGGTGTTCCGGGTCGGGCCAGCCGGTGGCATTGCGGAAGTTGCTGTTGGTCAGGCCCATGCGCCGGCCGGCCTCGTTCAGCATCTCGGCGAACTGCTGCTCGCTGCCGGCGATGCCCTCGGCCAGCACCACGCAGGCGTCGTTGCCGGAATGCACGATGACGCCGCGGATGAGGTTTTCCACCGTGATGGTGCTGCCCACTTCCACGAACATGCGGCTGCCGCCCATGTTGCGGGCGCGCGAGGTGACCGGCAGTTCCTGCGCCAGTTGCAGCTTGCCGTCCTTCAACTGGCGGAACACCACGTACAGCGTCATCAGCTTGGACATGGAGGACGGCGCCATGCGCTCGTCGGCGTTCTTTTCCAGCAGCACCGTGTCGGTGTCGAAATCCACCAGCAGGGCCTGGCGGGCCGAGGTGTCGAGCGGGCCGAGCAAGGTGGCGGCCGGCGGCCCGGCGGGCGGCGCCGGCGGCTGGCGCGGGGCGGCGGGCCGGGCGGGCTGCTGGCGGTTCTGCTGCGCCAAGGCCGGCGCGGCCGGCGCCGCCAGCCCGCCCAGCAGCGCGGCACGCCGCCCGAGGCGCGGGGCCAGCCGGGCGGCAAGGTCAACAACAACTTCCATCCAGGCCATGCCGGTTGGTTCCCCAGGGGCGTATCGGGCGCGTTCGGCATGGGCATACGACCGGAGCCGTCGTTGCCTCAAGCCACTCCTTTAGCAGATCAGCCGCCAGGCGGCGTTATTCCAGCGTCATTCCACCGTCATCCGGGCTTCCGGCAGCCCTGCCCCCAGCGCCCCGGCGAAGGCGGCGTCGGCCGCCGCCACGCTGGCGAAGGGGCCAGCCACCACGCGGTACTGCGCGCTGCGGCCGCTGCCGCGCTGTTCCACCCGGGCGCCGAGGCCGGCGATGCGGGCCGCCTGGCGCTGCGCCAGGTCGCGCCGGAAGAAGCTGCCGGCTTCCAGCACCAGGCGGCCCGGGCTGGCCGGGCGCTGGCTGACCTGCTCGGGCAGCGGATTCGGTGGCAGGCCCGGATTGCTGTCCGCCACCGTGGTGACGGCGGGGCCGCGGCTGGGGGCTTCGCGCAGCCGGCTGGACTGGCGGGCGCCATCCAGCGGCGCCAGGCTTTCGCGTTCCACCGTGCCGGCGGGGGCGGCGATGATGGCCAACTCCACCCGCTCGGTGCTGGGCAACTGGCCGGCCAGGGCGCGGCTGGGCGCGGCATCCACCACCACCCGCACCTGCGCGGCACCGCCGGCGGGCAGCCCCAGCAGGCTGGCGGCGCGGCTGGAAAGGCCGATCAGCCGGGCCGGGTTCTGCGGCCCGCGGTCATTCACCCGCACCCGAACCTCGCGGCCGTTTTCCAGGTTGGTGACGGTGACGATGGCCGGCAGTTGCAGCGTGCGATGCGCCGCCATCAGTTCACCGGGGTTGAAGATCTCGCCATTCGCGGTGCGTCGGCCGCTGGCGCGGTCGGGCAATGCCGAGGCCAGCCCGGTCTCGGCGGCGGCGAAATCCTCCTTCGGGTAGCTCCACATGCCGCCCAGCTCATAGGGCTGGCCCACCATGGAGCGTGCGGCCGGCGTGGGCGGCGGCGCGGCTTCCTGGCAGCCGGCCAACAGGGCCAGCAGGGCGAGCGCGGCAAGCCGCCTCATCCCACCGCATCCGCCAGCATGCCCACCGCCAGGGTGTAGAAGTTGGAAGGGTTGTAGCGGCGGATGGCGTTGAAGTTGCTGAACACCAGGAAGGCCTGGCGGCTCGGCCCGTTCGGCGCATCCGGCACCAGCACCGCGGCTTCCAGCGCCGGCAGCGCGGCGCCGTCCAGGCTGCGCACGCCGGCGCGCTGCCATTCCTCCACCGGGCGGCGCTTGTCGCGGCCGGTCTGTTCCAGGTCGAAGCCCGCCGGCAGCGCCACCTCGCGCAGCCAGGGCTCGCCGCTGCGCCAGCCGCTGCGGGCCAGGTAGTTGGCGATGCTGCCCAGCGCGTCCGCCCGGCTGTCCCAGATGTTGCGATGCCCGTCGCCGTCGAAATCCACCGCGAAGCGCTCGAAGCTGGTCGGCATGAACTGCGGCTGGCCCATGGCCCCGGCCCAGCTGCCCTTCATATGCGCCAACGGCACGTGGCCGGCGTGCAGGATCTTCAGCGCCGCCAGCAGCTCGCGGCGGAAGAACTCCTTGCGGCGGCCCTCGAAGGCCAGCGTGGCCAGCGCCTCGATGACGTTGAAGCCGCCGGTATTGCCGCCGTAGTTGGTCTCCATGCCCCAGATCGCCACCGGCAGTTGCGGCGCCACGCCGAAGCGGGTGCTGATGGCATCCAGCAGCGACCGGTTCTGCTGGAACAGCCGGCGGCCCTGGTCGATGCGCCCCTGCGGCACCACCCGGTCGCGATACTGTTCCCAGGTCAGGGTGAACTCGGGCTGGCGGCCATCCAGTTCCAGCACCCGGGCATTGGGCGCCAGGTTGCGGAAGGCGGCGGCCAGGGTGGTGGCGGAAACGCCGGCACGGCGGGCTTCCTCGCCCACGCCGTCGAGGAAATGCTCGAACGGCGTCTTCTCCCGCCGCGGCGCCTGGGGCGGGGTGGGGCGCGGCGCGTGCGGCGGGCGCGGTGGGGTGGGGGTTTGCGCGCCGGCTGCCGAGGCAGCCAACAGCAGCGGGGCGGCAGCCAGCCAGGCGCGACGATTCTGCATGCAAGCTCCCTTGCCACGCCGGGCGGCGCGCCGCAACGCCGGCCGGCATGCCATGCCCCCCGCGCTGGCAACGCGCTGCCCACGCCCTGGCCCCGAGACGGCGCCGCCAGCAGGTGCTATAAGTCGCCGAAGGAACTCCGAGGAAAGCACCATGGCCGCCGTCACCGAAACCCTCGCCGCCTATTGCGCCACCCTGAACTTCGCCGACATCCCGGCCGAGGTGCAGACCCGCACCCGCTTCCTGGTGCTGGACCTGGTGGGCAACATGGTGCGCGGCCGCCACGACACCGAAAGCACCCCGGTGCTGCTGAGCGCCGCCCGCGCCCTGGGCCTGGCCGCCGGCGGCGCCGCCGTGTTCGGCGACAGCAGCCGCTACACCCCGGCCGGCGCGGCGCTGCTGAACGGCGCCTTCGCCCACAGCCTGGACTTCGACGACACCCACGCCGCCGGCACCCTGCACCCGGGCGCCCCGGTGATCCCGGCCGCCATCGCCGCCGCCGAGATGGTGGGCGCCAATGGCGCCACCGTGCTGGCCGGCATCGTCGCCGGGTATGAGGTGACCTGCCGCCTGGCCGTGGCCCTGCCCGGCGGCGACCACTATGATCGGGGCTACCACCCCACCGCCACCTGCGGCGCCTTCGGGGCCGCCGCCGCCGCCGCCCGGGTGTTCGGGCTGGACGCCAAGGGCATCGAGAACGCCTTCGGCATCGCCCTGTCCCAGGCCGCCGGCAGCCTGCAATTCCTGGCCAATGGCGCCTGGACCAAGCGCTTCCAGGTCGGCTGGTCCGCCATGAACGGCCTGGCCGCCGCCGTGCTGGCGAAGGAAGGCTTCCGCGGCGCCTCCGAAGCCATCGAGGGCAAGGCCGGCTTCCTGCGCGCCTATGCGCCGAACCCGGTGCCGGAACGCGTGATCCGCAACCTCGGCGGCGAGTTCGAACTGATGGAGACGGCGGTGAAGCCCTATCCGTCCTGCCGCTATGGCCATGCCAGCGTGGACGCCGCCCTGGCGCTGCGCGCCGAGTTCGGCCTGAAGCCGGAGGAGATCGAGCGCGTGACCATGGGCCTGCCGAACAAGGGCATGCTGCTGGTCGGTGCGCCACTGGCCCGCAAGCAGAACCCGCAGAACGTGGTGGATGGCCAGTTCAGCGGGCCGTTCGTGGTCAGCTCCGCCCTCACCAAGGGCCATATGGGCTGGGACAGCTACGAGCACCTGAACGACAACGACATCCGCGCCATGATGCCGAAGGTGATCTGCGAGGAAGACCCGGAGATCCAGGCCGAATTCCCGGCCTACATGTCCGGCAAGGTCACCATCCGCGCCCGGGGCCAGGACTTCGTGAAGAAGGTGGTGATCCCGAAGGGCGAGCCGGCCAACTTCCTGACCGAGGCCGAGCTGCGCGCCAAGTTCCACGGCCTGGCCGACGCCGTGCTGGGCCATGAACGCGCCGCCCAGTTGGCCGACGTGGTGCTGAACCTGCCCACCGCCAGCGACGTCAACGCCATGATGCGCCTGGCCGCGCCGACCATGGCCGCCCGCCTGGCCGGCGAGTAGCCCCGACCGGCTCCGGC
>CANBXZ010000117.1 GCA_947373495.1 Acetobacteraceae bacterium
GCTGGACGCGCAGGAAGCGAAGGAGTTGGGCCTGGTGAATGAGGTGCTGCCACAGGACCAGGTGCTGGCCCGCGCCTGGGAACACGCCCGCGCGTTGGCGGCCAAGCCGACCCTGCTGCTGCGCTATACCCGGCTGATGTTCACCGAACACCTGCGCAAGCGCATGCAGGACCTGCTGGGCTATGGCCTGGCGATGGAAGGGTTGGCGCTGATGGAAAAGCCGGAATAGCGCCTATTCCGGCTGAATCCCGGCGAGGCGCATCAATTCCTGGTTGCGCCGCCGGTCTTCCCGGATGCGCGCCAGCATGTCGGCGCGGCCGCGCGCCGCCGGCACCAGGCCATTCTCCGCCAGCTTCGCCATCGCCGCCGGGGTAGCGAAGGCGCGCACCGCCGCCTCCTCCAACTGCCCCAGCAGGGCAGGCGGCGTGCCGGGTGGGGCGGAGAGGCTGTACCAGGGCAGCATGACGAAATCCCGGTAGCCCAATTCCTGCATGGTCGGCAGGTCCGGGTAGGTGGGGATGCGCCGCGGCGAGGGCGTGGCGATGGCGCGCAACCGGCCGCCCTGCACATGCGGCAGCGCCGCCGCCATGGTGGTAAAGATCACATCCGCCCGCCCGGCAATGATCTCGATCAGCGCAGGTGGCGTGCCGTTGAATGGCAGGTGCAGCATCTCGATGCCATTGCGGCGGCAGAAATCCACCCCCAGCAGATGCGCCACCGAGCCGACGCCCCAACTGGTGAACACCAGTTCGCCCGGGCGGCGCTTCGCCTCCGCCACCAGTTGCTCAACGCTCTGCCATTTCGGGTTGGCGGCAACGAAGTAGAGCGCCTCGCTGAGCAGTGAGATGTGGGCGAAATCAGCATCGGGGTCGAAGCCCGGGTTGCGGTAGGCATATTGCGCCATGGTGAAGGTGACGTTGGTGGCCAGCAGCAGCGTGGCGCCATCCGGCCGGGCGCGGGCCACGTAGCGCGCCGCCACGGTGGTGCCGGCACCCGGCCGGTGCTCGTTCACATAGGTGCCGCCGCCGAAACGCTCGGCAAAGCCCTCGGTCAGAATGCGGCTGGTCACTTCCTGGCCGGCGCTGGGCGAATAGGGCAGCACGATGGAAACCGGCCGCCCCTCACTGAAGCCCTGAGCCCGTGCGAGGGTAGGCATGGCAAGGGCGCTGGCCAGCAGGGCGCGACGCGGCAGGTACATGGGTGAAACTCCTAGAGGTAGCTGGCGGCCAGCGCCTTGCCGTCGTTGCCGCGCAGCAGGTCCGCGCTGGTGCCGTGCAGCACCACGCGGCCACGCCGCAGCACCAGCCCCTGCTGCGAGACCTTCAGCGCCAGCGCCGCCATCTGTTCGGCGATGACGACGATGATGCCGCTCTGCGCCGCGTATTCGGTGATGAAGCCATAGATCTGCTGCACGATGATCGGCGCCAGGCCCAGCGAGGGTTCGTCCAGCAGCAGGCAGCGCGGGCTGCGGATGGTGGTGCAACTGAGAATGACCATCTGCTGCTGCCCGCCGGAAAGCAGCCCGGCCAGGGTGCGCGCCTTGGCCTCCAGGATGGGAAAGCGGCCATAAACCTCGGCCAGCGCGGTAGGCCAAGCCACCCGGCGGGCACCAAAGCTCCAGGCCAGCTTCAGGTTGTCCTCCACCGTCAGTTGGCGGAACAGCCGGCGGCCTTCCATGGCATGGGCGATGCCGAGCTTCGCCCGCGCCGGCGCCGGCAGGCCGGTGATGTCCCTGCCGTCCAGCAGCACCTGCCCGGCGGCCACGGGTGCAATGCCGGAGACGGCACGCATCATGGAGGATTTGCCCGCGCCGTTGGCGCCGAGGATGGCGGTGATGCTGCCGGCCCTGGCCTGTAGCGAGACATCCTCCAGCGCCTGCACCGCGCCGTAGCGGACCGCGAGGTTGCGCAGTTCAAGCATGGGCCGCCTCGTCACCCAGGTAGGCGGCGATCACCTGCGGGTCGCCGCGCATTCCGGCAATGTCGCCGCGATAGATCATCCGGCCGCTGTCCAGCACCACCACGTCGTCCACCAGTTCGGCCAGGAAATCCATGTGATGGTCGATCAGCAGGATGGCGAGGCCCATTGCCTTCATGTCGCGGATCAGTTGGGAAAGCCGCTCCATCTCGGCCTCCGAAAGCCCGGCGGCCGGTTCGTCCAGCAGGATGACCTGCGGGCGGGCCAGCAGCGCGCGGCCCACTTCCGCCATGCGGCGGGTGCCGTAGGGCAGCGTGTCGATCGGGCGGTCGGCCACCTCGGTCAGGTCGGCCAGCGCCAGCACCGCTTCCACCAGCGCCAGCTTCGCGGCTTCATCGGCGGTGGCGCCCGGCAGCGCCAGCACGGCGGCGATGCCATTATGGCGAAGCTGCCCGTGCGCCCCCAGCAGCAGGTTCTCCCGCACCGTGAAGTGCGGCACCAGGCGCGGGTCCTGGAAGGTGCGCACCACGCCCGCCGCCGCAACCTGGTGGTCCGCCAGGCCGGTGATGTCGCGCCCAGCGAAGCGCACCTGCCCGGCACTGGGCTTGTAGATGCCGGTGACGACATTGACGAAGGTGCTCTTGCCCGAACCATTCGGCCCGACCAGGGCGGTAATCCGCCCCGGCTCCAGCCGCAGCGAGACATTGTCCACCGCCACCAGCCCGCCAAAGCGCATGGTGATGCCCTCGGCTTCCAGCGCGGTGCCGCCGGCAATGGGGCGCAGCGCGGCGACATCCGCCCGCAGCGTCGCCGCGCGCGCCAGGGCGCCCGGCCGGATGAAGCGCGGCGGCAGGAACAGCAGGCCGCCAATGCCCTTCGGCAGCACCATCAGCGAGAAGGTGAGGATCAGGCCATAGGCGATGAACTGCCATTCGGCAAAAACCTGCAGTCGCTCCGGCAGGAAGGTGAACAGCGTTGCGCTCAACACCTGCCCGGCGATGCTGCCCAGCCCGCCAACGATGGCGATGACCAGAACCTCGATCGAGCGCGGCAGGGCGAAACTCTCGGGCCCAAGATAGCCAACGAGATGCGCGTAGAGCGCCCCCGCCAGCCCAGCCACAGCGCCGGAAAGCGCATAGGCCAGTTGCTTGGTGGCGCCGGCCGGAATGCCGATGCTGCCGGCGGCGATCTCGCTGACATGAATGGCGTAGAAGGCACGGCCGATGCGCGACTGCGTCAGGTTCCGCACCAGCAGCATCACCCCGGCGGTCACCAGCAGCACCAGTTGGAAATAGCGCAGCCCATCCACCTTCATGCCCAGGATGGTCAACGTGCGCAGCGCCGCGGAAGGCACGCCGGGCAGGCCCATGGTGCCGCCTGTCACGCCGTTCCATTCCCGCACCACCTCGAAGAACACCATGCCGAAGCCCAGCGTCATCATGGCCAGGTACACGTCGCGCACCCGGTTGGCGGGGAAGGAGAGCAGCCAGCCGGTCAGCCCCGCCAGCAGTACCGCCAGCGGCACGCCCAGCGTCATGTCCAGCCCATGGGTCTTCACCAGCACGCCGGTGCAATAGGCGCCGATGCCGAAGAAGCCGGCATGGCCGAGCGAGATCTGCCCGGCCAGGCCGGTGAGCAGGTTGATGCTCTGCGCGAAGATGGCGGCGATGAGGACGAAGCTGGCGATCTGTACCGTGCCCGGGGAGAGCAGCGGCGCACCGGCCAGCAGTGCGACGACCAGCAGCACCTGCAGGCGCCAATCCGCCACCAGGGCGCTGAGGCGGGAACGAAGCGCGTTCATGCCTTGCTGACCTCCGGCTTGCCGAACAGGCCCTGCGGCCGCAGCGCCAAGGCCAGCATCAGCAGCGCGAAGGCGATGCCATGTTCCGCCGCGGTGGAGACATAGCCGCCCACCAGCTTGCTGAGGATGCCCACCAGTAGCCCGCCGGCCAGCGCACCGAGCGAACTGCCCATGCCGCCCAGCACCGCCGCGACGAAGCCGAGCAGCACGAGATCAAACCCGAAGGCAGGGTCCACCGTGCCGCCGATCTGCGCGATCAGCACCCCCGCCACGCCCGCCAGCACGGAGGACAACATGAAGGAGAGCAGCACCAGCCGCCGCACCGGAATGCCCTGCACCAGCGCCAGTTCCGGGTCCAGCGAGACGGCATGCACCGCCTGGCCCCACACGGTCTTCCGCACGAACAACTCCAGCGCCAGGATCAGCGCCACCGCCACGGCCAGCACCACCAGGTATTGCAGCGACACATACTGGCCGAACACGGTGACGAAATCCTGCGCGGTGAACACCACGTCCGGAAAAGCGACGGCCTGGGAGCCGAAATACTTCGCCGCCAGCCCTTGCAGGAAAATGCCGAAGCCGAGCGTGGAGACCACCCATCCCATGCTGCCGCCACTGGACTTCAGTGCCGGCCGCACGGTCCAGTGCTCGATGAACATGCCGAGCGCCGCTACCACCACCAGGCTGCCCAGCACGGCCAGCGCCACGGCAAGGCCCTGGCTGGAGAGGAAGACGGTGAGCATGGCGCAGAGCATCATCAACGAGCCCTGGCCGAAGTTCATCGTCTTCGTGGTCCAGAAGGTCAGGTTGAGGCCCAGCGCAATGAGCGCGTAGACCGCGCCCACGCTGATGCCGGCCAGCAGCAGGGAAAAGAAGAAATCGTCCATCGGCTAGTCGCGCAGTTCCAGCACCACGCGGTCGCCGCGCTTGAGCATCTCGTAGGTACCCAGGTCCTCCAGCTTCAGTGCCACATGGCTCTGCGGGGTGAAGCTGATCTTCTGGATCGTCGCGCCTTCATAGTCCTTGGTCTGGTCCAACGCCCGCACCATGTCGGCGGCGGTGGTGGAACCGGCTCGGCGCACCGCATCCAGCAGCAGGTTGATGCAGTCATACCCAGCCGCCACGGTTCCCGCCAAGGAGATCAGCGGGTTCGCCGCATCGCTGCCATACCAACGGTCGGTGCCGAATTTAGCGCGATACAGGTCGGCGAATTTCTGCGCCGCACCATGCATCGGCCGGCGGCCAAAGGCGGCATGATTCACCGCCCGGGTGCCCGCCACCAGATCGCCGGCGCCTTCGATATACGGCACCGTCACCGCGCCCGCAGCGCCAAACAGTGCCAGGCTCATGTTCAAGCGGCTCATGTTGCGGCGAATGACCGCGAAGTCGGCGCCCAGCCCAATCACCAGCATGGCTTCCGCCCCGCCGCGCTGCACCCGCACCAGTTGCGCGGTCATGTCCTGGGCGCGCTGGTTGTAGCTCTCCACTGTCACCCGCGCGCCAGGCTTGCGCTTCATGATCTCCTGCCGCACCAGTTCCGCCCCGGTCACGCCATAGCCGGTGCTTTCATGCACGATGCCGATGCGGCTGAACTGCGTCAGCGCCGCCGCCAGCTTCTCGGATTCCACGGTGTTGCTGATGGAGATCGAGAACAGGTTCGGCCGCGGCGGCTTGTCGAGCCCATTCGGGTAAACAATGGCCGGGGTCTGCGCCTGCGGATTGATGATTGGCCGACCATCGGCCTGGATCATGTCCGCGATCGCCAAGGTGGGGCCGGAGCCCGAGGGGCACATCAGCCCGACGATGTCCTTGTTGTCCAGGATGCGGCGCAGGTTCTGCACCGCGCGGTCCGGTACCAACTGGTCGTCCAGCACCTCGGCCAGTTCCACCATGCGGCCGCCGATGCCGCCGGCCTTGTTGCACTCCTCCACCGCGATCTGCGCGCCGCGGTTGATGCCTTCGCCGAACTCGTTGAACGGGCCGGTCAGCGCGGCGGTGAAGCCGAGCTTGATGCTGCTGGACTGCGCCCGCAACAGGCCGGGCATGGCCAGCATGGTGGCGCCCAGCGCCAGGTTCCTGCGGCTGATCTTCATTGGCTTTTCTTTCCCTGGACGCGTTGTTGTCAGGCCTTGCCGGCCGCCTTGAGTTCTTCGAGCAAGATCGGCACGCCATGCGTGGTGCTATGGATGCCGAGCACGCTGATCAGCTCCAGCACTTCCATGATCTCCTGCTGCGTCGCGCCATAGCCGAGGGCGTTGCGCATGTGCACGCGGGTGCCGGGCGCGTAGAGGTGCGTCGTCGCGGCGTCGATCGCGATATAGATGAACTCCTTCACCTTCGGCTCCAGCCGGCCATGCTGCCAGGGCACCGCGGAGAAGCGCATGTACGCCTCGAAGAAGTCGGGCGAGAGGGCCAGCACCTGGTCCCACAGTTCCGACCAATAGCCGCGCGCGGCGGTGAACTCCGCCTTCAGCCTGGCCTCGCGTTCACCACCCTGGCCGGGCTGCGGCAACTCGGCGCCGCGCCCGGCGGCGGTCATCTCCTCCACCAGAATGGGCACGCCATGCGTCATGCTGTGGATGCCGAGCACGGAGATGAGTTGCAGCACCTCCATGACCTCCTGCTGCGTCGCGCCGTAGCGCAGCGCGTTCTTCATGTGCACGCGGGTGCCGGAGGCATGCAGGTGCGTGGTGGAGGCGTCGATGGCGATGTAGATGAACTCGCGCACCTTCGGGTCCAGCACGCCATGGCGCCAGGGCACCGAGGAGAAATTCATGTAGGCTTCGAAGAACTCGGGGTCGAGCGACAGCACCTGGTCCCAGGTCGGGCTCCAATAGCCACGCGCCCGGGTGAACTCCTCCTTCAACGCGCGTTGGCGCGGCGAGAGCTCGTCCATCGCTCCTGGTCCCCTTCCCTCATGCAGTGGGCGCTTTTCCGCGCCTCGGCTAAGGGGAGCATGCGTCATCGCGCCGGGCTTGGGAATGTTGGCCGGCAACCAGCAGCTTTGCACCCAGTGAAAGGATGCCGGCTATTCCGCCGCCACCGGCCATTTGGCCGGCTCCGCCATGCCGACAGCGCGCAGCCCCTGGGCCAGGAAGTCGACGAAGGCGCGGATCTTCGGCGGCATGTGGCGATGCCGTTGGTATACCGCGTAGATGCAATGGTCGAAGGTGGTGGGGGTGGTTTGCCATGCCGGCAGCACGCGCAGCAGCCGGCCGGCGGCCAGGTCTGCCGCCACGCACCACACCGGCAGCAGCGGTATGCCAAGCCCGGCCAGCGCCGCCTCGCGCAGTACCTCGGCATTGTTGGCCTGCAGCGTGCCGGCGATGCGCAACTCCCGCGCGCCGCCGGGGCCACGGAACTGCCACAGCGCATGGCCGTCCTCGTGCCGGCCATCCAGCGGCCAGGTAAGGCAGTTGTGCTGCATCAGGTCCTCCGGCGCCTGGAGGGGTGGGTGGCGCGCCAGGTAGTCAGGGCTGGCGAACAGGATGCGCTCGGAAGCGTCCGTCAGCTTGCGGATGGCCAGCAACGGTTCCGCCGCGTTGCCCAGCCGGATGGAGATGTCGATGCCGTTCTCCACCAGGTCGCGCGCTTCCTCGGTGAGCGAGAGCTTGAGCGTGATCTCGGGGAAGCGGGCCAGGAATTCCGGCAGCAGCGGCGCCAGGAAACGCTGCCCGATCGCCACCCGGGTGTGCACGTGCAGCAGACCGCGCGGCCGCACCTGATGCTCGCTCAACTGACCAGCCAGGGCGTCGATGTCGGCCAGGATGCAGGTGGCTTTGTCCAGATAGAGCTGCCCGGCCTCGGTCAACGCGTGGCGGCGGCTGGTGCGGTTGATCAGGCGGATGCCGAACTGGCTCTCCAGCGCATTGACGCGGCGAGAGACGGAGGCGGGCGAGAGCCCGAAGGCCCGCCCGGCAGCCGAAAGCGACTCGGACTGTGCGATACGGACGAAGAGACGCATTGTTTCCAGCGTTTCCATCTCCCCCTCAGCCTCGTTTGTTAACTCAGACGGTAGCGGGCTACTGGAGAGACAGGCAAGCGCCAGCTTTGCATCGGGTGGAAAGATCCTCCTCGCCGGCCGCCGTCGCGCAGCCCGGCCAAAAGACGCGGCGGCAGGATTTGGCCATGCCATTCGGCCTGTTCCGCGAACACCAATTGTCCTCCAGGGGCCGGATCCTGGGTTCAACCACCACCAACGGGCGCTGGGCCAAGTGGAACGCGCCGGCCGACGGGGGCCTTTGGCCGCCAGGGTGCCAAGGTGGACATGACCTTGGCCAGCACCTTCAATGACCGTGGTGGCGTCAGTTCGGTGCCACGCTTCGACCACCACGCAAAGCAGGGATGAACCGCCACCCATGATGCTGAACCCCGACGCCGCGGCCTTGCTGGCCGCCGCCCGTGCCGCCAACCGCCCGGCGTGGAACGAACTGACCCCCGCCCAGGCACGCGAGGCCTATATGGCCGGGCGGGCGCTCTCGGCGCCGCCGCCCGTGGCCGTGGCGGAGGTGCGTGAGCTTTCCTGCCCTGGCCCGCACGGCCCGGTGCCGCTGCGGCTGTACCGCCCTGCCGCGGCCCCGGCGCAGGGCGCGCCGGCGCTGGTCTATGCCCATGGCGGCGGCTGGGTGTTCGGCAACCTGGAATCACATGACGGCCTGTGCCGCCACTTGGCCGAAGGCAGCGGCTGCGTGGTGGTCGCGGTGGATTATCGCCTGGCACCGGAACACCGCTTCCCCGCCGCCTTCGACGACGCCCTGGCGGCAGTGGTCTGGGTGGCCGCACAGGCCAGGGCGCTGGGGATAGACCCGAGCCGGCTGGCCGTGGGCGGTGACAGCGCCGGCGGCAACCTGATGGCCGCTGTCTGCCTGCACGCGCGGGACCATGGCGGCCCGGCCATCGCCTACCAGATGCTGCTCTACCCCGTGACCGACCTGGCGATGGACACCCCTTCCCACCGCCATTTCGGCGAGGGCCATTCGTTGACAACCGCGGCCATGCGCTGGTTCGCCGGGCTCTACCTGGGCGGGCCGGAGGAGATGCCGGCGGAGATGGCTGACTGCCGTGTGGCGCCGTTGCGTGCGCCAAGCCTGGCCGGCTTGCCACCTGCCTTCGTGCTCACCGCCAGCCACGACCCGCTGCGCGACGAGGGCGAGGCCTATGGCCGCCGCCTGGCCGAGGAAGCTGGCGTGCCGGTGACCCTGTGGCGGGTACCCGGACAGTTGCATGGCTTCCTGCCGATGGGCCGGCTGCTGCGCGCCGCCGGCCCGGCGCTGGACCGTTTGGCCGCCGCGCTTCGGCTGGCGCTCACCCCGCGGGTCTGACGCGGACCGCCAGCAGCAGCTTGCTGCGGGCCAGGCGCACGGCGTGGCGTTGCTTGGGCGGCAGGCCATCGCAGTATTTCGAGACCTGCACATGGGCGAGCAGCCCGGAGCCGGGGCGGCCGCGTTCCTCCGGCAGCGCCGGCGCGGGCGCCTGCAGCACCCGACTGACGGCCGCACCACAAGCTTCCACGGCCCCGCAGCAGAGGCGCCAGCGCAACGGCTGGTCCTCATCCCCCAACAGGAAGGAGGTAGCCCCGGCGGCGCATCTCCTTGGCCAACTCCTCGGCAGTCTCACTCAGCAGCCTGGCGCGCTCTCGTACCATAAGTTCCAACTGGGTATTCAGCTGGAGCATCATTCCCTCGGCGGCATGGCTGGCGGTGATGTCGCGCGACACGACCAGGATCTGCTCCGGCCGCTGAAGGGCGCCATCGCCTCCGGCAGCGGATCGAAGACATGCAGCAGCACATCCTCCGCCAGCAGGCGTTCCGCCATGGGCGCGCCCATCTGACCGAGGCCGAGTGCCCGAGCGGCACGCGCTGGGGAAGACCTTGCCGATTGTGCCCAGGTCTTCCGGTGACGGCTCCTCGAATGGCCTCAGAACTCGTAGCGGAACCGCGCCCGACCATTGATGGCGTAGCTGTTGGCGCCGAGTTCCGCATCCACCCGCGCCGTCACCGTCATGGCGGCCGCCACCCGCCAGTCTACGCCGGCCGACAGCAGCGCCGCGTGCGCGTCAGGCCGTGGGCCACCAATGGTGAAGCCCGCCCCGGGCACGCCGGTAAACTGCGCCGTCATGCCCGCGTCGCGCTGCAGGTAGGCCGTCCAGCCAACCCGCCCGAAGGCGGAAAGCGCGGAGGTAAGCGAGGTATCGGCGCGCAGCGTGGCCTCGGCGCGCGACTGCCCCTGGGCACGCCCCGCCACGGCCAGGGTGGCAACCGATTGGCCCGAGGTACCGGTCTCGCGGAAGCCCGGCGTCTGGTACCAACTGCCCTGGAAGGCCACAGCCGGCGTCAGCGTCACCCGCGGCACCGCCTCGACCAGCGGCCAGGCCGCCTCCAGCCGTGTGGCGGCGCCCTGGCCGGTGTAGTGGGCACGGATGTCGCCGGCACCGAGGAATGGCGCGGTGCGGTTGGTGGTTACCTCCACACCGCCGAAGGCAGCCGCGCCGGAAAGCCGGAGCGGGCCTTGGGTGGTGGTGCCGTAGATGGCGCCCTGCAACTGGCTGGCCTCGGCCCGGCCCAGGCCGTCCGACAGCCGGGTGCTCCCGCCCGAGGCGGACAGCGCCGCGCCCGCCACCAGGTTGGGCGCCAGGCGCAAGTCCGCCCCAGCCGCCACCCCGCCGCTGCTGGTGATGCCGTAGTTGGTGCCGGCGCCAGCGGTGCCGTTCCTCATGCTGGAGCCCAGTGCCGTGGCCCAGACGGAATAGCGGCCCGGCGCTGCGTCGCTGCCGCCATCACCGCCCAGTTGGCCGTCTCGCCCGGGGTCCAGGATGGCGCCGAGGAACTGGCTGGCGCCCTGGGCAAGCGCACCGCTGGCGGCGGCGTGCACCTGGCCGGAAAGCTGGTCCAGCCCGTGCGGCAGCGCCGCCCCTGGCAGGTTATACAGCGGGAACAGGGCGGACAGATTAGCCCCTGCCGCCAGCGCGCGGTCCAGCCCCGCCGCCACCGCTACCTGGTTGCGGCTGCCCCCCAGGCTCAAGGTGGGGCCCGCCGGGCCGGAGGGCGCGATAACCGGCACCAGCGCGGCCGGGGTTAGCACCAGTTGCGCCTCGGTGGCCGTGGTGCCTACCGCAGCGGTTACGCCGGCGCCGAAGCTTCCTTGAGTCGTCACCGTGGCGAAGCTGCCGGTGACCGCGGCGGCATGGATAAGCGTATAGGGCGCGTTGAACGTATAGGCGCCACCCTGCGCCAGCAGTCGCAGCGTGCCGCCCAGTATGGCCGTGCCAGTGACATTGATGCGGTCGGCAGCCGCGCCCAGAACCTCGATTTGGGTCACCGACCCCGCTGCCAGCGTCAGGTTGCCGGCCACGGTCAGCGTGCCGACGGAGTTGCCCGGCGCGACGGTGCCGCCTGCCAGCACCGAGACGCCCGGCACCGTGCCGATGCCGCCCAGGGTGCCTCCGGAGGCGACCGTGAGGCCGGAGGAGCCACCGATGGAACCGTTCACGGAAAGCAGGCCGGAATTGACCAGGGTAGCGCCGGCATAGGTGCTGGCGCCGGTCAGGATCAGGTTGCCGCCGCCGCCCTGTGTCAGGGTACCCGTGCCGGAGATGACATTGCTGACGGCGACACTGTCGGACCGGTTGAACACCAGCGCCGCATTGTTGACGATGTTGCCGGTGCCGAGCGCGCCGGAGGTTCCGCCGTTGCCCACCTGCAGCGTGCCGGACGAGATGGTGGTGGTGCCAGCAAAGGTGTTGTCGCCGGTCAGCGTCAGCCTGCCGGCGCCCGCCTGCGTCAGCGTGCCGGTGCCGGAGATGACGTTGCCGACCGTGACATTGTCCGACCGGTTGAACGCCAGCGCCGCG
>CANBXZ010000118.1 GCA_947373495.1 Acetobacteraceae bacterium
AGCCCCAGGCGGCGCTGCAGGCCGCCGATACCGCGCTGGGGCTGGCGCCGAACCAGGCCGAGACCCACTACCTGCGCGGCACCGCGCTGAAGGCGCTGCGCCGGCTGCCGGAAGCCGCCACCGCCCTGGCCCGGGCCGCCGCCCTGGCACCTCGCCATGCCCAGGCGCTGCTGAACCTGGCCAATGCGCAGCTCGCCCTGGGCCAGCCGGAAGCCGCCGAGCAGCATTGCCGGGCCGCCATCGCCGCCGACCCGCGCCAGGCGGAAGCCCATGCCAGCCTGGGCTGCATGCTGACCCAGGCCGGCCGGCTGCCCGAAGCCGTGGCCGCCTGCCAGGCCGCCCTGGCGCTGCGGCCGGACTTCGCCGAGGCGCATTGGAACCTCGGCATTGCCGAGTTGCTGGCCGGCCACCTGCCGGCGGGCTTCGCCGAATATGAATGGCGCAAGCGCCACCCGGCCCATGCCCGGGATTTCCGCCGCCTGCCCCAGCCGGAATGGCAGGGCGAGGACCTGGCCGGGCGCAGCCTGCTGGTACTGGCCGAGCAGGGCCTGGGGGACGCCATCATGTTCGCCCGCTACCTGGCGCCGCTGGCGGCGGCGGGCGCCGTGGTGACGCTGGCCTGCGATGCCCGGCTGCTGCCGCTGCTGGCCGGCGCGCCCGGCGTGGCCCGGGTGGTGCCGCGCGACCGCGCGCTGCCGGCCTGCGACTTCTGGGTGGACCAGATGAGCCTGCCGCACCGGCTGGCCACCACGCTGGAGACGATTCCCAGCCCCGCCGGCTACCTGCGCCCCGACCCCACCCGAGTCGCGGCGTGGGAGGCGAAGCTGCCGCGCCGCCGCGCCGGCGCCCGGCGCATCGGGCTGGCCTGGGCCGGCAACCCGCTGCATTCGAACGACGCGGCCCGCTCCTGCCCGGTGCGGGCGCTGCTGGCGCTGACCGGCATGGCCGGCGACAGCTTCGTCAGCGTGCAGGTCGGCCCCAATGCCGAGGAGGCCCGCCAGCTGGGCCTGGTGGACCACGCGCCGGCGCTGCGGGACTTCGCGGAAACCGCGGCCCTGCTGGCGGGACTCGACATGCTGGTGGCGGTGGACACCGCGGTGGCGCATTGCGCCGGGGCGCTGGGCAAGCCGGTATGGCTGATGCTGCCCAGCGCGCCCGACTGGCGCTGGCTGCTGGGCCGCGCCGACAGCCCCTGGTACGCCAGCGCCAGGCTGTTCCGGCAGCCGAAACCGGGCGATTGGAGCACCGTTGTGGGCCTGGTGGCTCATTCCCTGGCCACGGAACCGCCCGCTGTATATTGACACCATGGGTTCCCCGCCTTAGGAGCCCCCTGCCTTCCGGCGGGTAACCGTGGGGGAGCAAGGTATTGAACGAGCGCGACGGTTTCGAACGACGATTGCAGGAAGCCCGGACCAAACAAGGTCTGGACAAGCCTGCGGGCGGACGTGGCGGCCTTCCGTCTGGTTCCTGGGGCGTCGGCTTTCGTGCCGGCATCGAGGTTGTGTCGGCCCTGGTGGTCGGCGTTGGCATCGGTGTTGGTCTGGATCGCTGGCTTGGCACCTGGCCTTGGCTCTTCCTGCTGTTCTTCGTGGCGGGCGCCTGTGCCGGCGTGCTGAACATCTATCGGATGTTCAGCCCACCCAAGCGTCGGTTGGACTGAAGCTGAACAAGCCGGGGAGCCGCACGTGGCCGCTGAGGGCAAGATCAACGCACTGCACCAGTTTGAGCTGACGCCGTCTCTCGGCGCGCTCGGCGAAGCCGTGCACTTCAGTCAATCGACCCTGTTCATGCTGATCGCGGTCGGTCTCATCACCCTGTTGATGGTGGCCGGCGCCGCGAAGGGCGCGATCGTGCCGGGCCGCCTGCAGGCGCTGGCGGAAAGCGCCTATGGCTTCATCCACGACATGGTCGTGGCGCAGATCGGCGATGAGGGTAAGCGCTACTTCCCCTTCGTGTTCAGCCTGTTCATGTTCGTGCTGTTCGGCAACATGCTGGGCATGATCCCCTACGCCTTCACCTTCACCAGCCATATCGCCGTGACCTTCACGCTGGCGGCGGTGGTGATCGTGCTGGTGACGGTGGTTGGCCTGGTGATCCACGGCACGCACTTCTTCAGCTATTTCCTGCCGGAGGGCGCGCCGCCGGCGCTGGCCCCGGTGATCATCCCCATCGAGATCATTTCCTACCTCTCCCGTCCGATCAGCCTCTCCGTCCGTCTGTTCGCCAACATGGTGGCCGGCCACGTGATGCTGATGGTCTTCGCCACCTTCGTGGTGATGATTGGCGGCATGGGCGTGGTGGGGTATATCGGCGCCACGCTGCCGCTGGCGCTGAATGTTGCCCTGGTCGGGTTTGAGTTCCTCGTGGCCTTCCTGCAGGCCTACGTGTTCGCCATCCTGACCAGCATCTACCTGCACGATGCGGTGCATCTGCACTGAACGTTCGCAGTCTTCTTCACGCTAACCAATCTTCGAGACGGAAGGATACCACAATGGAAGTGGCTGCCGCTAAGGCCCTTGGGGCTGGCATTGCTGTCATCGCGCTGTTCGGCGTTGGCCTGGGCATCGGCAACATCTTCTCCGCGCTGATCACCGGCGTGGCCCGCAACCCCAGCGCCCGTGACGCCGTGTTCCCCATCGGCATCCTGGGCTTCGCGCTGACGGAAGCGGTGGCGCTGTTCGCCCTGCTGATCGCCTTCCTGATCCTGTTCGCCTGATATCGCCTTCCGCGCTGGCGGCCCGGTGCCTCGGCACCGGGTGGCTGGCGCGGGGACTCTGGCGGCGGAAGGCCGGTGCAACCCGGTTGGGCATGCGGTCCGGTTGACCAGGCGCTGGATGATGGTCGTGTGGGGGGCGCTGCGGGTTGCCGTTGCGCCCTTTCCCATTTTTTCAGGAGACGGGTATGAGCAAGAGCCTTCGGCTCGCCGCCCTTGCCACGCTGGCGATGCTGCCTGCCGCGGCCAGCCTTGCGGCCGATCACGCCGCGCCAGGGGGCCATGCACCGGTAACGGGCATGCCGCAGCTGGCGTTTGGCCACCCTGAACAGGGCGGCTACCTGGTTGGCCAGGTCATCTGGCTGCTGGTGATCTTCGGGGTGCTGTACGTCCTCATGGCCAAGCTGGCGCTGCCGCGCCTGGCCGGGGTGCTGGAAGTGCGTCGCAACCGGATCGAAGGCGACCTGGAAGCGGCCCGCATTGCCAAGCAAAGCGCCGACGCCGCCATGACGCAACATCGGACCGCCACGGCCCGTGCCCGCGCCGAAGCCCAGGCTTCCATCGCGGCCGCGGTCACCCAGGCGCAGGATGAACTGGCGACCAAGACCGAGGCGATGAACGCCAAGCTGGCCCAGCAGATCGACGCCGCCGAGCGCCAGATCACCGCGGCCCGCGACGCGGCGCTGGGGGCACTGCGCCAGGTTTCCGCCGACACCGCCGAAGCCGTGGTGGCCCGCATCGCCGGGGGCGCCGACCGTGGCGCCATCGACGCCGCGGTTGACCGCGAACTCGCCGCCAGGGGGCATGCCTGATGCACGGTTCCATCTTCGCTGACCCGCATTTCTGGGAAGCCGTCAGCTTCGTCATCTTCTTCGCGCTGCTGGGCAAGACCATCTGGTCGAAGATGACCGGCATGCTCGACGCCCGTGGCGAAGCGGTGAAGGCCGAACTGGCCGAAGCCTCGGCGCTGCGGGCCGAAGCCGAAGCCATGCTGAGGCAGGCCGAAGCCGACCGCACCGCGGCCCTGGCGGAAGCCGAGCAGCTGCTGGTGCGCGCCAAGGCGGAAGCCGGCCGCGTGGCCGCCGCTGCCGCCGCCGAAGCCGAAGCCGCCGCCAAGCGCCGTGAACGCATGGCGCTGGACCGCATTGCCTCCGCCGAAGCCGGCGCGGTGATGGAAGTGCGCAACACCGCCACCGACATCGCCACCGCCGCCGCCCGCGCGGTGATCGCGGAGAAGCTGGACGCCAATGCCGACGCGCTGCTGATCGACGCCGCCGTGGCCGATCTGCCGCACGCGCTGCGGGCCGCCTGAACGGCACCTGCCACACCATGCAGAATGCTAACAACGGGGGCCTTCGGGCCCCCGTTCTCGTTTACGGCGGCCACGAAGCCCCGTAGCCTGCCCCCAGGGAAAGCAACCCGGGGAGATCTTGATGCGACGTTTGGCCCTTGCCGCCACCTTGCTGTGCGGCACCATGCTGGCGCCCCTTGCGGCCGCCCAGGCGCAGACCTTCCGTTGGGCCAATGACGGCGACGTCAACTCGATGGACCCCTACACCCGGCAGGAAACCTTCCTGCTGGCCTTCAACGCCAACATCTACGACCCCCTGGTGCGCCGCAACACGCGCATGGAGGTGGAACCCGCCCTGGCCGAACGCTGGGAGAACCCTTCCCCCACCCTGTGGCGCTTCCACCTGCGCCGCGGCGTGAAGTTCTCGGACGGCACGCCCTTCACCGCCGACGACGTGCTGTTCTCCTTCGAACGCACCCGTGCGCCGGGCTCCAACATGTCGTCCATCTTCGCTTCGGTGAAGGAAGTGCGGAAGGTGGACGACCACACGGTGGAGTTCGAGACCACCGTGCCGAATCCGATCTTCACCCAGGAACTGACCAACTGGGCCATCATGTCCAAGGTATGGGCCGAGGCGCATAACGCCACCCGCCCGGCCGACCTGACCACGCGGGAAGAAAATTTCGCCACCCGCAACGCCATGGGCACCGGCCCGTTCCGCCTGGTCAGCCGCGAGCCCGACCGCCGCACCGTGCTGGAACGCAACCCGGGCTGGTGGGACACCCCCACGCACAACGTGGAACGGGCCGAGCTGAACATCATCGCCAACGACGCCACGCGGGTGGCGGCGCTGCTCTCGGGTGAGGTGGACTTCGTCTACACCGTGCCGCCGCAGGACGTGACGCGCATCGGCAATGCGCCGGGCGTGCGCATCATCCAGGGGCCGGAGCTGCGGACGATCTACCTGGGCATGGACCAGCTGCGGCCGGAACTGCTGAAGAGCGACGTGAAGGGCCGCAACCCGTTCCAGGACGTGCGGGTGCGCCGCGCCTTCTACCACGCCATCGACATCCAGGCGATCGCACGCACCGTCATGCGCGGCCAGTCCCGCCCCACCGGCCTGGTCTATGGCCCGGGCGTGAACGGCTTCCGCGAGGCCGATGACGTGCGCTACCCGTATGAGCCGGAGACGGCGCGACGGCTGCTGGCGGAAGCCGGCTACCCCAATGGCTTCGGCGTGACGATGGATTGCCCGAACGACCGCTACGTGAATGACGAGGCGATCTGCACCGCCATCACCAACATGCTGGCGCGCGTCGGCGTGCGGATAACCCTGAACGCGCAGACCCGGGTGCGCTACTTCGCCGAGATCAACGCGCCGCGCTACAACACCAGCTTCTACCTGCTGGGCTGGACCCCGGCCACCGGCGACGCCCACAACGCGCTGAACAGCCTGGCCTATACCCGCAGCGGCGCCCGCGGCGTGTTCAACAATGGCGGCTATTCCAACCCCGCCTTCGACGCGCTGGTGGACCGCATCGCGGTGGAAACCAACGCCACGCAGCGGCAGGAACTGATCGGCCAGGCCAGCCGGTTGCTGCACACCGATGCCGGCATGATCCCGCTGCACCAGCAGCAGGTGGTGTGGGCGGCGCGCAGCACGGCACAGGTGGTGCAGACGGCGGACAACTTCTTCCAGCTGCGCCATGTGCGGATGAACCCGCGCTGAAGCAACGGACCGGGGGCGGCCACGGCCGCCCCGGTTCACCCCGTGGTGCCGCCGGCCTGCTTCCAGGCGGCGATGCCACCATGGATATGGCAGGTCGCCACCAGCCCCTGGTCCTGCGCCGCCTGTACCGCCATGGCC
Organism: Acetobacteraceae bacterium; assembly: GCA_947373495.1. Taxonomy (GTDB): domain Bacteria; phylum Pseudomonadota; class Alphaproteobacteria; order Acetobacterales; family Acetobacteraceae; genus CAIMOR01. The sequence continues at coordinate 5,872 of CANBXZ010000118.1, forward strand.
GAGCGTTCGCCGAAGGCACAGAAGAACACCAGCCGCCGGCCGGTGCTGATCGCCAGTTCATGCAGCAGCCCGCCCGGGCCGATGCTGTCGCGCAACTCGCCATAGGGCACGTGCAGCGCACCGGCGATGCTGCCGTGGCGGCGGCGTTCCTCGGCCTCCCGCAGGTCCACCAGCGCCAGGCCGGCCTGGCCGCACTGTGCCATCGCCTCGGCCGGCAGCAACGCCCAGCCGCGCGCCAGCATGGCCTGCTGCTGCAAGCCCTGGCGCATGTTGGCCGGCACCGCCACGTCCATCATCTTCGGGTTGGCCAGCTTCAGCCCGGCCATCAGCGCCACATAGGCGTCGGCGTCGGCCACCTGCAGCCGCGGGTTCCAGCGGCGTTCCTCGGCAATGGTGGAAACGGTGTCGCCCTTGTAGTCATGCGCCGGGAAGACCAGTGTCTCGTCGGGCAGTTTCAGCAGGCGGTTGAAGATGCTGTCGTACTGCGCCCGGGCGTCGCCATGCTGGAAATCGGTGCGGCCGGTGCCGCGGATCAACAGCGTGTCCCCGGTGAAGACGCGGTCTTCCCAGTGGAAGCTGTAGCTGTCGTCGGTATGGCCGGGGGTATAGATCACCTCCAGCGCCAGGCCCTCCACGCGCAGCGTGTCGCCATCGGCGACCCGCATGGAAACCACGTCCACGCCGCTCTGCTCGCCCATCACCGTGATGCATTGCGTCTGGTCGCGCAGCGCGCCGAGGCCGGTGATGTGGTCGGCGTGCAGATGCGTGTCCACCGCCTTCACCAGCTTCAGGTCCAGCTCGCGGATCAGGTGCAGGTAGCGGTCCACCCGTTCCAGCACCGGGTCGATGATCAACGCCTCGCCACCGCGCCGGCTGGCCAGCAGGTAGGTGTAGGTCGAGGAAACCGGCTCGAACAATTGGCGGAAGATCATTTCTCCACCTCCCAGAACATCGGAAAGCTGGACTGCGGCAGGCGCTTCAGGTCGGTGCGGTAGGCGGCCGGGATGGTGAACTGGCCCCAGGTGACGTTGGGCGTCAGCTCGAAGGCCAGGCGTTGGATCTGTTCGGTCACCTGGCGCCGCGCCGCCAGGTCCGGCGCGCGGGTGAAGGCGGCCAGCAGCGGCGGAATCCGCGCATCACAGCTCCAGCCCGGATAGTCGGCGCAGGTGTTGGAGACGTAGAAGTGGTTGAGCGGCGAGATCATGTCGATGCCGTTCATGTACACGCTGAACAGGCTCCAGCCTTCCTTGCGGGCGCGGCGGGCCAGCACGGTACCCCAGTCCATCACCTGCTGGTCCACGGTGAAGCCGGCTTCCTTCAGCGCCTGGGCCAGCACCATGGAGGCGGTTTGGGAAATGCTGCCGGAGACCTCCAGCATCACCACCGGCTGGCCGGCATAGCTGGTCTTGGCCAGTGCCGCCTTGGCGGCCTGCACGTTGTAGCGGAACACCTCGGCCCCGGCGCCGCTGTACAGCGGGCCGTCGCACATGAAGAAGCCGGGGCAGGATTCCACATGGAACGCCTTGGGAATGCCGATGGCCTGCAGAATGGCGGCCTGGTCCACCAGTTGCCACATCACCTGGCGCACCGCCGGGTCGTTGAACGGCGCGGCTTCGTGGTTCAGGCGGAAATTGCCCTGGAACATGTGCAGCCCGCCCAGCGGCATCAGCTTCACATTCCGCGCCCGCTCCAGCCGCGGCAGCATGTCGAACGGGCAATATTGCTGGTAGTCGATCTCGCCGGCGATCAGCGCGCTGGCGGCGGTGGCCTGGTCCGGCATCACCCGCAGGTTCAGCGTGTCGATGTGCACGCGCTTGCCGCCGGCGAGGAAATCCGCCGCCTCGGCACGCGGGACGTAGTGCGGGTTCTTCTCCAGCACCATCAGGCTGCCCGGGCGCCATTGGTCGGCGCGGAAGCGGAACGGGCCGCTGCCGAACACCTCGGTCAGCCGCTGGTCGCCCGGGGTCCGCGCCAGTCGTTCCGGCAGCATGAACGGCACCGGGGCGTTCGGCTTGCCCAGCACTTCCAGCACCAGCGGGAATTCCTGGCGCAGCCGCAGCAGGATGGTGCGCGGGTCCGCCACCTCGAAGCCATGCGCGCTGGCCATCAGCAGCCGGCCCATCGCGTCCTTCGGCGCCCAGCGTTGCAGGCTGGCGACGCAGTCCGTTGCCGTCACCGGGCTGCCGTCATGCCATTTCAGCCCGTCGCGCAGGGTGAAGCGCCAGGTCAGGCCGTCGCTGCTGCGGCTGTACTCGCCGACCATCTGCGGCTGGATCGCGCCCTTCTCGTCCATCGCGAACAGCGTGTCGTACACGTGGTAGCCGAAGCTGCGGGTGATGGCGGCGGTGGTGAGATAGGGGTCGAGGATCACCGCCTCGCTTTCCAGCACCACGTTCAGCGTGCCGCCGGCCGCCCGCGCCAGGGGCGGCGCCGCCAGCAGCGCCGCGCCCGAGGCCAATACGGCGCGCCTGGACCAATCCACCATCATCGCTCTCCCTCTCGGCCGGGTTGGCCCCGGAACATGGCTCAGCTTAGGCTGGGCCCGAGACGCGTTGGAAGGATAAGCGCATGACCGAGCTGCTGACGCTTTCGGCCACCCAGGCCGCCGCGCTGATCCGCCGCCGCCAGCTTTCCCCGGTGGAATACACCCAGGCCGTGCTGGCCGGCATCGCCCGGGTACAGCCGGCGCTGAACTGCTTCGTGACGGTGCTGGAGGCAGCCGCCCTGGCCGCCGCCCACGCCGCGGAACAGGCGGTGATGGCCGGCGCCACGCTGGGCCCGCTGCATGGCGTGCCGGTACACATCAAGGACCAGCTGGACACCGCCGGCATCCTCACCAGCCATGGCAGCGCGATTTTCGCCGGCAACATCCCGGCCCGCGATGACATCATCGTGACCCGGCTGCGCGCGGCCGGTGCCATTCTGGTGGGCAAGACCCGGCTGCCGGAATTCGGCAACAAGGCGCTGACCGATGGCCCCAGCTTCGGCACCACCCGCAACCCCTGGGACCTGTCCCGCACCTCCGGCGGCTCCAGTGGCGGCGCGGCGGCGGCGCTGGCGGCGGGCATCGCGCCGATCGGCGTCGGCACCGATGGCGCCGGCAGCATCCGCATTCCCGCCGCCTGCTGCGGCCTGGTGGGGCTGAAGCCGACACTGGGGCTGGTGCCGTGGGAAGCCGCCAGCGACGCCTTCGGCAACTACACCTACGCCGGGCCGATGAGCCGCAGCGTCACCGACGCCGCGCTGCTGCTGAGCGTGATGCAGGGGCCGAGCAACCGCGACCCCTGGACCCTGGCCGGGGCGCGGGAAAGCCGCGTCTCGCCGCGCCTGGTGGGGCAGGACCTGCACGGGCTGCGCGTGGGCTTCATCCGCCTGGCCGCCAACCCGCAGCTGGACCCGGACTTCGAGCGCGACACGCGGGCCAGCCTGGACGCTTTCGCCGCGCTGGGCGCCGAGGTGGAGGAAGTGACCGACGCCATCGACTGGATGGAGATGCCCGGCCGGGTGATGTACCAGGGCAACTACGCGGTCGCGATGCAGAAGCACCTGGGCCAATGGGCCAACCAGATGGACCCGACGCTGCTGGCCTTCGTGGAACGCGGCAGCCAGTTCAGCCTGGCCGAGTTCCGCCAGGGCCAATATGCCCGCACCACGCTGTTCCGCGCCATCCAGGCGCTGCTGGAACGCTACGACGTGCTGGTGACACCCACCCTGGCCCGCACCGCCCTGCCGGCCGACTTCGACGCGGCGAATGAGGAAGTGGTCATCAACGGCCAGAAGTGCGGCATCACCCGGCAGAGCTTCAGCGCCTATGTCTACCCGTTCAACCTCACCGGCCACCCGGCGCTGACCCTGCCGGCCGGGCTGGCGCGGGACGGCCTGCCCACGGCGGTGCAACTGATCGGCCCCTGGGGCGGCGACATGGACCTGCTGCGCCTGGGCAGCCTGCTGGAACAGGCCCGCCCCTGGGCGGCCCGGCGGCCGGCGGTGCACGCCTGAGCCCTGGGCTTCGGTGGAGAGGCTGTTTCACCGCCCCGGCGATGCCGCCGGCACGGACCAGGCGCCAGCGCCCCGGCCGACCGGGCGCTGCCTGAGCGACCGATTCACGCCCGCGGCGCCAGCGCCCCGGCCGACCGGGCGCTACATGCCTGAAACCGCCCGAAACCCCGCCTCCGCCGCTTCCAGCCCGCGGTCGATATCCGCCGCGCCATGGGCGCAGCTGAGGAACATGTTGTGCTTCGGGTGGAAATACGCGCCCGCCCGCAGCGCCGCCGCACAGAAGGCGTTGCCGCGCCGGAAGTCGGCATCGCCCTCGAACAGCATCAGCGGCATCTGCGCCGGGCCGCTGTGGCGCACCGGCACGTCGTAGCGGGCGGCCAGCATGCTCAGGCCGGTGCGCAGGCGTTCGCCCATGGCCTGCATCAGCGCCGGGCCGTCCACCCGCTGCAATTCGCGCAACGTCGCCAACGCCGCCGCCATGCTGGTCGCCTCGGCCCAGAAGCTGCCGGTGGTGAACACCCGGCTGGCGGCATCGCGCCACTTCTCCGCCCCGGTCACGGCGGAAAGCGCATAGCCATTGGCGATCGCCTTGCTCCAGGCGGAGAAATCCGGCCGCACGCCATAGGCCTCCCAACTGCCGCCCAGGTGCAGCCGGAAGCCGGCGCGCACGTCGTCCAAAATCAGCGCGGCGCCCCGGGCGTCGCATAGCGCGCGCAACCCTTGGGCGAAGGCGCGCGTCGGCATTTCCAGCTCGCGGGCCATGTCATGGCGGAAGGCGGCCACCAGCACACCGGCCAGGTCGTCCCCGGCCTCGGCCATGGCGGCTGCCACGCTGGCCAGGTCGCCATAGTCGTAGTGGATGATGTGGGCGCGGTCCTCCGCCGTCACGCCCACCAGCGAGGGCGAGCACCACGGCGCCGCGCCGTGGTAGCTGCCGCGCGCCGCCAGCACCTTGCGCCGGCCGGTGCCGGCGCGGGCAATGGTGACGCAGGCGGTGGTGGCGTCGGTGCCGTTCTTCTCGAACAGGCACCAGTCGGCGGCGGGCAGCATGGCGGTGAGCTGCTCGGCCAGTTCCACCATCACCTCGGCCGGGCCGTTCATGGTGCTGCCCAGCGCGGCCTGGCGGCGCGCGGCCGCGTCCACCGCCGGGTGATGGTGCCCGAGCACGATCGGCCCCCAGCTGCACATGAAGTCCACCACCTGGTTGCCATCCACGTCCCACAGCCGGCAGCCTTCGGCGCGGCGGAAGAATTGCGGGTAGCCCTCGGGCAGGTTGGCGGCGTTCAGGTGGCCCCACATGCCGCCCGGGATCACCCGCGCCGCCCGCGCCCGCAGCGCCGTGTCGGCGGAGTTCAGTCGTTCGGCCATGGCCACACTCCTTCTCACATGGTCATACTGGACCGTGGACGCTCGCCCTGCCGCGCGCAACACGGCCCCGCCTGCTTGCCTTGGCCCGTACATGCTGCCGTTCAATGCCGCCACGCTGCTGGCCACCCCGAGGGAAACGACCCCCATGCGCCGCATCCTGCCCCTGCTGTTCTGCCTGGCCGCCCTGCCCGCCTGGGGGCAGGCCAGCCTGCGCATCGGCCTCGCCAGCGACCCGGATGTGCTGGACCCCACGCTCTCCCGCAGTGTCGCCGCGCGCCAGGTCTTCGCCGCCATGTGCGACAAGCTGGTGGACATCAAT
>CANBXZ010000119.1 GCA_947373495.1 Acetobacteraceae bacterium
TGGCACATCACCAAGCAACACTCTTCACTCAACAAAACATCCGCTCTCGCAGATACTCAATCGAGACCTGATACAAATGTCAAAGAACATTCCCGCAGCACCAACTGGCCGAATGAAATCAGCCAACCAACACAGTAACCACCGAAGTGGTTCTTAAGGAAAACCGCTTTTCAGCGGCCCGTCGGCGACCGTTGGGTCAGCGTCGGGAGGCGGCTTTTATGTCCGGGGCCCGCCCCTGTAAACCCCTTTTTTCGCCCACCGCGCCAAGGCAGCGCCTTTTTCTGTTTTCCGCCCCACCAGGCCGGCAACCACAGGGCCGGAGGAGGCCTCCCAGCCCCCTCTCCGCCCGCTCCCGCTAGCCAACGATACCAATCTGCCAGGGCACGAACTCATTGCTGCCAATGCCCAGCACCTCGCTCTTGCTGCGGGCGCCGCTGGCCACCTGCAACAAGTGGCGGAACACGATCTCGCCCATCTCGGCGATCGTCGCCTCGCCATCCAGCACCAGGCCGCAATTCACATCCATATCCTCCTCCAGCCGGCGGAACATCGGCGTATTGGTCGCCAGCTTCACCGAAGGCACCGGCCGGCAGCCATACATGGAGCCCCGCCCGGTGGTGAAGGCGATCAGGTTCGCGCCCCCCGCCACCTGCCCGGTGGCCGAGACCGGGTCGTAGCCCGGCGTGTCCATGAAGACGAAGCCCTTCTGGGTCACCGGCTCGGCGTAGCGGTACACCTCCATCAACGGCCCGGTGCCCCCCTTCATCGAGGAGCCCAGCGACTTCTCGATGATATTGGCCAACCCACCGGCCTGATTGCCCGGGGAGACCTGGCCATTGATCTGGGTATCGCGCCCGACCGCATACTCTTCCTTCCACCAGCGCAACCGCTCCAGCAGCTTGCGGGCCACCTCCTCAGAAACCGCGCGCCGGGTCAGCGTATGCTCCACGCCGTTGATCTCCGGCGTCTCGGAGAGGATGGCGGTGCCGCCGTGCCGTACCAGCAGGTCCATCGCCGCTCCCAGCGCCGGGTTGGCGGTGATGGAGGAGAACCCATCGGAGCCACCGCATTGCAGCCCCACGGTCAAATGCGCGGCTGAAACGGTGCTGCGCCGCACCCGGTTGGCCTCGGGCAGCATCGCCTGGATCGCGGCGATGCCGGCCTCGATGCTTTTGCGCGTGCCGCCGACATCCTGCATCACCATCGGGTGCAGCATCGGCCCGTTCACCAGGCCATGCGCCTCCATCAGGGTGGAGACCTGGTTGCGCTCGCAGCCCAGGCCGATCAGCGCGGTACCGGCCACATTGGGGTTCTGCATGGTGCCCACCAGCGTGCGGCGCAGCAGCGCCATCGGCTCGCCGGACATCTCCATGCCGCAGCCCAGCGCGTGGCTCAGCGCCACCACGCCGTCCACATTCGGGTAGTCGGCCAGGCGTTCCGGGGTGAACCAGTCCGCCACCGCCCGCACCACGCTGGCCGAGCAGTTCACCGTGGCCGCCACCACCAGGTAGTTGCGGGTACCCACCCGCCCGTCCGGCCGCACGATGCCCTGGAAGCTGGCGCGCTCGGCCTCGGGCACCATTTCCACCGCGCGGTAGTCGGCGCCGAAGGCATAGTCGCGCTGCAACTCACCCATCACGCAGTTATGGGTGTGGACATAGCCACCGGCCGGAATGTCCTCGCCAGCGAAGCCGATCACCACGTCATACTTGCGCACCGGGTGCCCGGCCGGAATCGCCCGGGTCGCCAGCTTGTGGCCGGCGGGCACGCGCCGCAGCGCGGTCACCCCCTCGCTCGGCAACGCCGTCCCGGCCTCGATCGGCATCCGGGCCACCACCACGTTGTCGTTCGGGTGCAGGCGCACCGCGGGGCCCACCACCCGCTTGGCATTGAGGTCGAGCATCCGGCTTACTCCGCGCTGGCCTGGGCGCGGCGAACCACCTCGCCCCATTTGGTGATTTCGGTCCTGATGAAGGCGGCGAATTCGGCCGGGGTATTGCCCACCGGGTCGGCGCCCTGCTCGGCCAGCCTGGCGCGGAAGCCGGGCTCCTGCACGATCGCCTGCACCTCGGCCGAAAGCCGGGCGATGGCCGGCTGCGGCACCCGGGCCGAGGCCACGATGCCGAACCAGGCCACCGCCTGGATCTCCGGGAAGCCCGCCTCCACCGTGGTCGGCAGGTCGGGCAGGGAGGCGCTGCGGCGGCTGTCGGTCAGCGCCAGCGCCCGCACCCGGCCGTCGCGGATCTGCGGCAGGGCGGAAGGCAGGTTGTCCACCAATATCTCCACCCGGCCGGCCGCGGCTTCCAGCAGCATCTGGGACGCACCGCGAAACGGAATATGCGTCATGTCCAGGCCCTGGCTGGCCTTCAGCATCTCGCTGGTCAGGTGCAGGCTGGTGCCGATGCCCGACGAGCCGAAGTTGAACCGCCCCGGCTGGCTTTTCACCAGCGCCACCAGTTCCGCCAGGCTGCGCGCCGGGACATTGTTCGCCACCATCAGCACATTCGGCACGGTGCAGATGTTGGAAACCGCGGCCAGGTCTTCCGGCTTGTACGGCATGCGCTGGTACAGCGCGTAGTTGATGGCGCCGGTGCCCACCGTCACCAGGGCGAAGGTATGGCCATCCGGTTCGGCATGCACCGCCATCTCGGTGCCCAGGTTGCCGCCGGCGCCGGCCCGGTTCTCGATGATGACCGGCTGGCCAAGCCGGGCCGAGAGCGGTTCCGCCACCAGCCGCGCCATGATGTCGGAAGAGCCACCCGGGGTGAACGGCACGATGAAGCGCATCGGCCGGGTCGGCCGCCAGGCGGGGGCCTGCGCCTGGGCAAGCGCCGGCAGTGCCAGGCCGGCCGCCAGTGCGGCGCGGCGGGTAAGGTTGCTCATGCGGTGGTTCCTTGCTGGGCCTGCATCATGCCGTGCAGGTGGTTTTCGTGGCGTTCGATCAGGCGGGTGATGGCCGCCGCCGCGGCCTCCGGCTCATGGCGCTCCACCGCCGCCAGCAGCGCGGCGTGCAGCGGCAGGCTGCCGCGCGCCGCATCCGGGTAGCGCCAGGAAATGCTGGTACTGAGCGTCAGCAGCTTTTCCAGCGCGGTACCCAGTTGATGCAGGAAGCGGTTCTGCGCCGCGGCCAGCAGCGCGGCGTGGAAGGCCATGTCGGCGGCGACGTAGTCACCCTGGCCATCCAGCGCCGCGGCCATGCGCTGGTAGGCTTCGCGCAGCGTGGCGCACTGGGCCGGCGTGGCGCGCTGCGCCGCCAGCCGCGCCGCCTGCGGCTCGATCATGCGGCGCAGGTCGAGGAAGTCGGCGATGAAGCCCGGCGCCACCGGCAGCCCCAGGTGCCAGTCCAGCAAATCCGCATCCAGCAACTGCCAGCGGTCCCGCGGCAGCACCCGGGTGCCGGCGCTGGGCCGCACCGAGACCATGCCCTTGGCCGCCAGCGACTTCATCGCCTCCCGCAGCAACAACCGGCTGACGCCGTAGCGCGCGGCCAACGCATCCTCGGTGGGTAGGGCGGCGCCGGGCGGCCATTCGCCGCCGAGAATGGCGCGACCGATGGCCTCGGTAACCTGGCCGTGGAGATTCTTGAGCTTGTTCATTGGACGGCCGGATGTTTAATCATATCATCTGATGATGACAAGCCGAGGGGCAATGCCCCGGCTTGTGGCCAGTGGGGCGGTGGCCAATGCTGGCCCCGGCATGAAGGACAGGGTGCGGCATGGAAATCCGAACGGTCGGCGTGGTTGGCCTTGGCAACATGGGCCTGGGCATGGCGGCCACGCTCGCCACGGCCGGCTTCACCGTGCTGGGCCACGACATCAGCCCGGCGCGGCGCCTGGCGGCCGAGGCCGCGGGCGTCAGCTTCCGTGCCACCCTGGCCGAGGTGCTGCGCGGCGCCGACGCGCTGGTGTTCTCCCTGCCCTATGCCCGCGACGTGGCGGCGGTGGTCACCGCGCCCGGCGGCCTGCTGGAACGGCGCGACCGCAAGGTGGTGGTCATCGACACCTCCACCTCCGACCCCGGCACCTCCCGCCGCCTTGCCGCCCGGCTGGCCGAGGCCGGGCACGGGCTGCTCGACGCCCCGGTCAGCGGCGGCCCCTCCGGCGCGGCCGAGGGCTCGCTGACCATGATGATCGGCGGCGAGGAGGCCGACCTGGCGCTGGTGCAGCCGGTGGTCGCCGCGCTGTCGGCCAAGGCGGTGCATGTCGGGCCCTCCGGCGCCGGCAACATCGCCAAGCTGGTGAACAACATGCTGGTCGCCGCCCACCTGATCACCACCGGGGAGGCGATGCGGCTTTCCGAAGCGGCCGGCCTGCCCGCCGAGGCGGTGCTGAAGGTGGTCAACGCCGCCACCGGCCGCAGCGCCATCAGCGAGGTGATGCTGCCACGCTGGGTGCTGCCCGGCAGCTTCGACAGCGGCTTTTCCGCCGGGCTGATGCGCAAGGATGTCGGCCTGGCCGCCGAACTGGCGCGCGAGACCGGCACCACCCTGCCGCTCAGCACCGCCGTCGCCCGGCTATGGGCCGAAAGCCCGATCGCCGACACCGAGGACTTCACCCGCATGGCCGACCATCGCAGCGCCAAGGAGAGCCGGCATGGCTGACCCCAGCATCACCACCGCCGCCCGGGTGGCGCAGTTGCTGGCCGGGCTGCTGCCCGGCGGCGCCGTCGGCAGCCTGGTGGCCGGCGAGATCCTGCCGGGCACCGGTGCCGCGCTGGACCTGGTGAACCCCGCCGATGGCCAGGTCATCCTCAGCTACGCCGATGCCGGCGCCACGGTGGTGGAGGCCGCCATGGCGGCGGCACGCGAGGGGCAACGCGCCTGGGCGCGGATGACCGCCTCCAACCGTGGCCGCGCCATGTGGGAGGTGGCCCGCCTGGTGCGCGCCAACGCCGCCGCCCTGGCCGAGTTGGAAACCCTCACCGCCGGCAAGCCGATCCGTGACACCAGCGGCGAGGTGCTGAAGGTGGCGGAGATGTTCGAATACTACGCCGGCTGGTGCGACAAGCTGCATGGCGAGGTCATTCCGGTCCCGACCAGCCACCTGAACTATACCCGGCCGGAACCGCTCGGCACGGTGGTGCAGATCACGCCCTGGAACGCGCCGATCTTCACCGCCGGCTGGCAGATCGCGCCGGCCATCTGCGCCGGCAACGCCACGGTGCTGAAGCCGTCGGAGCTGACGCCACTGACCTCGCTGGCGCTCGGTGCCCTGTGCGACCAGGCCGGGCTGCCGAAGGGGCTGGTCTCGGTGCTGGCCGGGGCGGGGGCCACCACCGGCGCGGCGGCGGTGGGGCACCGGGATACCCGGCTGGTGGTGTTCGTCGGCTCCGCCGCCACCGGGGCCGCCATCGCGGCGCAGGCGGCGCGCAACATCGTGCCCTGCATCCTGGAACTGGGCGGCAAGTCGGCGAACATCGTGTTCGAGGATGCCGACCTGGACCGCGCCCTGCTTGGCGCCCAGGCGGCGGTGTTCGGCGCCGCCGGGCAAAGCTGCGTCGCCGGTTCCCGCCTGCTGGTTCAGCGCGGCGTGCAGGCGCGCTTCATCGAACGGCTGGCGCAGGCCAGCGCCCGTATTCCCGTCGGCGCCCCGACCGACCCGGCAACGCAGATCGGCCCGATCAACAACCGGCGCCAGTGGGACCGCATTGCCGAGATGGTGGGCGCGGCGCAGGCAGCCGGGGCGCGGCTGGCGACCGGCGGTGGTTGCCCGGCGGCGCTGCGCGCGACCGGCGGGTTCTACTATGCCCCGACCATCCTGGACGGCGTCGGCGCGGCGGCGACCATCGCCACCGAGGAGGTGTTCGGCCCGGTGCTGGCCGCGCTGACCTTCGACCACGAGGAAGAGGCGGTGGAGATCGCCAACGCCACGCCCTATGGCCTGGCCGGCGCGGTCTGGACGCGCGATGTCGGCCGGGCGCATCGGGTGGCGGCCGGGGTGCGCGCCGGCACCTTCTGGATCAACGGCTATCGCAGCATCAGCGTGATGTCGCCGTTCGGCGGCTTCGGGCGCAGCGGCTTCGGCCGTTCCTCCGGCCTGGACGCGCTGCGCGCCTATACCCAGACCAAGAGCGTGTGGACCGAGACAGCAGCCGAACCCGCCGCCGCCTTCGGCTACGCCGAGAGGTAACGCCCCGCGCTTCATACCAGGCGCACGAAGTTCCGGCCTGCAGCCCGCAGCCTGCGGGCCGAGCCGCCGCATGGCGGTCGCGACTTATGCCGCATCGCCAAGGGCCACGGAGGCGGCCCGCCCGGCGACTGAGGGGCACGAAGGTTTATCCTGCGTGCGTCAGGTATCAGATATTGCTGCTGGTGATGCCGCCATCCACCGCCAGCACCTGGCCCGTGACGAAGCTGGCCTGGTCGGAGGCGAGGAAGCCGATGGCGCGGGCGATGTCCTCCACCGTGCCCAGCCGGCCCAGCGGCGTGCGGGCGATGCGCCGGGCGTCCTTTTCGGCGGTGCGGTGCTTCGCGGTGCCTTCGGTGGGCACCGCTGAAGGGGCGATGGCGTTCACCCGGATGCCACGGCCGCCCAGGTCCGCCGCCGCGGCGCGGGTGATGCCCATGACCCCGGCCTTGATGCCGGCATAGACGATGCCATTCGGCACCGCGCGCAGGCCAGCGGTGGAGGCGATGTTGACGATGCTGCCGCCCCGCGCCGGGTCCATCACCTCGGCCGCCGCCTGGATACCCCAGATCACCGCCTTGAAGCCGATGTCGAGCATCCGCTCCACCGTTTCCGGCGCGATGTCGGGCACCGCCTGGTAGCGCACCCAGGCGGCGTTGTTCACCAGGATGTCGAAGCGCCCGGCGCGTTCCGCCAGGCCCTGCACCGCGCCGCGCATGCCTTCCCGCGTGGCGATGTTCTGCATCACGCCCATCGCCTGGCCGCCGGCGGCGGTGATCTCGGCCACCACCTTCTCGACGAATTCGGGCTTCAGGTCGTTCACCCCCACCGTGGCGCCCATGGCCGCCAGGTGGCGGGCGGTGGCGCGGCCGATGCCGTTGCCCGCGCCGGTCACCAGCGCCACGCGCCCCGCCAGCATGCCCGCCAGCGTGCCGGCCAGCGTGCCAGCCAGCGTGCCAGCCGGGGCCAGTTGGTCGTTCCCGCTCATTGTCCCGTTCCTCCCTGCGCCGCCTTGGCCGCGACGGGCACGATCAGCGCATCCAGGGCCACCGCCCCCTCGCCCTCGGCCCGCAGCAGCAGCGGGTTGATATCCACCTCGGCCACCGTGGCCACATGCTGGGCGGCGAAGCGCGACAGCGCCGCCACCGCCCGGGCCGCCGCGCCCAGGTCGGCCTTCGGCCGGCCGCGCGCCCCGTTCAGCACCGGAAACGCCTTCAGGCCGCGCAGCATGGCCATGGCCCCGGCCTCGTCAACCGGCGCCGGGCGCACCGCCACGTCCTGCAGCACCTCGGCGAAGATGCCGCCCAGCCCCACCAGCACCACCGGCCCGAACACCGGGTCCTGCTTGCTGCCGAGGATCAGTTCCACCCCGCCCCGTACCATGGGGGAGACGAGCACACCGGCGATGCGCGCCGCCGGCGCCGCGGCCCGCACCCGGGCCAGCATGGCATCATGCGCCAGGGCCACCGCCGCCGCATCGCCCAGGTTCAGCACCACGCCACCGACCTCGGTCTTGTGCGGCAGGTCGGGCGAGACGACCTTCAGCACCACCGGAAAGCCCAGCACCGTGGCGGCGGCAGCGGCCTCGGCGGCGCTGGCCACCACCTGTTCCGCCAGCACCGGCAGCCCGGCCGCGGCCAGGGCCTGCTTGGCCGCGGCCTCGGTACCCAGCGCCGCGGCATCCAGCGCCACCGCGGCCGGCGGCACCGTTGCGGCGGCGACCAGCGGTGTGCGCCGGGCCTCCGCCAGCGCGCACAGCCCGGCCAGGGTGGCGGTGGCGGCGCCCACGCCATCGGCCACCGGAATGCCCATGGCGGTCAACTCCGCGATCGCCTCGGCCGGGCCATGGATCGAGAGCATCAGCGCCTTGTCCGGGTATTTCGTCCGCATCGCCCGCAGCGCCGGCAGGTACACGTCGCGCAGCCGCGGGATGTAGAGCGAGGAGGCCAGTTGCAGCAGCAGCGTGTCGCAATTCGGGTCGGCCAGGATGGCGTCCAGGATCTCCACCAGGATCTCCGGCCGGCTGGACATCTGGGCCGTGGCATCCACCGGGTTGCGCGGCGCGGCGAACGGCACCGCCTGCAGGATGCGCTGCTGGGTCGCCGCCGCCGGGGCCGGCAGGGCCAGCCCGGCCGCGGTGGCGGCATCGGCCAGCAGTACGCCGAAGCCGCCCGAGGCGGTCAGCACCATGGTGCGGCGGCCGCGCGGCAACCCAGCCGCCAGCACCGCCGCGGCGTGGCCCAGGTCCAGCAGCGCCTCCACGCTGGCCACCCGCACCGCGCCGGTACGGGCGAACACCGCGTCGAACACCGCGTCGGAGCCGGCCAGGGCGCCGGTGTGGGAGGCAGCGGCGGCCTGCCCGGCCGCGGTGGTGCCGATCTTCAGCACCACCACCGGCTTGCCCACCCGCCGCGCCGCTTCCAGCGCCGCCACCAGGCGGGGCGCGTCGCGGCAGGTTTCCAGCACGCAGAGGATCACCCTGGTGGCGTCATCCTGCGCCAGCCAGGCGATGGCGTCGGCGATGTCCACGTCGCATTCATTGCCGGTGGTCAGGAAGCGGCTGACACCAATGCCGCGTTCCCGCGCCAGCAGCATGGTGTAGCTGCCCAGGTTGCCGCTCTGCGAGGCGATGCCGAGCGGCCCGGCCGGCGGCAGGCTGCCTTCCAGCACGATCGAGAAGGTGGCGATGCTGCGTTCCGCCACGCTGACCGCCCCCAGGCAGTTCGGCCCCAGGATGCGCATGCCGGTGCGCCGCGCGATGCCGCCCAGTCGCGCCTGCGCCGCCTCCCCCTCGGCGCCCAATTCGGCGAAGCCGGAGGAGAACACCACCGCCGCCCGGGTGCCGCGGGCCGCGCAGGCTTCCAGCGCCTCGCCCGCCGCCTCGGCCGCCACCGCGATGATGGCCAGGTCCGGCGCTTCCGGCAGCGCCGCGATGGAGGGGTAGGCCGGCAGGCCCTGCACCTCGACGGCGCGCGGGTTCACCGGGTAGATCGCACCGGGAAAGCCGAACTTCCGCAGCAACTGCACCGGCCGGCCACCGATCTTCGTCGGGTCCTGGGAGGCGCCGATGATGGCGATGGAGCGCGGCCGCAGGATCGCCTCCAGCCCAGCGCCTGGCGCTGGCCGTTGCGGGGGTGCCATGGCGTCTCCTCCTGCCTCCAAACGGCCCGACTGACCGCTCGGTCGGGTGCAGCCTATCCTCGGGGCAGGCCGGCCGACAAGCCTGGGGCGCGATTGACCGGTCGGTCGGTCTGCCCCAGTCTCGGCGGCAACAAAGCCCCGGAGGAATGGCCCATGTCCGCGATGTCCCGCCGCGCCCTGCTGACGGCGGCTTCCGGCCTGGCGCTGCCCGGCCTCGGCCGGGCCCAGGGCGCCCGCAGCATCCGCTTCGTCGTGCCCTTCGCCGCCGGCGGCCTGACCGACATCGTCGCCCGCCTGGTGGCGCAGCACATGGCGCAGACGCTTGAGCAGACCATCGTGGTGGAGAACCGGCCCGGCGGCAACGCCATCATCGCCACCGAAGCCGTGGCACGGGCGCCGAAGGATGGCCTGACCGTGCTGGTGGGCGGCACCGCGGGCCTGCCGCTGAACGTGCTGATGCGGCCCACCCTGCCCTACCGGCTGGAGGACTTCGCCCCGGTGGCGCTGCTGTTCGACGGCCCGCTTTCGCTGACCATCAACGCCGCCCTGCCGGCGCGGGACATCGCCGGCTTCGTCGCCCATGCCAAGGCCAGCGCCAACCCGCTGCGCTACGCCACCAACGGCACCGGCAGCGTCGGCCACCTGTTCGGCCAGTTGATGGCGCAGGCCATGGGCATCCGCCTGGTGGACGTGGCCTATCGCGGCAACGGCCCTTCCACCGCGGACCTGCTGGCCGGGGTGATCGAGATCAGCGTCGAGGCGCCGACCACGACGCTGGAACATGTCCGCGCCGGCAAGCTGCGCCTGCTCGGGCTTTCCTTCCCCGAACGCGCGGCGCTGCTGCCGGAGGTGCCGACCTTCAAGGAAGCCGGTTACCCGGAACTGGTGACCGGCTTCTGGACCGCCCTGCTCTGCCCCGCCGGCACCCCGCCGGAGCAGGTGGCGCGGTTGAACGCCGCCGCCAGCAAGGCAATGGAAAGCGCGCCGATCCGCGAGCGCCTGCTGGGCGAGGCGCTGCGCCCGATCTCCGGCCCGCCCGACCTGCTGCACCGGCAGATGGCGCAGGACATGGCGCAATGGGGCCGCATCATCCGCGAGAAGAACATCACGCTGGAGTAGCGCCATGGCCCTTGCCATTAACCGCATCGGCGGCACCATCGACCGGCTGGGCGAAAGCCCGGTCTGGAGCGCAGCGGAAGCCTGCCTCTACTGGGTGGATTCCCTGGCCGGCCTGCTGCATCGCCTGCACCCGGCAAGCGGCCGGCGGGACAGCTTCGCGGTGCCGGCGCCGATCGGCAGCTTCGGGCTGTGCCAGGGCGGCGGTGCGGTGCTGGCGCTGGCCGATGGCTTTCACCGGCTGGACCTGGCCGGCGGCGGCACCACCCCGCTGGCACGGCTGCCGGTGGCGCACCCCGACCTGCGGTTGAACGATGGCAAGGTGGACCGCCAGGGCCGCTTCCTGGCCGGCAGCATGCACATGAACCTGGCCCCCGGCGCCGCCCCGCTGGGCGCGCTGTACCGGCTGGAAGCCGATGGCGGCGTGACCCGGCTGGCCGGCGACATCACCACCGCCAACGGCCCCTGCTTCAGCCCGGATGGCGCCACGCTGTACCTGGCCGACAGCCCGCGCCAGGTGATCTGGCGCTTCGCCTATGGCGACGCCCCGCTGGCCCGGCGTGAACCGTTCATCGACCTGGCGCCGCTGGGCACCGCGCCCGATGGCGCCACGGTGGATGCGGCCGGGCACCTGTGGGTGGCACTGGTGCGCAGCGGCGAGATCGGTCGCTTCGACCCCAGCGGGCGGCTGGTGCAACGCATCGCCATGCCGGTGCGCCACCCCACCAGCCTGAACTTCGGCGGCCCCGGGATGGATGTACTGTTCGTGACCTCGATCTCCGCCAGCCACCGGCTGCGCGACCCCTCGCCCGGCGCCGGCGGGCTGTTCGCCATCACCGGGCTGGACGCGCGAGGCATCGCCGAGCCGCTGATCCGCGGCTGATCACCGCACCCCGGGCAACGCCTCCACCAGGAAGTCCAGGAAGGCGCGGGTCTTGGCCGGCAGCAGGCTGGCCTGACGGAACACCGCGTAGATGCCGTGCTCGAAGCCGGAATTGGTCACCTGCCAGCCCGGCAGCAGCCGCACCAGCCGGCCGGCGGCCACCTCGTCGCGCACCGTATAGTCGTCCAGCAGCGCAATGCCGTGGCCAGCCAGCGCCAGTTGGCGCAGCACCTCGCCGTTGTTGCTGGTCAGGCGGGCGGGGATGCGCACCTCCTCCAGCACCCCGGCGGC